>CAVDTR010000030.1:0-38089 GCA_963612015.1 Lachnospiraceae bacterium | reverse complement strand
GTTTATTTATGAGTTCTGTCTTTTATAGGTTTGAGCACTCCAGCCCGGCGGTTCGCGGCAGAAAGAATTGCAATTCGAGAACTTTTGTGTTCTTCTTGCGGGCGGATTTTGGGAAATGTGAGCATGCCCTTCATCTGTTTGAGCTAACCGTGTTTATATATAGAAGATATAAAAAGCGAGTTTTGAAGGGCATGCTCTAATATCAACTTCACAAAAACGCCCGCTTAGAAGAACTAAAAAGTTTGAGTGCAAGTCTTTCTGCCGCGGACAGTCGGGCGGGGAGTGTCAAAGCCGACAAAAGACACAACCTTATCACCGCCGGATCGGTTGAAAGAATCTCTGCAATTTTTGTGGAATCGCTTTTCTCTAAAAGGTGAAGCCCGGATATGCAGGATAGTTTTCTATATGGGATGCAGAGGTGTTTCGCGGAGGTTTGGGAAGAATGGAGATGAGGAGGTGAGGCTGTGATGGGAGTGCTCACAGGCTTTGTGAAAAGCTATTTTATATTTTTGCTGCTCTTGCAGATCATCACGTATCTGACACCGAAGGAGAGCTATAAGAAGTATGTGCAGTTTTTCACGGGAGCGCTCATGGCGGTGCTTCTGCTAAAGCCGGTGCTGACATGGATGGACAACGATATGGCGGTGCCGGAGGCGCTTTCGTTTGAAGAACTTTCGGAGCAACTCGATACGATTGCCTATGAGGGAGAGGGGGAGGATATGTTTGAGATCTTTTTCGTGGAAGAATCTGCAGAATAAGCTGCAGCACATGAACAGGACGGACTGGCTGATCGTTCTGCTGTTTGGCATTTTGCTGTTAGTGATTGCAATTCCCTCGAATGGGGGAACAAAAGAGCAGGGCAGTTCTAATGCCTCGGAGAACACACAGGTGGCAGGCACTACGGTGGAAAGCACGGCACAGGAATACGACTCCTACAAGGAAATGTTAGAGCAGGAACTGGAAGAACTGCTTTCGCACATGGACGGAGTCGGAAAGGTGCGTGTCATGCTGACGATAAAGGACACGGGCGCACATGTGCTCGATAAGAATGTAAAAAGGGATGGGGAGAACAGCGAGACAAGCACGGTAGTATATAAGCACGACAAGGAGGAAAGCCCCTATGTGACCAACCAGTATCTGCCGGATGTGGAGGGTGTACTGATCGTGGCGCAGGGAGGCGGAAATGCGGTGACGGTTTCTGATATTTCTGATGCAGTTATGGCATTATTTAATATTGAGCCACATAAAATAAAAATAGTAAAGATGTCTGATTAGGAGGACGCAAATTGAAGAAGATTTTTCACAAAAACCAACTGATTATCACTACACTTGCATTTATGATCGCGATCGCAGGGTACATAAGCTATGACCGTGTAAACAATAATAAGGAAAAGGCTGCCGAAACAAATGCCGATGCGCTGGAAACCGATTATGTGATCGACAATAGCACCTATGATATTTTTGAGGAGCCGGGCAGTACCGAAACGATGGGGGAGGAGATTACGCTTGATGAGAGCTTGGAGAGCGAGGATGTGGCATTGACGGATGGTGAGGATGCAGCTTCCGATGCGGAGGAAACCCTAAATCCGGGTGAGGCGGTCCTCACGAGCGTGAACGTGACCGAAGCAAGCTATGCGGCAGAGGTAAAGCTAAACCGTGAGCAGATCCGCTCCAAAAATAAGGAAGCACTTTTGGAAATCATCGACAACGAATCCTTGAGCGAGGAGCAGAAGCAGGACGCGGTAAATGAGATGGTAGCACTTGCGGATATTTCCGAGAAAGAAGCAAACGCGGAGATGATGCTTGAGGCAAAGGGCTTTTTGAATGTTGTGGTAAGCATCAGCGATGATACCTGCGATGTTGTGGTTGATATGGGCGATGTGACGGATGCCAAGCGCGCACAGGTGGAGGATATCGTAAAACGCAAGACCGGAATTGCAGCAGAAAACATCATTATCACTCCGATCAGCACAGATTCTTCCGCCTTAGAGCAATAGTTTTTCGATTATTCGTTGAAAATGTAGAAAAACTGGGATATACTACTAAAAGCGGCGAAAGCCGGATTTGCGTAGTTGGAGGATATATTTGTGAATAACCTAAAAGATGAGATTCAAAAACGTCGTACATTTGCGATCATTTCCCATCCGGATGCCGGTAAGACGACACTTACCGAAAAGTTCCTGTTGTATGGTGGTGCGATCAACCTTGCCGGTTCCGTAAAGGGAAAGGCAACTGCACGTCATGCGGTTTCGGACTGGATGGAGATCGAAAAGCAGAGAGGTATTTCTGTAACCTCATCTGTTTTACAGTTCAATTACGGCGGATATTGCATAAACATTCTGGACACTCCGGGACATCAGGACTTCTCGGAGGATACTTACCGTACACTTATGGCGGCGGATTCTGCGGTCATGGTGATCGATGCCAGCAAGGGTGTCGAGGCGCAGACAAGAAAGCTGTTTAAGGTCTGTGTGATGCGTCACATTCCGATCTTTACCTTTATCAACAAGATGGATCGCGATGCGAACGACACCTTTGAACTTTTGGATGATATTGAAAAGGAGCTTGGCATTGCAACCTGCCCGATCAACTGGCCGATCGGTTCCGGAAAGGAATTTAAGGGGGTATACGACCGCAACACCAAGACGGTCATGACATTTGCAGATACCTTAAAGGGAACAAAGGAAGGCTCCGAGAAATTGATCGGAATTGATGATCCGGCACTTGAAGCGGAGATCGGAGCTGACTTTAAGGATCAGCTTTTGGAGGAGATCGAGCTTTTGGATGGCGCAAGCGCAGCCTTTGACATCGATCAGGTGACAAAGGGAGAGCTTTCCCCGGTATTTTTCGGATCAGCTCTTACCAACTTTGGTGTGGAGACATTTTTGCAGCATTTTTTGCAGATGACTTACGCACCGCTTGCAAGACAGTCCAATCAGGGAATGATCGATCCGTTCCGTGAGGATTTTTCCGCGTTTGTATTTAAGATTCAGGCAAATATGAACAAGAACCACAGAGACCGTATCGCATTTATGCGTATCTGTTCCGGCAAGTTTACCGCCGGCATGGAGGTCTACCATGTGCAGGGACAGAAGAATATCAAGCTGTCCCAGCCGCAGCAGATGATGGCTGACGAGCGCAAGATGGTTGAGGAGGCGTATGCCGGAGACATCATCGGTATTTTCGATCCGGGAATCTTCTCGATCGGAGATACACTTACCACCGCTAAGGAAAAATTTGCGTTTGAGGGTATCCCGACCTTTGCTCCGGAGCACTTCGCGCGCGTGCGTCTTGTGGATTCCATGAAGCGCAAGCAGTTCGTAAAGGGCGTGACACAGATCGCGCAGGAAGGTGCGATCCAGATTTTCCAGGAATACAAAGGCGGCATGGAGGAGATCATAGTAGGTGTAGTAGGTGTCCTACAGTTCGACGTCCTGCGGTTCCGCCTGGAGAATGAATACAATGTGGAGATCCGTCTGGAGAATCTTCCGTATGAGCATATCCGCTGGATCGCGAATAAGGAGGAGACGGATGTGGATGCGATCGTTGGAACCTCCGATATGAAGAAGGTCATGGATATGAAGGGCAATCCGCTGCTTCTGTTTGTCAATGCATGGAGCGTCGGCATGGTGCTCGACCGCAACAAAGGACTGGTTCTTGAGGAGTTCAGCCGCAATTAGTGTGTAATATCCAGAACGGGCATCCGTCTGCATATATCGGTGGCTGACTGATTGTTAGCTGCATGAGGCCGGAGGCTGTCAGTTGGGATTGGCATAGATAAAATAAGCTAAGAAAGGATGGAAGAAAAATGAGTGTTGTAGAATTAACGAAGGATACTTTTGAGCAGGAAGTGCTTGGCGCAGATGTGCCGGTTGTAATTGATTTCTGGGCGAGCTGGTGTGGACCATGCATGATGCAGGGACCGATTGTGGACGAGATCGCAGAAGAGATGGCTGGAAAGGTTAAAGTGTGCAAGGTCAATGTGGACGAGCAGCCTTCACTTGCACTGGATTACCGTGTAGTCAGCATCCCGACACTTGTATTTATGAATAAAGGTGTATTTCAGGAGCGCATGGTCGGACTGCAGGACAAGCAGACGATCGTGGATTATTTGAACACACTTATTGACGGTTAATGGAATAATCGGTATAATGAGAGCAGTTGCAAAAGCGACTGCTCTTTTTTCTTACACAGCATATTCGCTGTTTTTCCCTTTTTTAAAGTTTTGTGGTTGACAAAAAGACAAAAGTATACTACCATGAAACAAGAGACGAACATAAGTTCGAGTAAAGGAGAACGACTATGGCAAAAGAAGATAAATTAAAAGCATTGGACGCAGCGATTGCACAGATTGAGAAGCAGTATGGTAAGGGATCTGTCATGAAGCTTGGCGACAATGCCGCACACATGAATGTTGAGACGGTGCCAACCGGATCTTTAAGTCTTGATATTGCACTTGGAATCGGCGGACTGCCGAAGGGACGTATCATTGAAATCTACGGACCGGAATCCAGTGGTAAGACAACCGTTGCCCTGCACTGTGTTGCAGAGGTTCAGAAGATGGGCGGAATTGCCGGATTTATTGATGCGGAGCACGCACTTGATCCGGTATACGCGAAGAATATCGGAGTAGATATTGACAACCTTTACATATCACAGCCGGACTGCGGAGAGCAGGCACTTGAGATTACCGAGACGATGGTGCGCTCCGGTGCGGTGGATATTGTTGTTGTCGATTCTGTTGCAGCCCTTGTTCCGAAGGCGGAGATTGATGGTGACATGGGAGACTCCCATGTGGGCTTACAGGCAAGACTTATGAGTCAGGCACTTCGTAAGCTGACCGGTGTGATCAGTAAGTCCAACTGTATCGTTATTTTTATCAACCAGCTCCGTGAGAAGGTTGGCGTGATGTTTGGTAACCCGGAGACGACGACCGGTGGACGTGCGCTTAAGTTCTATGCATCTGTCCGTCTGGATGTCAGACGAGTAGAATCCTTGAAGCAGGCAGGAGAGGTTGTTGGTAACCACGTCCGCGTAAAGATCGTAAAGAACAAGGTTGCGCCGCCATTTAAGGAAGCAGAGTTTGATATTATGTTTGGTCAGGGAATCTCCAGAGAGGGTGACATCTTAGATCTTGCATCAGATCTGAACATCATCAATAAGTCCGGTGCGTGGTATGCTTACGAGGGTGATAAGATTGGTCAGGGACGAGAGAATGCCAAGACTTATCTGCGTGATAACCCGGCATTTGCCGCGATGATCGAGGAGAAGGTGCGCGAGCATTTCTTCGCAGAGCAGGAAGAGGAAGTACCGGAAGAGAACACCGAGAAAGAATAACAATAGGCTATGGACAGTGTAGAGGTGATCGGCTGTGAGCCGGTTGGAAAGGGAAAGCTTCGTGTGAAGTTTTCCGATGGAATCACTTGTCTGCTTTACAGAGGGGAGGCACGCACTTATCGGATACAAGAGCATGCCTCTTTGTCTTACAGGCAGTATGAGGATCTGATGAAAAATACGCTTGGAAAGCGCGCAAAGAAACGCACCCTGCATCTGCTTGAGCAGATGGATCGCACGGAATATCAGCTCCGTGACAAGCTGGCTGCCGGAGAATACCCGCAGGACTGTATTGACGATGCCATCCAGTATGTGAAGGATTTTCACTATCTCGACGACGAGCGTTATGCTGCTACCTATGTGCAGTACCACAAGGATCGGATGAGCAGGGGGCAGCTCAAGCAGAAACTTCTTGCAAAGGGTATGGAGCGTGATGTCGCAGAGAGGGCGGTCGAGGATGGCTGTGATGGGGATGAGACAGAACAGATCATGGCGCTTCTTGCCAAGCGGCATTATGATCCAAAGAATTGTGATCAGAAGGAGTTCGCGAGGATCTATCAGTACATTCTAAGGCGGGGATTTCGTAGCAGCGACATCCTAAAATGTATGAAAGCGTGATTGCTTTTTTTACGGAGCAATTATGCATAAAACCGCGTATCCTGCCGCAAGCGGAGCGGATAATAATCAGAATGTATAGAATTGTTTCAAAAATAACACAACTTCTTGACATATTTCTATAAAAACGATACAATTTATATGTTGTAGTTTATGACACAAAAAAGGGTTTTCTTTTTGTTATATGTACAATGAAAATTTAATAAAGGAGGTGCTCCTGTAGTGTTATCTTATGTAATCACTGCCGTAGTTTCTGTCCTTGTAGCTGCAGTCATTGTATGGTTTGTCGCAGGTGCTTACCATCAGAATGCTGCCAATTCCAAGATTGGTAGTGCTGAGGAAAAAGCCAGAGAGATCATTGATGAGGCAGTAAAAACAGCCGAAACCAAGAAGCGCGAAGCCTTGCTCGAAGCAAAGGAAGAGAACATCAAGGCGAAGAATGAACTCGACAAAGAGATCAAAGAGCGCAGAGGTGAGATTCAGCGGAATGAGAGACGTATTGTTCAGAAGGAAGAGAGTCTGGACAAGAAGTTAGAAGCCGTTGAGAAGCGTGAGGCTGGTTTTACAGCGAAGGAAGAAGTACTGAACAAGCAGAAGGAAGAGATTGCAAAGCTTAATGAGCAACGCTTACAGGAACTCGAAAGAATCTCTGGATTAACCTCCGAACAAGCAAAGGAATACCTCTTAAAAACCATTGAAGAAGATGTAAAAATTGATACTGCAAAGTTAGTCAAGGAATTGGAGAATCAGGCGAAGGAGGAAGCAAGCAAGAAGGCAAAGGACTATGTGGTTACAGCCATTCAGAAATGTGCTGCTGATCATGTGGCAGAGACAACAATCTCTGTTGTCCAGCTTCCGAATGATGAGATGAAGGGACGTATCATCGGACGTGAGGGACGTAACATCCGTACTCTTGAGACGATGACCGGTGTTGATCTGATCATTGATGATACACCGGAGGCTGTCATTTTATCAAGCTTTGATCCAATCCGCAGAGAGGTCGCAAGGATCGCTCTGGAGAAGCTGATTGTTGATGGACGTATTCATCCAGCTCGTATTGAAGAGATGGTTGAGAAGGCTCAGAAAGAAGTTGAGACCATGATCCGCGAGGAAGGCGAGAACGCAGTCCTTGAGGTTGGTATTCATGGCATCCATCCGGAATTGGTTCGTTTACTTGGAAAGATGAAGTTCCGTACCAGTTATGGTCAGAATGCGTTAAAGCATTCCATCGAGGTCGCACAGTTGACTGGACTTCTGGCTGCTGAGATCGGCGAAGATGTTCGCATGGCAAAGCGTGCCGGATTATTACATGATATTGGAAAAGCCGTTGATCATGATATGGAAGGCTCACATATTCAACTGGGTGTAGAATTATGTAAGAAATACAAGGAATCCCCACTGGTGATTAATGCAGTAGAATCACATCACGGGGATGTTGAACCGACATCTCTTATCGCGTGTCTGGTACAGGCGGCTGATACGATCAGCGCAGCAAGACCGGGTGCAAGAAGAGAGACATTAGAGACTTACTCTAATCGGTTAAAGCAGTTAGAAGATATTACAAATGGTTATAAGGGTGTTGAGAAATCTTTTGCTATTCAGGCAGGCAGAGAGGTTCGTATTATGGTAGTTCCTGAGCAGATCAGTGACGCTGACATGGTATTGATGGCTAGAGATATTTCTAAGCAGATCGAATCTGAGTTAGAATATCCGGGGCAGATTAAGATCAATGTTATCCGTGAATCCAGAGTCGTTGATTATGCAAAGTAAGATCAATCAAAAATTAACCGGAAGTTTTCCTTAGGGAACGGCTTCCGGTTTTTTTTCAAAATAGGCAACAGGAGGATAATTTAGTGGCAATTAAAAATGTGATATTTGATCTGGGGTGTGTACTCGTTGACTTTCATCCGGATGAGTGCATGAAAACACTCGGATTTTCAAAAGAGGCGATCGATGCTTTTCATGCAAATATATTCCCGGTATTCTGGGAGCAATGTGACAAATATCCTTACGAGGATCAGGAGATCCGTGCACTTTTCAAGGACCGGATGCCGGGCTTTGCGGCGGAGGTAGACCGTCTGTGGGACAATCTGCCGACGATCACGCATGTGTATGAATACTCCAACGAGTGGCTTCGCACGTTAAAAGAGCAAGGGTATGGCGTATACATCCTGTCGAATTACGGCAAGAATGCATTTGAAATCAACTCAAAGACGTATGATTTCTTAAAGTATGCAGACGGCATGGTCATTTCCTACCAGATCAGTGAGCTTAAGCCGGATCGGGAGATCTATGAGTATCTGCTGAACACTTACGGACTTTTGGCGGAGGAATCAGTGTTTATCGATGACCGGCAGATCAATATCGATGGAGCAAGAAACTGCAATATCGCAGGTATTTTGTTCCAAAACTATGAACAGGCGGACAAAGAGCTTAGAGCACTTTTGGAGGGCGGTAACGATGGCAGATAGACCGAAGCGGATCAAGCGGGAGCTTATGTATCAGGGAACGATCCTTGATGTGTACAAGGACACCATGCAGATTGCAAACGGAAAGACAGAGGAGTGGGATCTGGTGTCACACCGGATGGGAGCGGCTGCGATCCTCCCGGTTCTGCCGGACGGGCGGCTGCTTTTGGTGCGCCAGTACCGGAACGCCTTAGAGCGGGAGACGATCGAGATCCCGGCGGGAGCGAGAGATAGCAGGACGGAGGATACCAAAGCGTGCGCCGTGCGCGAGCTTGAGGAGGAGACCGGATACCGGAGTGAAAATGTAAGCTATCTGTTATCCCTGCGCACCACCGTCGCATTTTGCGATGAATTTATCGATGTTTACCTTGCGACTGATCTGATACCGGGGACACAGCATCTGGATGAGGGAGAGTCCATTGATGTGCAGGCTTACGAGCTTTCCGAGCTTTGCCAGATGATCTATGAGGGCAAGATCCAGGACTCCAAAACAGTCGCGGCAATTATGGCATATAGTAATAAAATCAAATAGTGGGACATATTCTAAAAGGAGTAATGGAAAAGGAACTTGATGTAGTACATGAAACGGAAAGAAAGTCAGAGCGCAAAATGCATAAAAACCTGGTGGCTGGTCGTATTCTTGGCGGGTATATTGCTGGCACAGCTTCTCGGAAGCTGGTATGCGACCGATAATCTGCTGGATGCATATCACCTGACACATTTTGCCGGGCAGGGCTGGAATTGGAAGGAATTGTTCTGGAGCATTGTGTGGACAAGGGGCAGATTCTTTTTTGTACTGTTTTTGCTGTGTGCAACGTCCTTCCGGCAGATTTTGATAAAGGCGTTACCGCCGGTGCTGCTTTTTCTGATCGGTGTGTATGCCGGTGTCTGTCTGTACAGTCAGGGGATACTTGGGATCGGCATTTTTTTCTTTTCGATTTTCCCGCATTATGCGATATATCTTGTGCTGTTTTTTATGATCCTACATAAGAAAAAACCGATACAATACAGCGGTAAACGTTACGTTTTCGCGGAGATTGCATCGGTTTTCTTTCTTGTATTGATCTTTCTTGCGGGCTGCCTGATAGAAGCGACAGCAGGCAACTTTCTGCTAAGACATTATCTTTTGGCGTTCATTTCGGCAATTTCGTAGATCAGACGCTTGGAATCTTCCCATCCAAGGCAAGGATCTGTGATCGACTTGCCGTAGATGTGCTCACCGATCTTCTGGGAGCCTTCCTCGATGTAGCTTTCGATCATAAGTCCCTTTACCAGAGAGTGGATATCGGAGGAGAGCTGACGGTTGTGCATAACTTCCTTTGCAATACGGATCTGCTCCTTAAACTTCTTGCCGGAGTTGGAGTGGTTGGTGTCGATGATGGCAGCCGGATTGACAAGATCCATCTTCTCATACATCTCATGGAGCCGGATCAGATCCTCATAGTGATAGTTGGTCGTGGTGTTGCCGTGCTTGCTTACGGCACCGCGGAGAACAACGTGTGTGTATGGGTTTCCGGTCGTCTCGACCTCATAGCCACGGTATACAAAGTGGTGCGGATGCTGTGCAGCATATACGGAATTGAGCATGACGGAGAAATCACCGCTGGTCGGGTTCTTCATGCCGCTTGCGACATCAAAACCGCTGACGGTAAGACGATGCTGCTGATCCTCAACGGAACGTGCGCCGATCGCAACGTAGGAGAGAAGATCCTCCACATATCCCCAGTTCTCCGGGTAGAGCATCTCGTCGGCACAGGTCAGACCGCTTTCACGGATGGCACGGATGTGCATCTTACGCATGGCAATCAGTCCTTCAACCATGTCAGGCGCTTTTTCCGGATCAGGCTGGGATGCGATTCCCTTGTAGCCCTCGCCGGTGGTACGCGGCTTGTTGGTGTAAATACGCGGAATGATGATAAGCTCGTCCTTAACATCCTCCTGGATCGGTGTGAGACGGTTTACATAGTCGCACACGGAATCTTCGTTGTCCGCAGAGCAAGGGCCGATGATGAGAAGGAAACGGTCATCCTTTCCGGAGAGTACATCAAAGATCTGTGCATCGCGTGCAGCCTTTAACTGTGCGAGTTCCGGAGAGAGCGGATAGTCGCGTTTGATCTCCTCCGGGCTTGGTAATTGGTTTATAAAAGTAAAACTCATAAATTTTCACCTCATGTATAATGTTCAAAAATCACTGTCTATCATACTCCCAAACACCGTGTATGTCAATCTTCTTGCCGTTTTCGTTGCATTCGGCAAAGCAAAAAGGTATAATCATATCCATAAAAAAGTAAGGGAAAAGGAACTGCCATGAAAGAATATTTATGCGTAAAGAATCGAGTGATCGGAAGTGGGCGGCCGCTAGTGTGCGTGCCGGTTATGGAGCAGACCAAGGACGAGATCGTCCAGAAGGTAAAAGAGATGACCGCGCACAAGGTCGAGATGATCGAATGGCGCGTGGATGCGTTTTCGCACGCGGATGACTTAAATGCAGTCCGTGAGGTGCTCGCGCAGTTAAAGCCGCTGGTGACAGATACGATCTTAGTGTATACCTACCGCTCTAAGAATCAGGGAGGACTCGGAGGACTGTCACAGGATGAGATCTATGATCTCCATGAGATTGCGGCAGAAGAACATATCGCAGATTTTATCGATGTGGAATTTATGGAGGCGAAGAACGCGCCGAAGGAGATCCGCAGACTTCAGGAAAAGGGCGCTTATGTGATCGCGTCCCACCACGATTTTGAGCAGACACCGAGAGCGGATATTTTGGAGATGATCCTTGAGCGGATGCATGGAAGTGATGTGGCGATTGTTAAGCTTGCAGTCATGCCGAATACGGTGGCGGATGTGCTTACGCTGTTACAGGAGACAAATGAGTTCCACGAGCGGTATCCGGAAACACCAATCATCACGATGTCTATGGGCTCGCTTGGATGCCTTTCAAGGGTGGCGGGAGAACTGGTTGGCTCCTGCGTGACGTTCGGGGCATTTGATAAGGCAAGCGCGCCGGGACAGTTCCCGGTTGACGAGCTTGACACGGTGCTTGATATTCTGCATACGCGGATGGAAGGAGAGACACACAGATGCTAGGAGTGCTCTTGTCATCGGATAACGGCGGCTATGCGATGTGGCTTTCGATGATCTTATGCAGCATCGGAGTGTGGATCGTATACCGCAATCAGAAGAAAAAATAGCGTTGCAAAGAGCAAACGTGTTATTTTAGTGTTTTTGGAGAGTTAAAACATGATAGAAAAGAAGCGAAAAAAATTCGGCATCGCCGCAGCGATTGGCGCGGTGGTGGCGGTTGGTATTGGTATTGCGCTTTTGGATAAAATTCTTCCACAGGTGAAAACACCGCAGGAGACGATGCGTGTGCTAAGTGAGGGAGAATATCTGTTTACGGAGCTGGACGACCTCGGAGCGCTGCTTGAGCAGGACGATATCCATACGATCATCATTCCCGAAGGGGTTCATGCGGTGGTGTATCGCTGTTTCCTGCAAAAGGATATTGTTGTTGAGCAGGGCGGAATGCTTGAGATCGGCTATATGGAGCTGGATGGAAGCGGGGCACTGAGTGTGGAGGGAACGCTTGATATTCGAAACGCTGCGCTGCGTCTGCGGGGCGAAAAAGCATGCATTTCCGTGGCAAAGACCGGGCGTATCACGGAGAGTTCCAACACGCTGATCTGGGCGGATAGCGATGCAAATATTGCTTCGGAGAGCAGCTATGTGAATAAGATGAGTGGACACCACCTTGTGTTTGACGAGGAGCAGATATTTGAAAATGCGGTGTCTGTCAGTACTGAGGAGGAGCTTGTCGCCGCTGCAAAGGGAACGCTCCCGATACGCATAGATGCGCAGATCAAGGTGGCAGACGGGATTAATATCGGGGTTCCGCTTCTGATCAGTGAGGGCGCTTCCTTAGAGATTAAAGATGCGAAGTGGCTTACTCTGGGTGGAGACGTTTTTATCAATTATGGAGATCTGACCGGAGGCTGTTACTTAAACGCCGGTGTTTTTGCAATCAATTATGGAACTGTTACGTTCCGGGACGAAAATGCGAGCACACTCTGGCAGGGGGATAAGACGCTTCTCTTAAATATGGGAATAATGGTATGCGATAATTCCTCCCGTGTGTGGGAGGGGGCAAGCCTTTACAATGCAGGCACGTTAAATGCCTACAATTTTTTGCTGATGGGCGGTAACGGCTACAACTACGGGGAGATTTATGCGAAGGCAGACAACCTTGCCGTCTCCATACAAAACGGAAGCAGCCTGTACAATTACGGCACATTTACCGCCGAAGAAAATGCATGGGTTGAGAATAACGGCTGGATCGAAAATGCCGGCAGCTTTGTGGTTGAAAATGATGTGCAGTTTGATAATAATGTGTTCTATAACCGGAATTATTTTGAGAGCGGATTTTCCTCTATTCTGGATGAAAAGAGCGGGATCTATTACGGAAATGGCGAATTTCGCATGAACGGCATCGCAAACGTGGCGGTGTGGAAGACACTGGACTGGAGCATGGACTATGCGTACCAAAGCGTTGCCACAGAGGAGGAGCTTGCCGCTGCGATGGAAGATTCGGAGGTCTCTGCGGTCGTTATTTCAAAACCGATCGAAGTGACTGGCGAAACGGAGATCACAAAGCCGGTATTTGTGTGCGACAAGGTAAGTGCTAGGGACGATGCACCGGTCGTACTCAAGAATACCTATATGGTTCTCTTGGAGGGTGGCTCGATCGACACGTGGGATCTTATGATGGACAACTCGCTTATCGTGGCACAGGATGGGAATCTGGCGCTTGCAGGCGCACAGATCACGCTGGATAACGGCTCCGCGATCACAATCTACGACGGACAGATGGATTTCTCCGGAAGCGATATCTGGATGGAGGAAAAATCGGTGATCTCACTTTCGTTTCAGGCAGATGTGGCAGCGGACAACTGGAGCTTAAACATGGACGAGGCACGCTTTATCTGCAATAGCAGTGCTACATTTGAAAGCGCAGTCGTGCAGGGGCAGAATGAGAGCTATTTACAGCTTATGGGAAAAACTGCTGACCTTAGCGAATGCAGGATCACGATCGATGATAGATCCGAGTTTCAGGCTTTTTACGCGGATCTGGGTTTGAAAGAGCAATGTGTGATCGATAACGAGGGGCTGTTTGCGGTAACCGGATTCCCGGAGAATGTATTTTCGGTAGACGCTTCGCAGATCATCAATTCCGGAAGGATGATCGTAAGAGCGGATTTAAGACAGACGGACGGCTCGATCCAGAATGAGGGAGAGATTTCTTATGAATGATGCCAAACGGGATCGAGTTAGTCTTGACAAATTCTACCTTGAAACATAATAATGTAGACGTATGGTAGATAATATCGGAGAGGCTGACCTATGAAGAATATTGGCACAAAGATTATGGATAAACAAGATGAGATATGGACGCTTGACATGTGGGATATAAGGCATCAGGTCTATGCGAGGATTGCTGAGATCGCCTGCTGGGAGCAGATGGACAGGGAGACGGCAGCACAGCAGAGGGAATACGCTTATGCGTGCATCCAGCAGTTGTGGGAAAGCTACCGCGATTCCTATTGCATGTCGATCCTTTTGCATCCGTTTGAGAAGGAATGTGTTGCAGCCGGGGAGTTCTGTTTTACGGATGAACATATCCCGTGCAGGGTTCTAAACCAGATCGACCGGGAGCTGATCCAGAAGGGTTACCTGTACGCGCTTCGGGTGCCGGAGCAAAGCGAGGAGAGCGATGCGCCGCAATCCCTTTTACAGCAGTATTATGTGGAAGCGTTTCAGGTGGCGTGCATGGATGTCGCAAGGGCATGGATACAGGACTATCTGCAGAAAAAGCACAGTGCAGAGACTCCTTGCGTCTGCAGTCCGTCGTTTGGTCCGGGCTACTACGGGATGAAGCTGGAGGATGTGCCGAGGCTGGTTAAGATACTGGATGCAAAAAGGATCGGGATCGAGTGGGAGCAGGGATCGATGAACCCGCAGATGAGCCTTATCGGGGTATATCTGATCAGCAAGGATGAACTTTTGCAGCCGGAAAGTGACTGTGAGGACTGCATCGGGGGAAGAGCAGGCTGCGATTTCTGCGATAAGCGCATTATTCACACAACGGAGATCTTTTAAGACAGGAGGGAGGTACAATGGCTGCTTTTATGGGGAAGAATGATCCCAAAGGAAACTGATCACTGTTTATAGATTATAATTCATGGAAAAAATCCCCTTCCATAGAACAGATATCATTGAGGCGGATCTGACGGTCAACGATCTGGAGAATGCGGGAGTCCGGGAGATATCTGGCAACCATGCCGGTAAAGGTAATATAGTCGCCCTCATCCTTGGAATCTGTGTGCGGGGCAGGCTCGAAATAGACGACCTGCACGACCGGATGAACCGAGAGCGAGAGCGCTGCATCGAGCATCTGCAGGCGGCGGTCAAGCTCTGCCTTGGATTCCTCGGCAAGGAGTATCCTCGGAACGCGGATATGCTGCTTGGCGGCGATCGCTTCCTCGTAGCCCTTTAAGGCGGCAAATGGGGAGAAGATCTTTGCACGGTCGGCACTGCTCATGCGGGGATGCTTTACGGTATCTGCATTTGCAAGCGGATAATTCATATTGATAATATCATCATATTCATGCGTGGCTGTCATACGATGGCCTCCTTTTTATTTGTGGTGGCCGCCAATCTGGTTATTGCGCTCGATGGTGGTCGCACCTTCTTCAAGACTTGTGCCTTTTAAGATGGCATTTTTCCCAAAACGCTTTTGAATACTTAACATTGCTTCCTGCAGCTTGCGCTCCTTGGCGCGCGCAGCGAGATCGGTAAAAAGGTCAAACTGCTCATAGGCTTCATCGGTCAGGTTGTTGGCGTTGACCGTGATGCGGCGCACCATAAGAGAAGGATCGATGATGCGGTCGTAGAGGGCGAGCACTTCGGTGAGCACCTTCTTCGTGCTGTTCGTGGGCGAACCGAAGCTTACCGTGCCGTGGGCGTGCTGCGGGAGCTTTCTGCCGTAACGGTCTGTCGTCGTGGTGCCGCGGTATGCACCGGAATCGACGGTGCAGCGGTCATAACCGACTGTGAGTGTGATTGAATCGGTGGCAAGTTTCTGGTCTACGAGGTCGAGGACGAGAAGGTCGGTCATCTCCTGAACGATGATGCGCGCCTTATCCGTGGTATAGGGGCAGGCGAGAACCTGCCCGGAGGAGACACTGTTGGTGCTCGGACGGTACGCCTTGATATCTTGGATGCCGCACGGTTCATAGCCCCACGCATGGTCGATCAGAAGCCCTGCATCAATGCCGAAGATGCGGTACAGGGAATCCTCATCGTAGACCGATCGGCGGGCAACGTCTCCTAAAGTGTACATGCCGTTCTGCTCAAGGCGGCGCGCAATTCCGGGACCGATCCGCCAGAAATCGGTAAGCGGTGTGTGTGACCACAGGAGCCTTCGGTAGGAGGCTTCGTCGAGAGAAGCAATCCGCACTCCGGCAGAATCCGGCTCGACGTGCTTGGCAACAATGTCCATGGAAATCTTGCACAGATACAGGTTCGTGGCGATCCCTGCGGTGGCTGTGATGCCAGTCTGGGAAAGCACGTCAAGAATCATGGTCTGCGCTAGCTCGTATGCAGACATGTGGTACAGTTCGAGATAATGTGTCACATCCATAAAGCACTCGTCAATGCTATAAACGTGAATATCATCGGGACTGATATATTTAAGATATATGCTGTAAATCTGCGCGGAAACCTCGATATAGGTCGCCATGCGCGGCTGCGCAATCTCAAAATCGACCGTGATGCCGGTGCGGCGCTTGTATTCATTCAGCTTCTGGTAGACCTCAAACAGACGGGCGCGTCCGGGAATGCCGTATGCCTTCAGCGAAGGGGAGACGGCAAGGCAGATTGTCTTTTCCGTGCGGCTTGGATCTGCAACAACGAGATTGGTGGTAAGTGGATCGAGACCGCGGGCAACACACTCGACAGAAGCATAGAAGGACTTGAGATCAACTGCGATATAGGTACTTGGAATGTCTGTCATGGGATAAAACCTCACATAAATCGAAAAAGCTGCCGGAAAGTCCAGCAGCTTTTGTATGCAATCGACGGGAATCGAACCCACATCACAGGAGTCGGAGTCCTGCATTTTATCCATTAAACTACGATTGCGGATAACAAACTATAACTTAGCATAATCGTGCCGGAATGTCAACGGCGCAATGGAGATATTTTTAACCGGCAATGATTTTCCAACTGTTTCCGGGCGGGGGCTGTCATTGACAATACGGTGGCAGTATGCTATTTTTATTAAGGTGTTTCCATACGCGAAAAGACGTATATTCGGATGATTGATTTGTTAGGAAAAGGATAGATTACAATGAAAGAATTTTTCAATAAGATAAAGAGTTTCTTTAAAAAAGAAAAGATAAAAAAGGCGACAGACTGGTGCATCAAAAACCGTCGTTTCTTCTTCGCGGCGTTTTTATTTATTGCGCTCGTAGTCGTTTTGTATGCGTGCACGGGATCAAACGCGAAGAAGGATACAAAGGACAATGCGTCTGACGGCGGACAGGCATCGACGGAGAACGGCGCAGCCGACTTTACGCTGGATTCGGACTTTGAGAAGGATGCACATGCGGATGTCAACGAGCTGATCACTAGCTATTTTGCGTCGTATGCATCTGCGGATATTGATGCGCTTGAAGCGATCGCTTCGCCGATCAGCGACAATGAGAAGAGCTATATCCAGGTGTTCAGCGCTTACATAGAATCCTACGAGAATATTTCCTGCTATACCAAGAGCGGGCTGACGGATAATTCGTATCTGGTATCGGCATACTTTGATCTGAAGTTCTACGGAGTAGAGACGATGGCTCCGGGACTGGATTTCTTCTATGTGGAGACGAAGGACGACGGAAGCCTTTACATCAACAATTTATACAGCCCATACAACCTGAGCCGCACCGAGAATACGCTTGATCCGAATGTCTATGCCGTGATCTTACAGTTTGGACAGCAGGCGGATGTAATCGCGCTCCGCGATCAGGTCAAGAATGCATATTCGGAGGCAGTTGCCAGTGACGTGGATCTTGCGACGATGCTTTCCACAACGATTCCGAATGCTATGACAGAGTGGATGGAGAACGTGATCACACCGGCAGACACCGGGGATGAAGATACGCAGGAGCCGGCAACGGACGATGGAAGCGATACTACGGCGGATAACGCAGACGCAGTGGACGATGGCAGTGATACCACGGCAGATAACACAGATGCAGTGGACGATGGCAGTGATGTACCGGCAGATAACACAGACGCAGCGGACAACGGCGGTGATACACCGGTCGACAACGGGGACACACCGGCAGATGATGCGGTCGTTGATGACACTCCGGTGGACAATACTCCGGATGAGACACCGGCAGTCGACGAGAACAGAGAGGTCAAGGTTAAGGTCAATATCAAGTCGGTAAAGGTTCGTGAGAAGGCAAGCACCTCCAGCGATGTGATCGCCGGTGCTGAAAAGGGCGATACCTTTACAAAGCTTGGGGAAAAGGACGGCTGGACCGAGATTGACTACAACGGAAAGACCGGATATATTAAGTCTGACTATGTGGATGAAGTGACAGAGTAAATTAAGCACACAGATGCGGAGGCTTCTTAAAGTCTCCGCATTTTACAGTAAGGGAATGTAAAATGCAGGAAAATGGAGTTCGTATCAACAAATATTTAAGTGAAGCAGGCGTGTGCTCACGCAGAGAGGCAGACCGCAGGATCGAGAATCAGGAGGTGCGGATCAATGACCGCATCGCGGTGACCGGCGACCGCGTGAGACCGGAGGATACCGTGTACGTTGGAGGCGTTAAGGTGGCAAAGGAGGAGGAGATGATCCTGCTTGCCATGAACAAGCCGGTCGGGATTGTCTGTACCGCAGAAAAGCGCGAGAAGAACAATGTGATCGACTTTTTGAACTATCCGAAGCGCGTGTACCCGGTCGGCAGACTGGATAAGGATTCGGAAGGACTGCTGCTCCTTACCAACAACGGCGATATTGTCAACAAGATGATGCGCGCGGGTAACCGGCATGAGAAGGAATATATCGTGACGGTTAACCGCCCGGTGACGGATTCCTTTTTGCGGGGACTCGCCGGAGGCGTTCCGCTTGTGGAACTTGAGACGACTACGAGAAAATGCAAGGTGGAGAAGATTGCAGGCAGACAGTTTCGGATCATTCTGACGCAGGGGCTTAACCGCCAGATCCGCCGCATGTGCGAATATTTTGGATACCGCGTGGAAAAACTGGTAAGAGTCCGGATCATGAATATCGAACTTGGAGATTTAAAGCCGGGAGAGTACCGCTCGGTAACGAAGGATGAGTATGCGGTTCTTACAAGGCTGATCGCAAATTCCTCCAACCAACCGGTCAGAAAATAGAAGGGGTATATGGCAATGGACAAAGAAGCAAGAATGCAAGAACTGATCGCCCGGTTGAACGAGGCATCAGATGCCTACTATAACGGCAGGGATGAGATCATATCCAATTATGAGTGGGATGCGATGTTCGATGAACTGTCCGCACTCGAAAAGGAAACCGGAGTGATCCTGCCGGACAGCCCGACGCAAAAGACCGGATACGAGGAGAACACCGCCGATGAAGGGCGGAGGGAACCGCATGAGTTCCCGGCGCTGTCGCTGGCAAAGACCAAACAGGTCAGTGAATTGCAGGCGTGGGCGGGAGACCGCCCAATCTGGCTGTCGTGGAAGCTGGACGGGCTGACGCTTGTTCTGACGTATGACAACGGCACTCTGACGAAGATCGTCACGCGCGGAAACGGAACTGTCGGCAAAAACATTACGCATTTGAAGGATGCCATCGGCGGTTTTCCGCAGAAGATCCCGTATGAGGGGCATCTGGTTGTGCGCGGCGAGGCGGCGATCTCCTACACGGACTTTAACATGATCAATGACACAATCGAGGATGAGGACGAAAAGTACGCCAATCCGCGAAACCTTGCGGCGGGAACCTTGAATCTGGATAATGCGGGAGCGGTCGCTGCGCGGAAGGTACATTTTTATGCGTTCACGCTGGTGTATCTGGAAAAAGAGATCGTTTCGTGGGGAGAGCGGATGCAGTATCTGAAGGATATGGGCTTTACGGTGGTCGACCGGGAACCTGCGACGGCGGAGATACTTCCGGCGCTGATCGATAAATGGACTGCCCGCGTGGAGAGCGGAGCGATGGATGTACCGGTGGACGGACTTGTCATCACCTACGACGACACGGAGTATGCCGCGACCGGAAGCATTACCGGACACCATGCGACGAGAGCGGGGTATGCGTTCAAGTGGCAGGATGAGGCGGTCATGAGCAAGCTGCGCTACATCGAATGGTCATGCGCAGTGTCAACGATCTCCCCGGTCGCAGTGTTTGAGCCGGTACAGATCGAGGGTACGACTGTTTCAAGGGCTTCTCTTTGCAACATCAGCGAGATCGAACGTCTGGGAGTCGGAAAGGAATGTACGCTTGAGGTCATAAAGGCAAACAAGATCATCCCGAAGTGCATCGCGGTACACGATGCTGTGGGCGAGGTGGAGATCCCGAAGGAATGCCCGGTGTGCCATGCACCGACGCAGATCCGCATCAGCAAAGCGAGCGGCACAAAGACGCTGCACTGCACGAACCCGGACTGCACCGCAAAGCATGTCAAGAAGTTTACCCGGTTTGTCAGCAAATCCGGTATGGATATGGATGGACTTTCCATCCAAACCATGTTAAAGTTTATGAATGAGGGCTTTATCCATGAGTTTTCCGATCTGTTCCATCTGTCAGAGCATTTTGACGTCATTGGACAGATGGAGGGCTTCGGGGATAAGTCATTACAGAATATGGAAGCGGCGATCGAAAAGAGCCGGGATGTGCATCCGGTCAATCTGATCTTTGCTCTTTGCATTCCGATGATCGGGCTGGATGCAGCCAAGAAGATCGTAAGGAATATCGGCATGGACGGATTTCTGGATCGTCTGGAAAAAGGAATTGATTTTTCCGATATTGACGGAATCGGGGCAGAGAAATCCGCATCGATCTTCCAGTGGTACAGTCAGGAAAAGAACCATACCGAATTGTTCCATCTGTTGAAGGAGCTTCATATACAGAAGGTGGAGCAGACCGATACCTCACAGGGAAGCTGCGTCGGGATCACCTTTGTTATCACCGGTGATGTCCACAGTTTTAAGAACCGTGACGAGTTCAAAGCCTATGTGGAATCGCAGGGTGGAAAGGTCGCGGGAAGCGTATCGAAAAAGACCGCATATCTGGTCAACAATGACGCGGAATCGGAATCTTCCAAGAATAGAAAAGCAAAAGAATTAGGTGTGCCGATCATCACAGAGGATCAGTTTATCGAGATGTTTGGCAGCTGATAGAAAAGAGGAATTGCAATGCCAATCAAAACACAGAATGATCTCCCGGCAAAGGAGATCCTAGAGCGGGAAAATATATTTGTCATGGACGAAAACCGTGCCAGTCATCAGGACATCCGCCCGCTTGATATCGCAATACTGAATCTTATGCCGTTAAAGGAGGATACGGAGCTGCAGATCCTGCGATCACTCTCCAACACACCGCTTCAGGTAAATGTGACGTTTGTTGCAACCTCAACCCATGAGGCAACCCACACGTCCTCCAACCATCTGAACAAATTCTATCTTTCCTTTGATGAGATCAAGAACCAGAATTTTGACGGCTTCATCATCACCGGAGCGCCGGTGGAACTGATGGAGTATGAGGAGGTTGACTACTGGCCGGAGATCTGCAAAATCATGGAGTGGACGAAAACACATGTGACTTCCACACTGCACCTGTGCTGGGGCGCACAGGCGGGACTTTACTATCACTACGGTATCCAGAAGCATGTTTTGGATAAAAAGATGTTCGGCGTGTACGAGCATAAGGTCATGAACCGCAAGGTGCCGTTGGTAAGAGGCTTTGACGATCATTTCATGGCTCCGCATTCCCGCCATACGGAGGTGCTCAAGGAGGATATCGAGAAGAATCCGGATCTTACGATCCTTGCGGAATCCGATGAGGCAGGCGTGTTCCTTGTGATCGCAAAGGACGGCGGACAGATCTTTGTGATGGGACACCCGGAATACGATCGCCTGACACTCGGCAAGGAGTACCAGAGAGACAAGGAGAAGGGACTACCGATCGAGCTTCCGGTCAACTATTATCCGAACGATGACGATACGCAAAGACCGCTGTTACAGTGGCGCTCACACGGCAATATCCTGTATTCCAACTGGTTGAACTATTACGTTTACCAAAATACACCTTATCAGTTTATCAACACCGAGGAAATCGTCGGAAAATAGGCAATCCCGTGTCCGGCTTTGCCCCTTGGAGGGAGGAGTAGTTTTTGTCGTTTTTTCTGGGAAAATGGTCACAAAAACTATTTTACATAAAGGACAACATGTGATAAGATTGAGTTAATAAAGTTTTTGCTAAAAATTACTCAAGGGGGCGTTTTTATGGCTAAAGAAATGGTAGCAATGCTTTTGGCCGGGGGACAGGGTTCACGGCTCTATGCGCTGACACAGAAGCTGGCAAAACCGGCTGTCCCGTTCGGCGGCAAGTATCGAATTATCGATTTTCCACTTTCCAACTGCGTAAACTCCGGTATTGACACGGTGGGTATCTTGACGCAGTACCAGCCGTTTGTACTTAACGAATATATCGGCAATGGACAACCGTGGGATCTTGACCGGTTGTATGGAGGCGTACATGTGCTTCCGCCGTACCAGAGAGCATCCGGCTCAGACTGGTACAAGGGAACTGCTAACGCGATTTATCAGAACATTTCCTTTATTGAACAGTACGATCCGAAGTATGTCATCATCCTTTCCGGTGATCAGATCTGCAAGCAGGATTACAGCGATTTCCTTCGTTTCCACAAGGAGAAGGGAGCAGAGTTCTCTGTTGCGGTTATGGAAGTGCCGTGGGAGGAGGCAAGCCGCTTCGGACTTATGGTAACGGATGAGACGGACAAGATTACGGAGTTCCAGGAGAAGCCGAAGAACCCGAAGTCCAATCTGGCATCCATGGGAATCTACATATTCAACTGGGATATTTTAAAGAAATATCTTGAGGAGGACGAGGCAGATCCGGAGTCCGAGAACGACTTTGGAAACAACATCATCCCGAACCTGCTGCGCGACAACCGCAAGATGTACGCATACCGCTTCAACGGCTACTGGAAGGACGTAGGAACCATTTCCTCTCTGTGGGAGGCAAATATGGAGGTTCTTGATCCGGAGCACAGCGGAATCGACCTGTTCGATGAACAGTGGAAGATTTACAGCCGTAACAGCGGCAAGACCGGACATTACATCGGTGACAAGGGTGTTGTGGAAAATTCCATGATCACCGATGGCTGCCGCATTCAGGGCTATGTGAAGCATTCCATCCTCTTTGCGGGCGTTACCGTCGAGGAGGGCGCTGTCGTTGAGGACGCTGTTGTGATGGGTAACACCGTCATCAAGTCCGGGGCAGTCGTAAAGCATTGTATCATCGCGGAGAAGGCGGTGATCGGAGAGAATGCCACCGTGGGAGAGTCACCGGCAGATACGACCGGAGCCGGCAAGGTTGCAACGATCGCTCCGGGAATCACCATCGGCGCAAACGCAAAGATCGGAGCAGATGCGATGGTTTATGATGATGTTGAGGAAGGGGGAGTTCGATAATGATCAGTGCAAAGGCAGACGCGCTCGGAATTATTTTCCCGAATAGTTATGACACCTTAGTACCGGAGCTGGTTACGGAACGCTCAATGGCATCCATTCCGTTTGCAAGCCGTTACCGTCTCTGCGACTTTTTGATTTCAAGCATGGTACATTGCGATATCAGCAATATATCACTTCTGGTACGACAGAATTACCATTCCCTTATGGACCACCTCGGTTCCGGACGCGAGTGGGATCTTGCCAGAAAAAAGGGCGGACTGAATATCTTCCCGCCATACGCACAGAAGTCCGTTAAGGTATACAACGGATGGATCGAGGCACTTGAGAGTATCAGGGGATTCCTTCGGATGCAGCCGGAGGAATATGTAGTGCTTACCGATTCCAACTTTGCAGTTAATTTTGACTTCCGAGCGCTGATCGATTCCCACGTGGAGAGCAAGGCGGATGTGACGCTGGTATACTTCAAGAGCCAGATCCCGGAAGTGTTTAAGCGCTCCAATGTCAATATGCATGAGTTCTATTACAGCTTTGACATCGATGAGAATGACAGAGTCAACAAGATCTACCTCAACTCCACACAGGATGGCGAGGTAAATCTCGGACTGAACATCTACATCCTCCAGAGAGAGCGTTTGATCGAGCTGATCGATGAGGCTTATATCCACGGATATACCTACTTCATGAGAGATCTTCTTGCATCCGAGAAGAACAATCTGGACATCCATGCATACCGTTATGACGGCTATGTTGCACATATCCACGATATGAAGAGCTATTTTGAGGAGAATATGCGTCTTCTCAAGGAGGAGAACATCAATGCATTGTTCTCCGGCAACCCGATCTACACCAAGATCCGTGACGATAACCCGACACGCTATATTTCCGACGCAAAGGCAAAGAACGTACTCGTTGCGGACGGCTGTGTCATCGAGGGCGAGGTTGAGAACTGTGTACTTTTCCGAGGTGTCAAGATTGGCAAAGGTGCAAAGGTTAAGAACTGCGTGCTGATGCAGGATACCGTGATCGATGAGAATGCCAACGTGGAATATGTCATTACAGACAAGAACGTACATATTACGGCAGGCAAGTCCTTATCCGGCAATGACGCTTATCAGGTATTTGTATCCAAGCGCCAGACAGTATAATTTGCATTTTTGATTTGCAAACGAGGGATTGTTTGCTATAATGTGCATAGACTACGGATGTTGCATTCGTTATTAGAAGTAGGAGGCAGTGAGAATGGCAGAGAACAGAAATATCATCCAGATCAAATCAGACCAGCTGGGAGAGGTTAAGATCGCAGACGAGGTAGTTGCGATCGTAGCAGGACTTGCAGCGACTGAGGTTGAGGGTGTAAGCTCTATGGCAGGCAATATTACGAACGAGATCGTAAGCAAGCTTGGAATGCGCAATCTTTCCAAGGGAATCCAGATCGAGGTTGAGAATGACGAGATCAAGGTTTCCGTTGCGATCAATATTGCGTATGGCTACAATATCCCGGAAGTATCTGCAAAAGTGCAGGATAAGATCGCAAGTGCAATCGAAAATATGACAGGACTTCATGTTGCCGAGGTCAATGTCAGAATTGCAAGCGTAGATATGAACGGTCAGGCATAATTTATGCTTTTTAATTAAACTAAGATGTAGTATAATAAAGGATGTCCTATGGGCATCCTTTATTATTTATGATTCTGGAGATAAAAAATGACAAGAAGAGAATTAAGAGAAAATATGTTTAAGATGTTGTTCCGCGTGGAATTTCACAAAGAGGATGAGATGCCGGAACAGCTCAGCCTGTTTGAGGAGGAGCTTGAGAACTTAAAGGCAGAGGATAAAGCATATCTTACTGCAAAGACCGATGGCATCCTCTCTCATCTGAAGGAGATCGATGCGGAGATCAACGACAAATCCGTTGGCTGGAAGACCAGCCGCATGGGTAAGGTGGATCTTGCGATCCTGCGTCTTGCGGTCTATGAGATCCGCTACGAGGAAGAGATCCCGGAAAAGGTATCCATCAATGAGGCAGTAGAGCTTGCAAAGAAGTATGGAACCGATGAGTCCTCCTCCTTTGTAAACGGAGTATTGGCAAAGTTCGTATGACAAAGAATGTATATTCGGTCGGACAGGTAAATTCCTACATCAAGAATATGTTTGCGCAGGATTTTATGCTGCGGCAGATCAGTGTCAAGGGTGAGGTGTCCAACTGTAAATATCATACCAACGGACATATCTACTTTACGATCAAGGATGCCGCAGGCGCAATGCGTGCGGTCATGTTTGCGGGTAACCGGAAAGGACTTTCCTTCCACATGAAGGAGGGTGACCGCGTGATCGTGACAGGCTCGATCGAGGTCTATGAGCGTGATGGTGTCTACCAGATGTATGCCAGACAGATCGAGGCGGATGGTGCGGGCAACCTGTTTTTAAGGTTCGAGCAGTTAAAGCGTGAGCTTGAAGAGATGGGGATGTTTGCGGCGGAATATAAGCAGCTGATCCCGAAGTACATTCACAGACTGGGGATCGTCACGGCACCGACAGGCGCTGCGATACAGGATATCCGCAACATCGCCACGCGGCGCAACCCTTATGTGCAGTTGATCCTGTATCCTGCTCTGGTGCAGGGAAGCGGCGCTGCGGAGAGCATCGTAAACGGAATCCATGCGCTGGATATGCTGGGCGTGGACACGATCATCGTCGGAAGAGGCGGTGGCTCGATCGAGGATCTCTGGGCGTTCAATGAGGAGATCGTCGCGCGGGCGATCTTTGATTGTCAGACACCGATCATCTCGGCAGTCGGGCATGAGACAGATACCACGATCGCGGATCTGGTCGCAGATCTTCGTGCACCGACACCATCGGCGGCGGCAGAGCTTGCCGTGGCGGACGTGCGGGACATCGAGGATGCACTGCGTCAGCAGCAGGAGCGTATGCAGCGGATCTTGCGGCAGCAGCTTCGGCTGGCAAGGGAGCAGACGAACCATTATCTGACGAGGCTTCGCGCGGTAAGTCCGCAGAGTCAGTTGAATGCCAACCGCACAAGGATTGCGGCGTTGGAGGAGAAGCTTACAGACTGTATGCAAAGACAGCTTGCGGAGAGCCGCAGGCACACAGTGATGGCAGGTGACCGTCTGCGTCAGCGGATGGAGCAGACCTTAGAGCGCAAGCGGGCGCGGTTTCAGCTTTTAGCGCAGGCGCTGGAGGGTAATTCTCCGATACGCAAGCTCAGTCAGGGGTATGCGTTCGTGGAGGGACCGGATCGAAAGACCGTCCGTTCTGTTGACGGACTTAAGGCGCAGGATGAGATAACGGTACAGATGTTGGACGGCGGAATGAGAGCAACGGTTTCGGAGGTATGGCATAATGAAAGAGAAAAATGAATCCATAACACTGGAAGAACGATTTGACAATATCGAACAGATCTTAGAGCAGATGGAATCGGGGGAGGTTTCCCTTGATGATTCCTTTGAACTGTATAAAAAGGGACTGGCGGAGATCAAGGCGGCAAACGATTCGCTGGACCGCATCGAAAAAGCAATGCTGGTATTGAATGAAAACGGCGAATTGGAGGCATTTTGATGATAGAGCAGGAGATTACGAAGCGCGTAGAACAGATCAACCGGATCATCGAGCGGTATCTTCCGAAGGAGGAAGGCTATCAGCGGACGATCTTTGAAGCGATGAATTACAGTGTGCGTGCAGGCGGCAAGCGGCTTCGCCCGATGCTCATGCAGGAGACCTACCGCATGTTCGGCGGAAGTGATGCGACAATCGAGCCGTTCATGGCAGCAATCGAGATGATCCACACTTACTCACTGGTGCATGATGATCTGCCGGCAATGGATAACGACGAGTACCGCAGGGGCAAGAAAACAACGCACGCGGTATATGGCGAGGCGATGGGCATTCTCGCCGGGGATGCGCTGCTTAACTATGCGTATGAGACGGCTGCACAGGCGCTTACTGCTTTGGATAAGAATCCGAATGTCGGAGCGGCATTCCTTGTGTTGGCACAGAAAGCCGGTGTATATGGAATGGTTGGCGGACAGGTCGTGGATGTCGAGGCGGATAAGCGCGGTGAGACAACGATCGCAAGGGAAAAGCTGGATTTTATCTACCAGCTAAAGACCGGAGCGCTGATCGAGGCATCGATGAAGATTGGAGCGATCTTGGCGGGAGCAACCGCGGAAGAACAAAGCATCGTGGAGCAGGTAGCAGGCAAAATCGGACTGGCATTTCAGATCCAGGATGACATCCTTGATGTGACTAGCACGTTCGAGGAGCTTGGCAAGCCGATCGGAAGCGACGAGAAGAACCAGAAATCCACCTATGTGTCCTACGAGGGCTTGGAGAAATCGGCAAAGGACGTAGAGCTGCTCTCTGAGGAGGCATCGGCACTTCTTGCAACACTTGGGAAGGACGATGCATTTTTGCAGGAGTTGATCCATTTTCTGGTTCATAGAAATAAATGATAAGGTATACGGCAGAATTGCCCTATGTTGAGGGGATACATGATTTTAGAGCGAATACAAAAAGAAAATGATATAAAGACGCTTACGCCAAAAGAGCTTGATATTCTGCGGGATGAGATTCGGGAATTTCTGGTGGAGTCGATCTCAAAGACCGGCGGGCATCTCGCTTCAAACCTCGGTGTGGTTGAGCTTACGATGGCACTTCATCTGGCGTTTGATCTGCCGAAGGACAAGATCATCTGGGATGTCGGACATCAGTCCTATACACACAAGCTGCTGACCGGGCGTAAGGATGGGTTTGCCACACTCCGTCAGCTTGGCGGGATGAGTGGTTTCCCGAAAACGATCGAGAGCGAGTCGGACTGCTTTAATACCGGGCATAGCTCAACCTCCATTTCGGCGGGACTTGGAATGGCACACGCAAGGGAGCTGACGGGGGAGGACTACTATGTTGTCTCTGTCATCGGAGATGGCGCACTGACCGGCGGCATGGCGTTTGAGGCACTCAACAATGCCTCACAGCTGAAGTCCAACTTCATCATCGTATTAAATGATAACAATATGTCCATCTCCGAGAATGTCGGAGGGCTGAACCGTTATCTGTCGAGCTTTCGTACCGCAGATGCGTACAGTGGCTTGAAGGAAAATGTCAAACATTCGCTAAGCCAGATTCCGGGTGTCGGCAAGAAGATGGTCCAAAAGATACACAATGCCAAGAGCGGTCTCAAGCAGTTGTTTGTTCCGGGAATGCTTTTTGAGGAGATGGGGCTGATCTACCTTGGACCGGTCGATGGAAGCAACATCGCGGAGATGCGAAAGACCTTTAACGAGGCAAAGCGCGTGGATGGTCCGGTGCTTGTGCATGTGCTGACCAAGAAGGGAGCCGGGTATCTTCCGGCGGAGCGTCATCCGGCACGGTTCCACGGAACCGAACCGTTTGAGATAGAGACGGGAATCCCGTCAAATAAGCACAAGAAGGCGAATTACACGGACGTTTTTTCCACGGTCATGCTAAAGCTCGCAGAGCGCAATCCGAAGGTGGTTGCCATAACGGCGGCGATGACGGACGGAACCGGATTAAAGAGGTTTCACCTGAACTATCCGGAGCGCTTTTTCGATGTGGGAATCGCGGAGGAGCATGCGGTGACGTTTGCGGCGGGAATGGCAAAGATGGGGCTTATCCCGGTATTTGCGGTATATTCCTCGTTCTTACAGCGCGCGTATGACCAGATCATGCACGACGTGTGCCTGCAGAATCTTCCTGTCGTGTTTGCAATCGATCGCGCCGGACTTGTGGGAAGTGACGGAGAGACGCATCAGGGTATTTTTGACCTGTCGTTTCTGTCGACGATCCCGAATATGACGATTCTTGCTCCGAAGAATAAATGGGAGCTTTCCGATATGATGAAGTTCGCCGTGGCGTTTGGAGCGCCGATCGCGGTGCGCTATCCGAGAGGGCTTGCGTATGACGGACTAAAGGAGTTCCGAGAGCCGGTGGTGCTTGGAAAGAGCGAAATGCTCTACGAGGAGTCGGAGGTTGCGCTGTTTGCACTTGGCGGCATGGTTTCGATCGCCGAGGAGGTGCGGAACAAGCTAAAGGAGAGCGGGCATTCCTGCACGCTCGTCAATGCACGGTTTGCAAAGCCGTTTGATGAGGAGATGATCCGCAGGCTTGCCGGTACGCACAAGCTGTTGGTAACGATGGAGGAGAATGTAAAGAGCGGCGGCATGGGAGAGCATATCGAGAGCTTTTTATTTTCGGAGAAGCTTAATGTTTCCATCCTGACGGTATCCGTGCCGGATCAGTTCGTGGAGCATGGAAATGTCAATGCGCTTAGAGAAATGCTTGGAATAGATGCGGCATCGGTTGCCGCGAGAATTTTAGAGGTGTTATGAAAGAACGTTTGGATGTATTACTCGTAAAAAAGGGACTTGCCCCTTCCAGAGAGAAGGCTAAGACCATGATCATGGAGGGCAACGTGTTTGTCAACAATAACCGGGAGGACAAGGCTGGTTCCACGTTCCCGGAGGACTGCCAGATCGAGATCCACGGTGCGACGCTAAAATACGTCAGCCGTGGCGGACTGAAGTTAGAGAAGGCGATGACACATTTTGGCATCGCGTTGGAGGACAAGGTCTGCATGGATATCGGCGCCTCCACGGGAGGCTTTACCGATTGTATGCTGCAGAACGGCGCAAAGAAGGTCTATGCCGTGGATGTTGGATACGGACAGTTTGCATGGAAGCTGCGGCAGGATCCGCGCGTGGTCTGCATGGAAAAGACGAATATCCGGTATGTGACTTTGCAGGATATTGCGGATGTGCTTGATTTTGCATCGGTGGATGTCTCCTTTATCTCGCTGACAAAGGTGCTTCCGGCGGCAAGGGAGCTGCTTGCGCCACACGGGCAGATGGTATGCCTGATCAAGCCGCAGTTTGAAGCCGGAAGGGACAAAGTCGGCAAAAAGGGAGTTGTCCGTGACATTAAGGTGCATGAGGAGGTCGTGTCAAACATCCTTTCCTTTGCACTGGCAAACGGATTTTCCGTGCTGAATCTGGAATTTTCCCCGATCAAGGGACCGGAGGGCAATATCGAGTATCTGGTTTATCTGGAAAAGGCAGAAGAGACATCTATGGCAGAGCGTGTCGATATGATGGCAGTGGTTGCGGCAGCACATGAGGAGTTGGACAAATAACATGAAGCATTTTACCCTGATCACAAATGCGTATAAGGATAAGGAGCTGCGCTTCACGGAACAGGTGAAGGCGTACATCCGCGCACGCGGAGGAACTGCGGTCGGGCTGCTCAGCAATTCCATCGGGCAGTTGAAAGAATTTCAGATCAGTGACATTCCAAAGGACACTGAGATGATTTTTGTGCTTGGCGGGGACGGAACGCTGATCCGTGCGGCGACTGCGGTACAATCGCTTGGAATTCCGCTTATGGGAGTGAACCTCGGAACGCTTGGATACCTGTGCGAGCTGGAGGAAAGTACGGTTTTTTCGGCGATCGACCGGCTGATGAAGGACGATTATAGTGTGGAGGAGCGCATGATGCTTTGCGGGCATCTTGACGGAGCCAATGAAAGCCGCGCTGCAATGAATGATATCGTGATCCACCGTACTGGGGATCTTACGATGCTAAGCCTCATCGTGTATGTAAACGGAAAGATCCTTTACACCTACCATGCGGACGGCATCATCGTGGCGACACCGACGGGATCGACCGGCTACAATATGTCTGCCGGCGGACCGATCGTAGATCCGAAGGCGAAGATGATCCTTCTCACCCCGATCAACGCCCATAATCTCAACTCGAAGAGCATCGTGTTAGACTCGGAGGATGAAATCGTGATCGAGGTCGCAAGGCGGCGCTATGAGCATGAGGAGGAAGCCTGCGTCAGCTTCGATGGGGATCAGGTCGCAGAGCTTAAGGTGGGAGATCGTTTTGTGATTTCAAAAGCACCAAATATCACGAAAATATGTAAGTTAAACAATCTGAGTTTTTTGGAACTGCTTCGTAAAAAGATGGAAACCTATACATAGGAGGGTGGTATGAAAACAAAACGTCAATCAAAGATCCTTGAACTGGTGCAAAAATATGAGATCGAGACGCAGGAGGAGTTGTCCGCATATCTGGAAAAGGAAGGATATACGACCACTCAGGCGACGGTTTCCCGTGATATCCGGGAGTTGAAGCTAACCAAGATCCCGATGAACAACGGGAAGCAGAAATACGCTGTTCTCAACGAGGCGCGAGAGCAGATGGCAGAAAAGTACGTCAGAGTTCTGCGTGCCGGATTTTTATCCATGGACATGGCACAGAACATTCTGGTGATCAAGACGGTTTCGGGCATGGCGAGTGCCGTGTGTGCAGCAATCGATGCGATGCATATTCCGGGGATCGTCGGATCGATTGCGGGAGATGATACCATCATGTGCGCAGTCCGCTCGGTTGAGGAGACCTCGGACATCATGACACATCTCCGAAGGATCATTGAACAAAAGTAAAATGCGCCGGATGGGGAGATTAGAAGGAGAGTTTTATGTTACAGAACCTGCATGTGAAGAATCTTGCGCTGATCGATGAGGCAGATGTGGAGTTTACGGACGGACTGAATATCCTAACTGGAGAGACCGGTGCCGGAAAGTCCATTATCATCGGCTCCATGAACCTTGCCTTGGGAGAAAAGGTTCCGAAGGAGATTCTGCGGAATAATGACGACACCGCGCTGGTCGAGCTTATTTTTCAGGTAAAAGAGGAAAAGACGATAGAGGCGCTGCGTGCGCTTGAGATTGAGCCGGAGGATGATATGGTCATCCTGACCAGAAAAATATCCGGGACGAGAGCGGTCGGACGCATCAACGGGGAGACGGTATCGGTTTCCCGTATGAAAGAGGTTGCGGCGCTGCTGATCGACATCTGCGGACAGCAGGAGAGCCATACGCTTTTGTCCAAGAAGAAGCATCTTGAGATCTTGGACGAATATGCAAAGGACGCGCTTGGCGATAAAAAGAGGAAGCTTGCCAACGAATACAAGGAATACCGGCGTTTGAAGGAAGAGTGGGAGTCCGCCAATCTCGACACAGAGGATCAGAAGCGGGAATTGTCCCTGTTAGAATACGAGGTACATGAGATAACGGAGGCTGCACCGGTTGCCGGTGAGGACGAGGAGCTGGAAGCGACCTTCCGACGTTTTTCAAATGGAAAAAAGATCATGGAAGCACTCGGCAGCGCTTATGCTGCGACAGGAGGCGAGATGGAGAGCGCATCCGAGCTGATCGACCGTGCGGTGCGCGAGCTTGGAACAGTCAGCGGCTTTGACAAGCCAATCGAGGAACTGGAGCAGCAGCTTGTGGAGATTGACAATCTGTTGTCCGATTTTAACCATGAGATCAGCAATTATATATCCTCAGCGGAGTTTGATGAGGAGACGTTTTATGAGACACAGAAGCGTCTGGATGTCATCAATCATCTGAAATCCAAGTACGGAAATACGATCGAGGAGATCCTTTCTTCCTGCGAGGAGAAGGAGACGCGGATCGCAAAGCTGTCCGATTATGAGAGCTATCTATCCGATCTTTCGGAGCGTATCAAAAAGCAGGAGAAGATCGTGTGTGAGCTTTCGGACGAGATCTCGGATATCCGAAAGAAATATGCACTTAAATTGTGCGATACGGTGACGGAGGCATTAAAGGAGCTGAATTTTCTGGATGTCCGGTTTGAGATGCAGTTTGAGCGGACAGCGGATTACACCGCAAACGGCGTGGACGATGCTGAATTTTGGATTTCAACGAATCCGGGTGAGCCTACAAAGCCACTTGGAAAGGTGGCTTCCGGTGGTGAACTGTCGCGTATCATGCTCGCGATCAAGACCGTGATGGCAGCCGGGGACGATATCGGAACACTGATCTTTGACGAGATCGACAGCGGAATCAGCGGTCGTACCGCACAGATGGTTTCCGAGAAGCTAAACGTGCTTGGAAAGAGCCATCAGGTTATCTGCATTACCCATCTGCCACAGATCGCAGCAATGGCAGATACGCATTTTTTGATCGAAAAGGAAGTGGAGAACCAGTCGACGGTTTCCCGCATCCGCAAGCTGTCGGACAAGGAATGCGTAAATGAGCTTGCGCGGATGCTCGGCGGTGTCGAGATCACGGAGACGGTCTACAAGAGTGCCGAGGAAATGAAGCGGATGGCTTACATGAAAAAATAAATTTATCGCATACTATTACAAAAGATTTTTGGAGTAATGGTATGCGATTTTTTTGTGCGCGGTTTTATAAAAATGTAGTAGTGATATATCTGAGTGTTGTGTTCTGCTTTGCCTACACAACACTTCTTGGTGCGATCCCAAACCATATCTATGTGTGTGAGGGGGAGGCACCGGAACTGAATCTGCAGGTGCCGGTCAGTATAGAGCAGAAGGCGACGCTAAAGAGCACGGCGGCGCTCCGGCAGCAGCGTGCGTCGGGGAATATTGTGTCCGCGGCGGAGCAGGGCGGAATGCAGCCGGATGCAAAAACACAGGCGCTTTTTTCGGATAGTGTGACACAGGATGTGGACTATATCATAACCTGTAAGCTCTTTGGGATCGTGCCGATCAAAGAGGTGGAGGTCAGTGTGATCTCTGCACAGTCGGTATATGCCTCCGGGCGTGTGATCGGCATCTACGGACAGACGGATGGGATACTTGTGCTCAAAACATCCGAGGTGCTGGATGCACAGGGTGTACTGACCAGTCCAGCGGAGAATAAGGTGTTGCCGGGCGATTACATCTGCGCTGCAAACGGTGTGCCGATCGAAACGAAGGAAGCGCTCATCGAGGCGGTGCAGCAAAACGAGGAAGAAAAGCTTGTGCTGACACTGGAACGCAAAGGAAAATCCATTGATGTCGCAGTGGAGCCGGTCTGCACACAGGATCATAAATATCTGCTTGGAATCTGGGTAAAAGACGACATGGCGGGGATCGGCACACTGACCTACTACACAAGGGAGGGCAGCTTTGGAGCACTCGGACACGGCATCGGCGACGGCGAGACAGGGGAACTTCTGACAATATCCGAGGGACGTGTATACAATATGCGCCTGCTCGGCATACAAAAGGGCGAAAATGGCGCTCCGGGGGAGCTGGAGGGCATTATCTACTACGGAAAAGATAATTATCTCGGAAATATCCAAACAAACAGCAGCATGGGGATATACGGCGAGCTGGACGAGCACTGTCTGGAAAATTACAAGACCTCGGATGCGTGCTTCGAGATCGGATACATGCAGCAGATCGCCTGCGACAAAGCGTACATCTTATCCGACATCAGCGGCGAGACAAAGTCTTACGAGATCTCAATCGACAGCGTGAACTATCAGGAGACCAACACCAACAAGGGAATCCAGTTCCATGTGACGGATCCGGAGCTTTTGGAGCTGACCGGAGGGATCGTGCAGGGGATGAGCGGCAGTCCGATCATACAGGACGGCAGGATCATCGGCGCGGTCACGCACGTGCTGGTGAACGATCCGAAGCGCGGCTATGGGATATTTATTGAGAATATGTTGTGAACTGTCGACAAATATTGACAAATTCCCCCAATTAAGTTTATATATAGTTACAATGATAAAAAGTGACAAGCATTGGAGGCAGATATGGAGACACTAAAATGTGTGATTGCAGATGACAACGAAAGAATGCTACAGTTACTTGGAGCGATAGTTTCAGGGGAAGATGAGTTTGAAGTAGTGGGAGCGGCAAAGGATGGGGAGCAGGCATATAAGCTGATCCAGGAGAAGCAGCCGGATGTGGTGCTGATGGATGTCGTTATGCCGAAGTTAGATGGACTTGCGGTCTTAAAGCGGATCAGTGAGGATACATCCATGACAACGCACCCTTCTTTTATCATGATAAGCGCGATCGGACAGGAGAAGATCACGGAAGAGGCATTTTCGTATGGCGCGGATTATTTTATCATGAAGCCGTTCGACAACAATATGGTGATAAACCGCATCAAGCATGTGCGGGATGTGAAAACCGATCAGGACAAGCGCAAGATCAACGCCTATGAGAGAGTGGAGGAACAGGGACCGGATGACCTCGAGCATACCGTCACGGAGATCATCCACGAAGTCGGCGTGCCGGCGCACATCAAGGGGTATCAGTATTTAAGAGAAGCGATTATGATGTCGGTAAATGATATGGATATGCTCAATTCCATAACAAAGGTGCTTTATCCGACGATCGCAAAGAAATTTGACACGACCTCAAGCCGGGTGGAGCGTGCGATCCGCCATGCCATCGAGGTTGCATGGAGCAGGGGAAAAATGGACACGATCGACGAACTGTTCGGCTATACGGTAAATAACGGAAAAGGAAAGCCGACCAACTCGGAGTTTATTGCGCTCATCACAGACAAGATCCGACTGCAGATGAAGCAGACGGCAGGCTGCGCGTAATAAAAGCCATTTTTGGGGGACTCTTTATCCGACTGTGCGGACGCGCAGGTGCATCTGCAACTCCGCAGGGACGCGGTTGAAAATAAGGGTTTCCAATTTATAAAAAAGGGAATATAATATTCTTAATAATCGGATTGGAGTTGGAGGGTTTTTATGAAGAATATTTTATTCGTTTCATCGGAGGCGGTTCCATTTATGAAAACGGGCGGACTTGCAGATGTAGTCGGCTCGCTCCCACGATATATCAACAAGAATGAATTTGATGTGAGAGTCATTCTTCCAAAGTACGCATGTATGGACAAGTCATTCCTGCCGGATCTGAAATTCAAATGCCATTTTTATGTGGATCTTAACTGGCGCAAGCAATATGCCGGAATCCTTGAGACACAGTACAAGGGCATCACATACTATTTCGTCGACAATGAGTTTTATTTTGCAGGATCTTCGCCGTACAACAACATCTATGAGGATGTAGAAAAGTTCGCTTATTTTTCCAAGGCGGTGCTTTGTGCACTTCCGTTTTTGGAGTATCACCCGGATGTGATCCATTGCAATGACTGGCAGACGGGACTTTTGCCGGTATTTTTGCACACGTCCTTTGGAAGTGATCCGTTTTATTCCGGGATCAAGACTGTTTTCTCTATCCACAACCTGAAGTTTCAGGGACGCTGGCGGATACAGGAGGTTATGGACATCACTGGACTTCCGAAGCAGATCTTTAATTCCAACGAGCTGGAAGCGTATGGCGAGGCGAATTACTTAAAGGGCGGTGTCGTTTATGCGGATGCCGTGACGACAGTAAGCCCGACGTATGCGCATGATATTACCACGCCTGAGGGCGGAGAGGGACTGGACGGGCTGATGTTTGCCCGAAGAAATGCTCTTTCGGGAATCATCAACGGCTTGGACTATGAAGAGTACAATCCACTGACCGATCCGTACATTGACTATCATTTTTCCGAGCGCGATGCCGTGGAGGGCAAACACCTCAACAAGAAAAAGTTCCAGGAAGCCGCAGGGCTTCCTGTGGATGAAAATGCAATGCTGATCGGAATCGTTTCAAGACTGACCGATCAGAAGGGCTTTGATCTGGTTGCTTATGTGATGGACGAGATGTTAAGCACGATGAACGTGCAGTTTGCAATCCTAGGAACCGGGGAATCCCGCTACGAGAACATGTTTCACTATTTCCAGAACAAATATCCGGACAAGGTGCATGCGCATATTGGATATTCGGAGAAAAATGCACATCAAATCTATGCGTCCTGCGATGCATTTTTGATGCCGTCACTCTTCGAGCCGTGCGGATTAAGCCAGCTCATTTCCATGCGCTACGGCACGGTGCCAATCGTGCGTGAGACAGGCGGACTTAAGGATACGGTGGAGCCGTACAATGAATATACGCAGACCGGAACGGGATTTTCCTTCCGCAACTACAACGCGCATGACATGCTGTATGTGATCCGCTATGCGAAGCAGATATTTGACAATGACAAGCAGGGCTGGAAAGGCATCATGGAGCGTGGCATGGACATGAACTTCTCATGGAATGCGTCAGCGGGCAAGTACGAGGAGCTTTACAACCGACTGACGGAGTAATCTGCGGTGCAGGTATTATTAAAGCATTAGCGTGATAGCGTAATTTCATATAACAAAGTGAAAACGGCATTATCCGGGTATGTATCTTTGCCAGACGCATATCCTCGGATGATGCCGCTTTCTTTTTTATACCGCGGCGCTGGTAAGCAGATGCGTGGCGCGGGTGTAGAGGTAGGCATGGTCAGACAGAATCTCATCATCGGCAAGCTGCGTCGCATTGACCTGTTGCACCATATCAGCGTAGTAGTCCATATCCGGCGTACCGTTCGTTGGCAGAAGAAGCAGCTCATGGACACTGCTTGGAAGAATGACCAGATCCTTTCCGAACCGGTCGGCAAGCGAGGCGATCAGGTTCGGGTACAGAAGGACGGATGCTCCGTAGGTGCGGTACTGGTTGGACAAGACATAGATTGGAAAGACCTCCTGATCTGCAAACTCGGAGGAATCCGAGATCACCTCGGTAAGAATGCTTTGCAGGTTGTCGAGGTGGTGAGTCAGGAGCTTTGGAGTGTTGGACAGCGCGATCTCGTAAAGTTCCTCCTCGTCGATATTCCAGAAGCGCAGATGGTCGTCATAGATCAGGATGCTTGCCTGATTGGAATCGTCCGCCTGCAACAGGCAGTAAAAGAGAATGGCAAAGTCTAAAAAGCGTTTGTGGGGAACGGACGCAAGAAGCTCCTTGTTGCGCTCGTAGCTGACCAGCCGCAGGATGATGTTATGTCTGGCTTTTTCAAAATCGGTAAAAACGGAGGTATCAAAGTCGTAGGACGGAAGCGCGCGGGAATAGGTCGTAAAAATGTCCGCAACGATATCCTCCGTGGAAACCCCGTCCAGATAGCGGTGATAGTAGGGCAGAATGTAAATGGTCGGACAGAGATTGGTGT
>CAVDTR010000029.1:0-39663 GCA_963612015.1 Lachnospiraceae bacterium | reverse complement strand
ATTTCAAGGATTTTCGCCTTTCTATGTTATTTTACTACACAATTTACTACACAATTTTTAAGGCATTTTCTATCTTTTCAACTTCCTTTACCTTTTCATCTTCCGTCACACGGACATATAAATTCATGGTAATCCCTACATTAGAATGCCCTAATACATCTCTATATTCCGACTCACTTTCACCACTCAGTTACAAAATGCTGACATTCAAACCATACTATGTAGCCTTAAACAATTCGATGCAGCTTAACATTATATCATGTGCCTTTCCATACGGATCAAACTCTGCGTAGTCTGTCTGCTGCAAGCCAAAAGCCCTACGTTCAGTAAGCCAAGCACGAGCAGAACGATTGCTGCAACTTTCCCTTTACATCCGAACTGTAAAAGTTCTTTCTTTAGTTGTTCCATTTTTACATGCTTATTTACTTGCGTGCTGTGCTCCGCTCAAGCATCCGCAAGAGCGAAATGATCGGGACAATGAGCAGTCCACAGAAAAAGTTGCTGACTCCGTGTACAAAATCCCACGGCAGTCCCGCGATGATCCACGCGATCGTTGCACGGAATCCCATCCCGAATAGCAGCGCCTGTGCAGGCGCATAAAGTGTCCCGAACAAAAATCCGTGGCATGCATTGACGGTCATGTAGACGATCGGCTGCGCCTTCTTCGGAATCTTCTGCGGCAGGAGCATGGTCGCTCCCCATAACAGCGTCCACAGGTACAGATACGGGATCCACCACGTTGCAAAGCCACAGAAGATCCCGTTTAAAACCACATAGGTATAGATCGGATACAGTGCCTTTTTGCGGTAGACAACCGTAAAAGCGACCGTAAATACACCTAAGAGATGGACATTGGGAGCAACCTCCATGATCACCTTAGAGACATACATGAGCGCTCCCAACATTCCAAATACTGCAGTCTCCCTTACAGTAAGCTTCATTATTTCTCTACTTTAAATGCATAAGCAGCGCCATCCTCTACCGGAGTAGAATCCACACCGGTCATTGCGTACTCTCCGTTTACATAGAAAGCCCAGTAGGTTCCGTCGGTATCGTAATCCGCGGTAATTCCGTTGACGGTCTTTACATAAAGACCATACTCGCTGTCATCACCAGCGATCAGGTTCTGCTCAAGCAAAGCTGTCCCTACAGTCTCTGCGTCTGTATGGATGTCAAAGTTGGTCTCGTTGCCATCCGCGTCCACTACCGTGAAGGTAAACTGGACTGCGCCATCTCCAAGGCTCTCTGCATCCGCAGCAGCTGCCTCTGTATCCTGCGCATCTGCAGAATCATCCGCATTTTCTGTATTCACAGCATCGTCCGCTGCCTGTGTACCGGCATTCTCGTCCACGTTCTGTGACTCCGTAGTGGTCGTGCTGTCGGACTTGTCGTTTGCGCATCCGATCGTAGTCAGTGCCACTGCCACAGTAAGCATCATGCAAAGAAGCAGCGAGGTAAATCTGTTGTTTCTAAATTTCTTTTTCATTTTTGTAACTCTCCTTAAAAAATTTACTCTATATCATGTGCATTTACACCTGATAACATAATCATCTGCGGCGATCAGCCGTTCATTTCATCCGTGATCTTGTATCCGTGCTTGCCATTATTCTTGACAAAATACAACTGCCTGTCCGCATACGGAAGGATCTGCCAGATATCTACATTCCGGATCTGATCCAGCACGATATATCCCTGTGAAACCGTCAGCACCTTCTTGTCCGATGCCTGATTGCAAAGCTGTTGGCTCTCGATGCTCTCTAATATCTGTTTAGCAACCTGCTCAACCGCCGGCGCATCCACGTCCACCAATAGCACAACGAACTCATCTCCGCCGTAGCGGTAGATTCCTCCTGTGCTTGCGATGATCTTCTTGATCACCTGGCTGACTACCTTCAGATAGTAGTCTCCCTGCAAATGCCCATAAGTATCATTGACCTCTTTGAAGTAATCCAGATCGATAATACCGATGCCGATCTTGCCACCATTTTCGTTGCAGATCTTCTTGAGCCGCTTGTAGTCCTTTTCCAGCTTATAGCGGTTACCAACACCGGTAAGCTGGTCGATATCGATCTGCTTGCGGTAGAGGACATTCTCCTCATACTGCGAATTTAACTGGATCTTATAGTCGATGGTTGCTGCTCTGGTACGCTTTCCCTCCAGATACTGCTTCTTGCACAGCTCGATATATGCAAGCTCTGCCTTGCGAAGCTCCTCTGGATTTTTGATGCCGTTGCAGTATGCCAGACGCATCTCCTGGATCTTCACCTGAATATCCAGTCCGATCTGTCCCTCCGCGAACTGCTTAAGCTGCCTGTCCATATTGTCGAGTATGTGCTTCATGGCGGTAAACTCCCGCAGCTCCAGCGCCAGATTTCCCAGCATCTCCATATCGCCCCAGAAGTCCGAGCGATCCTCCGCATTCAGCGTCAGCTCCAACAGTGCCGGGAAATTCTTCCGCGCCTCCTCCTGCCGCCCGGTCTTCATAAACAGGTTGCTCTGTACTATCAGATAGTGGAAACGGTTATTCTCGATGCCCGGATGATCCATATACACACCCGCGCGGTTTAAGTATTCCTCTGCGCGCTCGTATTCTCCCAGTGCATAGTATTCCACGCACAGATTCATATTCGTTATAAATGCGCACAGCTCATAGTTCTCATGCCCGGCCTTGTTCTCTCTCTCCAGCTCATTTGCGGACAGTTCAAAATACTTGATCGCATGTTCATGGTCATTTAAGCTCTGGTACTCCGAACCGATGTTGTTATACAGTTTGCCGCTCACCACCGAGAAATCGTTCTTGGTAGATACGGAAAGTCCTGCCAGATAATGCTCTACCGCCAGCAGTTCGTTGCCCATCGCACTGTAGATTACACCGATCAGGTTCTCCAGATCGCAATACAATCTCGTATCCGAGTTCGTGCTGATCTGCTCCGCGGCACGCTTTGCAAGCGTCAGCGCATTGTCGTACTCACCCTTGTCCAACAGCTTGCGGCTCTCCTCAAAGCACTCTTTACCAAAGGTAGCTACATCCCCCTTCTTTCTCGGACGGCTCTTATTGATGCCCCGCATGAGCGTATCGAACTCCTCCACACTCATCGGATGATAGAAGAAATAGCCCTGTATAATGTCACAGCCTGCTTCCTTTAAGATATCAAGCTGGTCGGTATTCTCGACACCCTCCGCGATGATTCCAAGCCCGATAAGCTGCGTCATCTGTATTACGGAGCAGATGATGTTGCGACCCTTCGTGTCATTTTTCTCGGTCAGGTCAAAGAACTTCATATCGAGCTTTACAATGTCCGCCTCGATATCTTTTAGGATGTTGAGCGCAGAATATCCGCTTCCGAAATCATCGATCAGGATCATAAAACCGTAAGACTTTAACTCACTTACCGCCTCGTAGATCGCTTCCTTGTCATTGACAAACGCGGACTCCGTGATCTCGATGTGGATATCTGCCGGTGATACGTCGTACCGTCTGCTCAGATCAGTCAGCGTCTGATACACGTCGATTTCTCTGAAATCCTCTCTCGATACATTGACAGAGATTGGTACAAGACGAAGACCCTCCTGCTGCTTCTGTGCCTGCAGCGAAAAGGCACACTCCCAGATATAACTGTCAAGCCGCGCAATCAGCCCTCTCTGCTCCAAAACCGGAATAAACTCTTCCGGGGAGATAAACGCCCCCTGATGTCTCCACCTTGCCAGCGCTTCGGCTCCAACGATCGTATTGCCCGCAACCGAATACTGCGGCTGCAGATACATTTGAAATTCCTGCTGTCTGATGTACTCTTGTAAACGCGCTTCTGTCAACTCATCGATATATGCCATACTTCTTTGTCCCCTGAATCCGTCTGTCTAATCAAACAAAAAGGAGATAGCGGTGTCCGCTCTGACACTTCTATCCCCCATAAATTGGTGCTATTGTAGCATATTTTGCAAGCAAATGCAATATTCTACTTTTTCTTCCACTGTGCATACACCTCTGCGGAAGATCCTGGTAAAAATGCGCAGGTCAACAGGACTGACACACTTTTATGCTTATTTTCTTCATTGTCAGATCCTCTCTGTCGACCGAAACGCCGTCGGAATCAGCGATCATGTACCGCGCCGACAAGCTCCTTTATATCCTCCACCTGATACTTCTTCATGTAGGCTTCAATTCCGGCAACCACCTTCTCGCTGATCTTCGGATCTGTGAAGTTGGCTGTGCCGATGGAAACGGCGGTTGCTCCTGCAAGGATCATCTCGATCGCATCCTCCGCGCTTGCAATTCCGCCCATTCCGATGATCGGAACAGATACCTTCTGTGCCGTCTGGTAAACCATCCGGACAGCTACCGGGTGGATCGCCGGACCGGACATACCGCCGGTCTTATTTGCAAGCACAAAGCATCTGCGGTTGATATCGATCTTCATTCCAGTAATCGTATTGATCAGGGAAAGTGCATCCGCGCCGCCAGCCTCCGCTGCAAGCGCCATCTCCGTAATGTCCGTGACATTCGGGGAAAGCTTCATGATAACCGGCTGCTTTGCGTACTTCTTTACCTCTTTTGTGATTGCTTCAACTGCCTTTGGATCTTGTCCGAAAGCAATTCCGCCCTCCTTGACATTCGGGCAGGAGATATTGATCTCCAGCATATCCACCGGTTCGTCTGCCAGGCGCTCCACCACCTCGCAGTAGTCCTGTGTGGATCTGCCGCAGACATTTACGATGATGCGGGTGTCATAGTTCTTTAAAAACGGGATATCGCGCTTGCAGAACAGCTCGATTCCCGGATTCTGAAGTCCGACTGCATTTAACATGCCGCCGCATACCTCTGCAACACGCGGAGTCGGGTTGCCCTGCCATGGGACATTTGCAACGCCCTTTGTCACCACCGCGCCCAGCTTGTTCAGATCAACGAACTCGCTGAACTCCTCGCCGGAGCCAAAAGTGCCGGATGCCGTCATCACAGGATTTTTCAATGTAACACCACACAAATTCACACTTGTATTCATTACAGTTCTACCTCCTTCGCATCAAACACCGGTCCTTCCTTGCAGATCCGCTTATTGTTCACATTGGAATGCGCATCCTTCTCTGTCGTCTTGCATACACATGCCAGACACGCGCCGATTCCGCACGCCATACGTTCTTCCATAGAGATATAGCACTCCATGCCCTGCTCCATCGCATACGCCTTTAAGGCACGGAGCATCGGTGTCGGTCCACACGCATAGATCACGTCGGCACGCACCGCATTCTCCCGGATCGCATCAAGGACATTGCCCCTTGTTCCAACGCTTCCGTCCTCTGTTGCGACAAGGGCATTGCCCTGCTCTTTAAACTCATCCAGTAGAAATGTGTCCGCATTGCGGTAGCCCATAACAATATCAAACGGAGTGTCCCCCATCTCCTTTGCAAGCTGTAACATCGGAGGCACACCGATTCCGCCTCCGATCAAAAAGGCTTTCTTTCCCGGCTGCACCGTAAATCCGTTGCCAAGCGGTCCGAGCACACGGACGCTATCTCCGGCAGTCAGTTTTGAAAATTCCTCGGTTCCCGTGTTCTCCCCGGTCACGCGGTACACAAGGCGCAGTGTCCCCTGCTCCCTGTCGATCCCGCACAGACTGATCGGGCGCGGAAGAAGCTTCGTCTTATCCGCACAGTACACAGAGATAAACTGCCCTGCCTTTGCGCATTTTGCGATATTCTCGGTCTGTAACCTCAGATCAAATATTCCCGGTGCAAGCTGTCTCTGTGAGATGACCTGCGCGTTTTCTTCATATTTACTCATTGTCTGTCCTTCCAAATCTGCTTACTTTCGTCTCTTTCCAGTCGTATCCTGCACTAACGAGCTTCCAGTGCGCCCTTAATATCAGCGATCATATCCTCTACTGCTGCACGCGAAGCATCTGCGAAGTTGGCATCTGTAATTCCCATTGCCTTGTACTTATCCTGCTTGTAGGCAGCGATAATACCGCGGGAGGAATTGACGATCGCGCCAAATCCGTCCTCGTTGAAGAAATGCACAAGATCTGCGCCCTTTCCACCCTGTGCGCCGTAACCCGGAACCAGAATAAAGGACTTTGGCATCAGCTTTCTTAAAACCTCGCCCTGCTTAGGATAGGTCGCTCCGACAACAGCTCCGACATAGCTGTAAGAATCGCCCATGCAGTCGCTTCCCCACTCTGCAACCTTCTCTGCGACATGCTCGTAGAGCGGTCTGCCATCGATCAACTGATCCTGAAACTCTCCGCTGGATGGGTTTGAGGTCTTGACAAGGATAAAGATACCCTTCTTCTCCTCCTTGCACACATCAACAAACGGCTTAATGCCATCCGAGCCAAGATACGGATTTACCGTTGCAAAATCCTCGCTGAAGGTGGAATAGCTCTTGCTTCCGATCGTAACCTTTCCGAGATGTCCGGTCGCATACGCTGCGGAGGTAGAGCCGATATCACCGCGCTTTACATCTCCGATCACAACAAGATCCTTCTCATGGCAGTAATCTACGGTCTTCTGGAATGCCTTGACACCCTCCACACCAAACTGCTCGTACATTGCGATCTGCGGCTTTACTGCCGGGATCAGATCGTAGGTTGCATCGACGATTGCTCTGTTGTACTGCCAGATTGCTTCTGCTGCTCCTGCGGGGGTCTCCCCGAATTCCTCAAAGGCAGCCCTTTGGATATGCTCCGGGATGTAGGAAAGCATTGGATCAAGCCCTACAACGATCGGTGCGTTTGTCTTTTGGATTTTGGTTATCAGTTTATTGATCATGGTTTATTCTCCCTTAATTATTTTCATAGTTGTAAACAACAGTTCCGTTGCAGATCGTGTATCTGACACGACCGGTTACTTTTCTTCCGTCAAACGGCGTATTGCGTCCCTTGGAAGCAAAGGTATTCTTGTCGATCGCATAAGTCTCGTTCGGATCAAAGATCACAATGTCCGCGATCTTGCCCGGCTGGATATCTCCCTTGTCGATTAGGATCAGCCTCGCCGGATTGTAGCTCATCTTCTCCGCCATCTGCATCGGAGTCAGATACCCGCCAAGCACAAGCTCGGAATAGGTCAAGCATGCTGCCGTCTCAAGTCCCACAATGCCAAACGGCGCTTTCTTCATGGAAGTGTTCTTATCCTCGTAGGTGTGCGGCGCATGGTCTGTGGAGATCACGTCCATGATGCCGTCCTTAAGTCCCTTCTTTAGCGCGGCAACATCCGCTGCCGTCCGAAGCGGCGGGTTCATCTTGTAGTTGGTATCTGCGTCCATAGCACCCGCCATCTGTCCCGGAACCGGAATCTGCGGGATGTCATCCGAGGTGAGGGTAAAGTGATGCGGGCATACCTCTGCGGACACCTTGATACCCTCCGCCTTTGCCTGCCTGACCATCTCAACGGAATCCTCGGTCGAGCAGTGGCACAGATGCAGTCTTGCACCGGTCTCCTTTGCAAGCAGGATATCTCTTGCGACGATCACATCCTCCACCGCGTTTGAGATTCCCGGCATACCGAGTGCCTTCGCCTTTTCGTCCATATTGACAACACCGCCTCTTACGAGATTAATGTCCTCACAATGTGCAAACACCGGGATGTCCAGCTTCGCCGCGATCTTCATCGCCTCGCGGTACAAGCCGCTGTCCATGACGGACTTGCCATCCTCACTGATCGCAGGGCTTCCTGCCGCAACCATTCCCTCGATATCGGCAAGCTCCTCGCCCTTCTGTCCTTTGGTGACCGCTCCGATCTGAAGCACGTTGATACACTTGCCGGAGGATGCCTTATCCTGTACATAGCGCACAACATCCGGATTGTCCACGACCGGATTGGTATTCGGCATTGCCATGACTGTCGTATAGCCGCCATGCGCAGCCGCCTGCATTCCGGTGTAGATATCCTCCTTCTGCACCAGTCCCGGATCACGGAAATGTACATGCATGTCGATAAAGCCCGGCATGACATAACAGCCCTTCGCCTCGATCGTCTCATCTGCCTTTTTCTTGCAGTTCTTTCCTATCTCTTCGACCTTTCCATCCTTGATGTACAGGTCTGCCACTTCATCCATCCCCGTTGCTGGGTTTAGGATGTGTCCATCCTTTATCAGTATTGTCATGATATCCCTCACCTGTTCTTTTTTGTCTGTCAAGCGTAGCGTTATAAAGATGTTGGGTTCAGAAACCCTCAGCATCGATACCAACGGATTGTTCCGTGCTACGCACTCCCACAATCCTAGTATCATAATATCATATACAAAAAAGCAGGACAACTACTGTCCCGCTTTTTTTCGGTTTGCTTATTTGGCTGCGATCACGTCAGCCATATCGTATCGTCCTGCCGGCTTGCCGTTTAAGAACTTGGCAGCCTCCACTGCTCCCTTTGCAAAAACTGCCTTGGAATATGCGGTGTGCTTAAACTCGATCACCTCATCCTGTCCTGCGAAGATCACCTCATGCTCGCCGACGATATTGCCACCGCGCACTGCGGAGATGCCGATCTCATACTTGTCGCGCTTTCTGCGCTCCTTGCTCCGGTCATAAGTATATGAATATTTCTCATCAAGCGCTTCGTTCATGGAATCTGCCAGTGCTAATGCGGTTCCGCTTGGCGCATCGAGCTTCTGGTTGTGGTGCTTCTCCACGATCTCCATATCAAAGCCAGCCGGTGCAAACACAAGCGCAGCCTTCTTGAGAAGCTCCATAAGCGTATTGATTCCAAGAGACATATTTGCCGATTTTAAGATGGCAACCTTCTTGCCTGCCTCCTCGATCTTGGCAAGCTGCTCATCCGAAAGCCCTGTTGTGCAGAGAACCACCGGAGTCTGTGTTGCAACACAATACTCTAACAGTTCATCCACCGCGGAGGCATTGGAGAAATCAATGACAACATCTGCCTTTACCGTACATGCGCTGATGCTGGAAAAAACAGGATAGTCATTGCGGATTACGTCATATACATCAATTCCTGCAACGATCTCGATATCCGGGTCATTCTTGCAGATTCCGGTAATGCACTGTCCCATCTTGCCGTTGCAGCCGTTCATAATTGCTCTAGTCATGTATCTATGCTCCTTTTCTTCTGTAAGTATCTCCAAAATTCACGCGCTTATTATGCAAGTGCGATTCCATACTCACGCATCGCCTGCACAAGCTTTGCCTTTGCGGCATCGCCCATCTCGCTCATCGGGGAGCGGAGCGGTCCTACGTTCTTGCCCATGAGGTTAAGCGCAGTCTTGACCGGGATTGGATTGACCTCTGAGAAGAGTGCATCCACAAGCGGAAGTGCCTCTCTTTGCAGTACACGCGACTCTTCGATCCTGCCGTCGAAAAAGCTCTGACAGGTCTGATGAACCTTCTTCGGTGCGACATTGCTCCATACGGAGATCACACCGATCGCACCGATCGACATGAGCGGTACGACAAGTCCGTCCTCACCGGAGTACATATCAAGCTTTCCGTCGGTAAGGTACATCGTCTGGGATGCCTGTGCCATGTTGCCGGTTGCCTCTTTTAAGCCAACAATGTTTGCCTGTTCCTTAAAAAGTGTCGCAGCGGTCTCCGGCAGAAGATTGCATCCGGTTCTGCCCGGAACGTTGTACATGATGATCGGCGTCTTGACATTCTGTGCAATTCTTGAATAGTGCTGGATAAGTCCTGCCTGTGTCGCCTTATTGTAGTATGGTGTCACGATAAGCAGTCCGTCCACACCAGCTTCCTCTGCCTCCTGTGACAACTGGATCGCGGTGCGCGTGCAGTTTGAACCTGTTCCTGCAACTACTGGGACACGATGCTTGGTAAACTCCACTGCTGCCTCGATGACCTGCTTGTGCTCCTCCATCGTAAGGGTAGAGCTCTCTCCGGTCGTTCCGGCGATGATGATCGCGTCTGTTCCCTCATTGATCTGCCAGTTAATCAGCTCCTCCAGTTTATCGTAATTTACCTCTTCGTTGTCCTTCATCGGTGTGACGATCGCAACACCGGCTCCCTTAAAAATTGCCATTTTTATCTCTCCTTTGTTATTAAAAATGACCAGCCCAAATGAGCTGGTCAAAAAATCTCCGGATAACCGAAACTTCTGATAGCCCTCCATCTTACGATGACAGTCATGAACCTGTTCGCCTCATGCCCAAGTATACAACTGCAGACGCCGCATACTTTCGGCGCTCTTCCTTTCCCTTATAATCTCCTGCTTCTGCCGCATCCTATAAGGTACTGATAATTCGCGCAACCTCTATCCTGCTTTCCCTATATGGTCGGTTGTAAACCTCGTTACAACTTTATCTTCTTTATCTTAGCACCTGACACTTACAATGTCAACGCACCAATTACTATTTCTCCGGTGCAATATTATATATCTCATCCGCGCATGCACGAAGCGCATCCGGAAGCACACGACCGGTGAATATGATATTCATCTCTTCCGGCTTTGCACTGATGAGTTCCTTCATATCCTCCATCGTAATAACACCTTCATCCAATAACCCTAATATCTCATCCATAATGAGAAGATCGCAGGCTCCGGTGCAAACCACCTTCTTGCCGTAATTGAACCCGTTTTTTAAGTTGATCCGCTCTTCCTGCTTTTCCTCCTCGCTTAACTGCTCAAACGCGACGTCTGATTTTGCGAAACGGAAAAACCGGATCTCCGGCTCCAAACGCTGCAAAAAGTCTGCTTCTTTTTCCATTTTTCCCTTCATGAACTGTATCGCGATCACGCTCTTGCCGTCCCCGGCCATCTGGATCGCATTTCCCAGTGCGGCTGTGGATTTCCCATGTCCTTCGCCATAATAAATCTGTACTACACCTTCACTCATAACATCCTCCTTATGTACGAAAAAAGAAATCTCTCCTAAAATAGCACAATCTCATTTTTTTTGCAACTTTATGAGAACAAGTTCCCCGGCGTACCCCTGTACAGCATTTATCATTTCACTATTTTTTATTCCAAAAATTCGATTTTGCTTACCGATACCTCATACGCTGTTCTCTGCTCCACATCGGTCTCGTTGATCTTCTTCACATAATCGCGGCTCTGGATTCTGCCCCAGATCTGCACATGCGTTCCAACCTCGAAGCCGGCTGCGAATCTTGCGTTTCTTCCCCAACAGATGCAAGGTATGTAATCGGATTTGCCGTAGGAGCGGTTGACTGCGACAAGCAGATCTGCAATCTCCCTTCCAAGCGGTGTCTTGCGGTAGATCGACTCCTTGCAGATGTAGCCGTCCAAGAAGATCTGGTTGCTTGCATTCTCCTCCCCTGCGTCGGGCAGCACCTCAAGCTCCCTTGCAAAAACGGACAGAACCAGACGGTTCTTCTTCTCCTCATGCCGATTGAAGGAACGAAACTGTCCGCTGATATAGACATACTTGCCCATATAGTCCCCGCTTACGTCGATCAGTCGCTCGGACACCATGACCGGAATGTAATCGACGAAGTTGGAAAGCCGGCTGACCGACACCTCGACCATGTAAAAGCCTTCCCCATACACTTCGTGGCTGTACTCGAAATCTGATACGATCTCTCCGACAATGGATACCTGGTTGTTTTCAAAAATTTTATCTGCCATGAATTTTCTCCCTTCCTTTTGTGGAAAATTTTTTTAGGCTTATGTTGTACCATCCGGACAAGGATATAAATTCTCAATTTTTGTCGATAAGCCGGAGAAATAAAGTTGCTTTTTTTGTAATAAATTTTTCCCGAAAAACTGTAAAAAATAATTTATATAGCAAAAAGCTTGTCAAATTAAGGATTTGTGATAAAATATGTGAGTTGATTTTGAAGCTTAACTGCATTTATATAAGAAAGGATTATTTATGAAAACGACAAGAGATGATATTAGAAACATCGCGATCATCGCCCATGTAGACCACGGCAAGACCACCCTGGTCGATGAGCTTTTAAAGCAGAGTGGTGTTTTCCGTGAGAATCAGGAAGTTCAGGAACGTGTCATGGACTCAAATGATATTGAGCGTGAGCGTGGAATCACGATTCTTTCCAAAAATACTGCCGTTCAATACAAGGATATTAAGATCAATATTATTGACACACCGGGACATGCCGATTTCGGCGGCGAGGTAGAGCGAGTTCTTAAGATGGTAAACGGCGTTGTCCTTGTGGTAGATGCCTTTGAGGGAACCATGCCACAGACCAAATTCGTTTTGATGAAGGCGCTCGCACTCAACCTTCCGGTCATCGTCTGCATCAACAAGATCGACCGCCCGGAGGCAAGACCTACCGAGGTTATCGACGAAGTGTTAGAGCTTTTCATGGATCTTGATGCTTCCGATGAGCAGCTTGACTGCCCGTTCGTCTTTGCATCTGCCCGTGACGGCTACGCAATGCTTGACTTGAATGATGAGCGCAAGGATATGACTCCTCTTTTTGAGACGATCATCAATTACATTCCAGCTCCGGAGGGTGATCCGGATGCCAGCACACAGGTACTGATCAGCACCATCGACTACAATGAGTATGTCGGACGTATCGGTATCGGAAAAGTCGATAACGGCGTGCTCCGTGTCAATCAGGATGCTGTTGTTGTCAACCACCACGATCCGGACAAGATGCAGAAGGTCCGCATCAGCAAGCTTTACGAGTTTGACGGCTTAAATAAAGTGGATGTTGCAGAGGCACGCATCGGTTCTATCGTTGCGATCTCCGGTATCGCAGATATCCACATCGGAGATACGATCTGCTCCCCTGAGAATCCGGTTGCTATCCCGTTCCAGAAGATCTCAGAGCCGACCATCTCCATGAACTTCATCGTAAACGACAGCCCGCTTGCCGGACAGGAAGGAAAGTATGTTACCTCCCGCCATATCCGCGACAGACTGTTCCGCGAATTAAACACAGACGTATCGCTTCGTGTCGAAGAGACCGACAGTCCGGATTCCCTTAAGGTTTCCGGTCGTGGCGAGCTTCATCTTTCCGTATTGATCGAGAACATGAGACGTGAAGGATATGAGTTTGCAGTCAGCAAGGCAGAGGTTCTCTACAAGACTGACGAGAGAGGCAAGAAGCTTGAGCCTATGGAAATCGCTTATGCGGATGTGCCGGACGAGTTTACCGGAGCCGTTATCTCCAAGCTTCAGCAGCGCAAGGGCGAGCTTCGCAACATGGGTTCCATCGCAGGCGGCTATACCCGTCTTGAGTTCCGCATTCCTTCCCGCGGACTGATCGGATACCGTGGCGAGTTCATGACCGACACCAAGGGAAATGGTATCATCAATACAATTTTCGACGGTTATGACGAATTTCGCGGTGAGATTGCCTACCGTGCGACCGGTTCCCTGATCGCATTTGAATCCGGAGAATCTGTAACCTACGGTCTTTTCTCCGCACAGGAGCGTGGTACACTCTTTATCGGACCTGGCGAGAAGGTATACTCCGGAATGGTCATCGGACAGAGTGCAAAGGCTGAGGATATCGAGCTGAATGTCTGCAAGAAGAAGCACCTGACCAACACCCGTTCCTCTTCCGCTGACGAGGCACTTACCCTTGTTCCGCCTCGCATCTTAAGCCTTGAGCAGGCACTTGACTTCATCGATACCGATGAGCTTCTTGAGGTAACACCGGAGAGCCTACGTATCCGCAAGCGCATCCTTGATCCGACGCTCCGCCGCCGTGCAAGCTACGCAAAGAAGCAGGCAATGAACTCATAATTTATTGATTCAATTACCATATAAAAAGGCGCTATCTCTACGATCCAAGTAGAAATAACGCTTTTTTCTTTGTCTGCAAAATTCTTTTTACAGCTCCCCTAATCTGACAAAATCCTGCAGCATGTCATACGACTGGATACCATCCACTCTGATGAGATAGAGCACATCTCCCACATAGAGCGCACGCGCTCTTGACATCTCTTGATACACATCATAGGTAAAATACGCTCCGTTTTGGTTCAGCGGCTCGGAAAAGATCTCTTCAAACTGATCTCCTGTCCAACGGAACAGCCGGTATTCACATACATATTCATCGCCCCAGCTCTCCGTCACAAATCCGATGATTCCCTTCTCTGCGTCCACAAGGACGGATTTGTAATCATAATCTGCAGTCATCGAATCTGCATCCTCCATAATATAGGTGCTCTTTACCTGTGGAGAAAACGGATCGCTCACATCGAACATACAGAGCTTTACTCCCCGCCGGTTGCTGTCCTCGTCCGTCTCGTAACCGATTCCAAGTACAAGATTCTCCTGATACAGATGCAGGTAGTCAGAGAATCCGGTCACCTCAACGCTACCCAAAAGCTTCGGATCATACGGATCAGACAGGTCTGCGACAAACAGCGGGTCCATGTTCCGGTAGGTGATAAAATACGCAGTGTCGCCGATATAACGCGCCGCATAGACGCTCTCGCCCTCGGCAATATTATCGATCTGTCCGGTCACATTGAGGTATTCATCCAGCATATAAAGCTGGTTTCTCTGGTCTCCGCCGCTCCAGTCTGAGGTCAGAACCCGCAAGAAATCATCCTTTTCCGAGATTGCAAACGTATCCGTGATCTCTCCCTTTATAAGTGTAGAGCTGACCGGTTCCATTTTGCCATCCTCATAGGAGAACTTGGCGATCTGCGTCATGAAGTAGTCATCCTTATATACATACTGATACAGATAGATAGCAGCATTTCCCACATAGATATTATAATAGCCGTCAAAGACCGCTTTCTCGTCCACACTCTTTGAAGCGTCAGAAGTATTGATCGATGTCATGATCAGCTCCGTATATGCCTGACTGCCGATATAGATATCCTCACAGGCGATTTTTTTCTCCTGCACACAAGGAATTGCATCTTCAACATCCCCATATAGCGTATCGTACATATCATTCTGAGTAAACAGATAGATGAAATCGTCCACCTTGCGGGAGGAATAGTAGCTGCCGTCCTGCGCAAAGGAAGCGGTCTGTGCCGGTTCCCTGCGGTTTGAAATATCGTATGTCAAAAGCACGGTTCTTTGTTTGATACTGCTGCTAAAGGCAGCCGAATCATCCAGACTGTCGATCCGGTAAAATCCGGACTGCCTGCTGGAAAGGATCACAAACAGCTGATCCTCGTCAATATACAGTTCCTCGATCCGGTCGCAGGTGTCCATATCCGGCTTGAACGATGCGACTTTTTCCAGCTTTTTATCCTGAATATCAATGATCTCGATCGCGTTATTCTTCACGCGGTATATATACCTGCCGTCCGTCTTTACAAGGTCACCTTCATCCACGCCCTCCTGCTGCACATTCGTGGTGGAATGCTGTATATCCCCGGAGGAAGCATCCTCGGTATATGCCATATCCGAATCATCCGCCGCTGCACCATCAGCAGCGGTCTCCGAAATGTCATAGTATATCATCTGTTCCTTGGCAGCATTGAGCAGCTCATAAATCTCCGCATAGCCGGATGCCACATGATACCCCTCAAGCGGTCTTTGCGTCTCGCAGTTTTCATCCTGCGGTTCTGTATCACTGTCTGGCTCTGTCTTGGCAACGGTTGCGATATCCGGCTGTTCTGCCTCGTTTCCGGTCATATTGCCGGAATGAAGCATGCTGCTTCCGATCCCTCCGGTCACAATGACAAGTGCAACCGCTGCAGCCATCTCAATCATCCGGCAGATCTTCTTGCTGCGCTTTCTGCCCTGGACTGTTTTTGCATTATCCTGTTCTTCCTTCAGACGAGCTACCATATTCTCCGGCAGCAGCGAATCCGGTATCTCCTGCTCCTCAGCCGACAGTTGGATCTCTCTTTGCAGTTCGTTCTCCAACCACAGTCTGTCCTTATCTTCACTCATTCTTATCACCTCATATCTTTCAGCTTATTACCCATTTTCTGAATTGCTCTGCTCTCCTTGGAGCGTACCGTGTTCTCATTCATAAACAAAAGCTTTGCAACCTCTCTCGTCTTATATCCTAGGATCAGATGCAGTGCGAGGATTATCCTATCCTCGTCAGGAAGTGAGAAAAAGGCTCGCCGGACATCCAGATACTCTTCCTTTTTCTGGCTCCAGCCCACATCCGCCGCCTCGTACCGATCACTCCGATCAACGATAGCTTCCGTCTCCTGTGCTTCCTGTTCTTCAATGGAATCCTCATTCCGCTTTTGATAGTATTCCTTCATCCGATGCTTACACTTGATGGATAAAATGCGAAAGATCCACGCCGCAAAAGCGTCTTCTGACCGCAGCTTCTTTATCGTCGCAAATGCCTCCATCACGGTCTCACTGACCACATCCTCGGCATCCTGCTTATTTCTTAGCGTATACAAAGCATAGCGGTACATCCGCTGGTAGATTGTCTCATACAATTTGCCAAATGCTTCCGCATCTCCCTTTTTTGCCCGCCTTATGAGTTCACGTTCTTCCATAATCCGCTCCATATTCCCATCGCATTACAAGCTCAAATCAATTGATTCATAAGAATAGTGTGCAATATTTTCCATTTTGTTGCAAGAAAATATCTTTTCCTATAAAGATTAGGGTGTCAAAAGGTGGTTTTACGTTTTATGATTGGCAAATTGCACAAAACTGAGCCTTGTTTTGCTCCGATGTCCGAAAATAAGAAAATCTAAGTCTGCCTGAATTAGGTCATGAAGAAGTGACGTGTACGTCTTAAACGCCCCGTCCATGGGGCGTTAAGACTTTTGCTGCCGTCCTTGGCAGCAAAACACTACTCATTGACAGGCAGACTAAGATTTACTAATTTTCTCCCAAAGTCACAAAAAAGGATCAGCTTTGTGCAATTTACCAGTCACTAAGTTTTGAACCACCTTTTAGCACCTGAATCCTATAACGAAAAAACCGGGCATTTTCGTGCCCGGTCCATTATTATCATTTTATTTAAATCTGTTATCCTGCAAAAATTAGTACTAATACTCTTCCGTATACGCTCTTACAAAAAGCTTATAGTGATCATAGTAATCTACCGCATAAGATTGCCCCTCCCGTGAGGTAGTCTCCTTCTTGCCAAGATACTTGCTGAACTGTATGATATCGATGATATTGTTATCACTGTCATACAAGACCAGATCTGCTGCAACAGTTGTGTAATCGTTCACGCTGCTCTTGAATTTAAGCTTGAAATCAACAGTTCTGTCTCCTTCTTCCTCCTTAGTTACGGTAACCTTTACTTTCTTGGTCTGATCGGTATACTTATAATTTAAGTATCTTCTGCTCTCCTCAAGGTTGATCTTTGCAGAGCTCTTCTTAAGGCTTGCCTTCTCGCCATATCCGACATATACAGAGGTATATGCGGTAGACTTTGCAGCAATCTTATATACACTGTCAGTGTCAGCCTTTATGACATCTCCGTCAGCATCTTTGATCTTATAATCAAAGTAAAGAGTCGGAATTGTAACCTTTGTCTTGTTTGTTACCTTAAAGATAACATAGGAGCCAACCTGTGCAACTGCCTTAAAAGAAATATCATTTCCAACAACGGTTACCTTATACTTTTTTGTTCCACGCTCAGTCTTAACGGTAACATTGGCAGTTCCCTTTTCCTTTGCTTTCAGAACGATTTCTGTTGATTCATCTTCATTCTTCTTTGCAAATACTACAGATTTCTTATCAGATGATACAGACTTGACATTATAATAATCTGGGCTGAAAGAAGTCTTCTCCCCCTCGATAAGTGTAATCTCTGTTACCTTTGCAGCGTATACCTCTGTCGGAGTGCCGACAGCGATCACTGAAATCGCACATACGAGTGCAAGCATGATTGCTAAAATCTTCTTTGAAACTTTCATAATATCCTCCTTTGAAAATATGTTACATACATTGTAAGCAATTTTCCTGCATTTCGTCAATAGACAGTCTCTAGTCCTTTAGTGCAGCATTTTGTTAAAATTGTAACAATCAGCCTTTCAGGCCGCGCTGCTGTCTGTCCATGTCCTCCACAACGATGTCATAGATTTCTCCGAGGGATGCCCCATACTCTAAGATCTTCCAAGGCTCATTCGTGTGGAAATGGATCTTGATCAATTCCTCATCACCGACTGCAAGCAGGCAGTCTCCCTTGAAATGCTCCGTAATGTAATCGGAGATCTCATCCTCATCAAGGTTCTCTCCCTCGATCAAAAGCTGTGTGTCATAACGAAATTCTAATGGTTCCATAGCGTTCTCCTTTTTACTTTCTTATAATATACCCTCAAGTAGCTCCGGTTCACAGGTATATGTGAGCGGTACTCCGTAAGTTTCCTCGTAGATCTTCTTCCATACCTCGTAATTCTTTTTCCGCATCATCTGCACATTATCCGCAAGCCGCTTGGACGGGTCCGGATAGATCGGCGGACAGATATGGATGGAATATTCCTGCACATAGAAGCCTTCCTTGTCTAAGATTGGGCTGTCGTTCATCGTGATGAACATCGGCACTACCGGCTTCTTGTTGCGGGCAGCAAAGGTAAATGCGCCCTTCTGCAAAGGTTTCGGCTTGCGATAATTCCACCACATGCTCTGCTCCGGGTAAACCAGCACATAATTGCCCTTTTGCAGCACCGTATCCACAGCTTTTACAAACTTCTTCATCGTATCCTTATTCTCGCTGAGCGGAAGCGTGTCGCAGTGGCGCATCAGATAGCCGTAAAAGCCCGGAAATCCGGTATAGTTTCCCTCACGAATCACACGGTACAGCTTGCGTTTTTTCACGCCTGCGGACTCAAACGCAAGCTGGGCTGCAAAGCTGTCATTGGCATTGAAATGATTGCAGGTAAGCACAGCGCCGACCTTGTTTTTTTTCAGTTCGCGCAGATACTCCTCGCCCGTGATCTCCTTGATGATAAGCTGCTTCTTGCGGATCAGAAGATTGACAAACCATCTTGCAAGCTTAAACGCATACTTGGTCTGGAGCTTACTGGTAAAGCTGCGCGGCAGATAATCAATATCGTCCGGCATCAGCACCGGTGCCGGCGGATCCTCCTCGACATCCTCCGTGAATCGTCCCTCGCGCTCGTACTGCTCGATCTTCTTAAGGATCGCCTTGCGTTCCTCGGATCTGCCATCACATCCACTCATCATACGAAGGTAATTGTGCTCATTGTGGATCTCGGAGATTGCCATATTGACAAGGTTCTCCCCAGACAGGTCATCACGCTTTCTCTGCTCATCCGTATACTTGCTCATATCCTCGCGGATCGAATCGTAATACGGTGTCATCTTGGCATATTTCCAGAAGTAGGAAGCAAACCGGCAATCCGGATAATTCCAAGGCTTTGCCGCCATATTGAAATGGATAATTCCGAAGTCCTTCTCGCTGCATGCCATGTTTCCGATAACCTGTGCGTTCCATCTGTCCTCAAGGTAATAAACATGATCCTTGCAGATCAGATTCAGGTAATCCTGATCCTGTGCCACCACGAAGGTGTAAAGGTTCAGCTTCTCAATAAATGCATCTAAAAGCTTGTTGTCGCGGAACTGTTTGCAGTTGATAAGCATGACTCCCGCATTAAAATAATTCTTGCCCTTAATGCCAAGCACCTGCTCAACATACTCCGTAAAAATCGCCATCTGGTGTACCGGCTGGTCGATGCAGGCAGCCGCATAATTCCTTCCGATATTAGTGCTGAACATCTCAGAGATGTCGCCCGTCACGATCGTATCACTGTCGATGTAGATTGCGCGGCGGTACTGCGGATACATAAGCGGAATAAACAGTCGGTAGTAAGTCGTCTTGGAATAATAATCACGAACCGGCAGCTTGTCTGCGATCTGATCCATCGTGTCTTTCATATCGACAAATTCCACGATGACATGCTTGGTGCGCAGGCTCTTTGCATATTCCTTGTATTGTTCCTCGATACCGGTGCTTAAAATGTAAATATGATACCGGTATTCCTTTGAAGCATTTGCGATCAAAGAGGTGATGGAAACAAGTGTGTATCGGGCAAACCGGTTGTCACACGCATAGAAAACGGGTACAACATTTCTTTTTGTTAAGTCTCGAAGCTCCACTCTATTATTCTCCCTTTAAAAATTTTTTCTTTAAATAGATATATTCAAACAGGATGTCATCAAACTGATCGTAGCCGAACACCCGATGGATCCTGCTCACATCCCACTGCTTGATATTATCCGTATGCGGGTATGGCAGATAAAACAGCCGCTTGGAAAAATGGCGTATGATCGTGCTCTTATGTAAGAACTTCTGATCATTATACTTCTGCGGCAGCATCTTCTTGCGCGTTGTGCTGCGGTACACCGCATCCTGATCCGCAAACATGAGTTTTTTCGTCTTGATCAGCTCCCGCGCCTTTTCAAATAATCCGGTCTGCTTGATCTGAGCCATGTTAAACAGCAGCACGCCCGCATTGATGTAATTCGGGTTGATGAGATACTTACCATAGTGATCCCGCGCGGCAGCATACTCGTAACCCTCCACATCGATGTCATATAAAAGCTCCGGCTCCCGGTTGAACAGGATGTCGGCATCTAGGTACAAAAGCTTATCCGGAATATCCGGAATCTTGTCTGTGAAAAGCCGCAGCAGCGTATATGGCGAACAGTATGCCCCCTCGTTCGGACAGTTTGCAAACTCTTCCTCATAGATCTCGGTCACATCGATTTTCTCCACGATGTTGTCTTTGTTGTAGGTCTCTGCCGTCTCCTGCAAGAAGCGGATCTGCTCATCCGATACCGGAACATAATCCTCCCGCAGATGCGACACATCCATCGTAAATATATAGAAGTGATACGGCTCGCTTGACTTGGTGCGCATAAATATAGAAAGCATACAGGTCAGCATTCCGTCGAACACTTTGATGTTTCCGCAAAACAATATATTTTTCATAGTTCCTCATTTCCTGCTGATTGTTTGTGGGTGCTGCTCTTTCCACCGTCATTTTTCTGACTGTCAGAGACGCTTTCCGACTTCGTGTCGTCCGCTTCATCCGCCCTGACATAGTGGATCATCTCAACGGTATTCTCCCCGCTTCGCCTGCACATCGTCTCGTATACCTGATTGCGCAGCTGCGCCTTCTGTTCCTTGCCACTTAGTCCCTTATCCGCATAAAACGGGCCATCCACATACGTCACAATGCGCGGCTTCTTCCCAAAGCGCCGCTTCTGGTAAGTATTCGTAAAACAGTACACCGGCTTGTCGAACTGCACCGGATAGCGGAACGAGCTATCCCCGAACGGGCGTATCTTCGTGTAATACGGCCAAATATGCGCCTCCGGATAGATCATGACCACATGTCGTTCCTCCACCGAAATCTGCTTGAGAATATCTAAGAAATTCTTCAGCGCCTCCCGATCATCCGGGAGCGGAAGCGCCCCAAGGTACGGCGTGATGTGCCCGAAAACAGGCATCGACACATTGTTGGGATGAACGATGACATACACTTCCTTCGGGTACGCTACCATCGTCGGAATCAGTGGATCGGCATCCGCACAGGTATGGTTCGCATACAGATAGTAACCGCTCTCCTGCGCCGCCTTCAACCCCTCTTTATTTATGATCCTGTGATGATACCGAATTTTTAAGTACAGCCACGCCATCGGTCTTGCGATCACCTTGTACCAGAAGAATCTTGCAATCCGTTTGCTTACAGAACTATGGCTATAATCATACGTTCCGTCAATCCTTCGCGGCGTGATCTGCGCTGAAGAAAATTCATCATTCAGTTCGTCCTTGTAGTAGATTGTCTTCATTGCTATATACTACCATATCCCTTAAAAATATGCTAGCAGAAGATACAACAAGAGCCATCCCTGCTTTCCTAATGAAAAAGCCGGAGCATCATGCCCCGGCTTTTTCAAATCAATTGTTTCGAATTTTAGTGATATTTCATCTGTAAAATGTTGCCCTTAAAGCCCGCTGCGCGGAGCTGCTTAGTGAGTTTCTTGAACTCCTTCTTGCTCATGTTCTTGGTCACTCTGATGGTCATTGCCTTTGTATTCACGCCTGCAAAAGCCTTCGTTGATACGGTAAGAGCTTTCGTCTCATAGATATCAACCAATGTGATCTTGCTTCCTGTGAATGCCTTGGCATTGATCTTTCTCACGCCTTTGCCAATGGTAATTTTCCATGTAGCTTTTCCGCACTGGGCGAATGCCTTCTTGCCGATTGCGGTTATGTTGTAGTCAACGCCATCGATGGTAACCTTGGAATGAATCCAAACTGTCGGCTTCTTGGTCTTACCAAGAGTGGTCAGCGTTGCTTTTCCCTTTGCGGTTGTTGTTACCTTTGCATTCGGTGCGTTCTTGGAAACATTCGCCTTAACGTTCTTTTTCACAACCGGCTGCTTTGGCTGTGTTGTTACTACATCCTTCTTCTCATCCTCCGGCTGCTTGGTCTGTCCCTTTGCAAGAACGACTGTACCGCCATCGGCTGCTGCCGGGATTGCAATGGTAAGTGCTCCGTTTCCATCTGTCATGTAGTCCTTGCCACTGTAAACATCGCGATAAGTTGTATTTGCAACCAATCCGCTAAGCGCAACCTGCTTTTCCTGTGCTCCGATGTTTAATGCGACAATCAGCTTCTGTCCGTTGTATGCACGCTCGAACACATCGGTTCCTTCTGTGTCAGATGCAGCGATCGTGGTTCTTGTACCTCTTGCAAATACATCTGTGTATGCATTTCGGATTGCGAGCATTTTCTTGTAATGCTGATAGGTCTTGTTGGAATCTGTAACCAGACTCCAGTCAAAGTCATAACGGTTTGTCTGATATGGATAGTTGTTAGCACCGGTCAGACCGATCTCCTCTCCATAATAGATAACCGGCTGTCCCTTTGCGGTGATCTGTAAAGAAGCCGCCACAAGCGCTGCCGCCTGTGCATTTTCTTCGGTCATATTCTTGTTGTTAATCAGGTTGTACTTAAATCCGTCCTCGTCATGGCTTCCTAAGAACTGTCCCGTCATGTAGGTGTTGTTCAGCTTCTCATTGCGTGCCGTCATGGATGCTTCCACATCGGAGATCTTTCCTGACACGAAATTTGTTGCCCAGTCGTTAAAGTCGAAATCAAGTACGGAATCCATCTCGCCGGTTCCAAGAGTATTGCCGTTGCCTGCGTATCCGCCGCCTGCGTACTCACCAATCATCTTAAATTCCGGATCAATTTCTGTAAGAGCATTCTTAAGTGCTGCCCAGGTCGTTCCCTCGACATGCTTTACTGTGTCTACTCGGAAATAGTCAATACCGAAGTTCTTAACCCATTCTGTCTGCCATTTTACAAGAAGTGCTCTTACATCCGCATCCTCTGTCTTGAAGTCCGGCAAACCGGAAAGAGAATCCTTCTGGTCGCTTCCGGAAACGGTGTCCTCTGTTCCACGGATCATATCCTTGCCATCTAAAAGTGCATTGAATGAATCCTCTGTGCCATATCCGGCGTGGTTTACTACGATATCTACCATGATCTTGATGCCGCGCTTATGTGCTTCTGCGATCATGGTCTTTAATTCTTCATCTGTTCCAAGTGCTGGGTTGAGCTTTGTAAAATCGCTTGCCCAATATCCATGATAAGCTGCATTGTATGGAACGTCAGTGCTTCCGGTTCCTGTTACGGTCACTCCCGGAATATTTTCAACGATCGGAGTGATCCAGATGGTGTTGATTCCAAGATCCTTCAGGTAGTCTAACTTCGCGGTAACACCTGCAAAGTCTCCACCATGATAAAGTCCATCGTTATCACCATAGGTGTTTTCGCCGTTTGCGGTATTGTTTGAGTTGTTTCCGTCAAAGAAACGGTCGGTAACCATAAAGTAGATAATGGATTCATCCCAGTCAAAATCGTCTGCCGCACTGCTCTTTTCACGCGCAGCAAGCTCCACCTTTGCCTCTGCTGTATAGGTGTTGCCAAACTGATCCTTCACAGCGATCGGTAATGTCTTTACACCAAGAGCGGTATCGGTTGTCGCTGAAATTGCAACTGCCATAAGCTCCGGCTCAATCTTTAAAGCACTGCTTCCGCCAAGTGCAGATACGTCAATGCTTGCCTCAGTTACCTTCAGATCCGGCTCCTCGCCGTTCTTATTCTGAACAACATTCAACTTCACAACATTGTTCTCATTGTAATTGAATTTGTCATTCATAACAGATGCTGTAATTGTTGCATCCAGTTTGTAGTATTCCAGATAGGAATAGGTTGTTCCGTTCTTTTCTTCTGTATTTGCATTAAATGCATCCGTCACATGCTCGCCATTTACCAGATAACGGTAGTAGGTCTTACCATTTGCAAGTGGAAGTGCTACCTCAAAACGCTTATTGCCCGGCACATAAGTCATGTCATAGCTTTCTGCGCCAGCTTCCACCTTTACGGTCATGTCGGCAAGTGTGCCGTTTGTAAGAGCCGCATCATCCCGGTAATAGAAATTAACCTTGCCTTCTGCGGCATTGATCTCATATCCGGTATTGAGCGGTGCGCTAAGTACAGGCTCCTTTCCGCTCTCCATCTTTACAAACAGATTCTTCTGTGTAAGCGGGAATGCGATGGAATGGTCGCCGCCATCCTTTACCCACGGATCTGCCTTGCTGTCAAGTGCAACAACAAAGTCTACCTTGTCGCAGGTGGAGGACACCTTCACGCGGGCGCTCCATACACCATCTGCCTGCTTTTCCATTGCGATCAGCTTGGAATTGTTTACTCCGCCAACTGTCCATGAATAAAACTCCGGTGCTGCTGTGTCATCCAAGGATGGATTGACATATTCAAAGTTGATGTATCGTGCTTCACTAAATTGTGCAAGGCTGCGGTCTGCAACCGGTGTTTCTCCAAATACATACCACAATTCTACTGCATCTGCATTCTCATCGATCACATAATACCTATTGCCATCCTGTCCAGCCCATGAGCCAGCCTCCGGTCGTCCGATGATTCCCAGACTATTATAAGAAATCTTAGCAGTTCCGGTCAGCCACTTGATGCTGCTGTCAACAGTATCTGTCACTACACTATCAAGTGAAACGACACAATTCTGTCCGCCACCATTTTCAAACACATAAATGTCCGCGGTATCCGCAGTATCAACGTCCGGCAGATACATGTGGAACGTAACAGTCCACTGTTTTCCTACAACCGGTATAGTTAATTCCTGTTCAAAATCTCCGTAGGTTGCAATAACAGTTACTTCCGTAATCTCAGATGCGCTATCGATGGTAATTACATTATTCTCTAATGTTACTCCCTTGATTGCGTCTTTTAACTTATAATCTACGATAACTGTTGAGTTTCCGCCGTTTCCATCATAGAATGCAGCTTCACTGGAAAGCTTTGTCTTAATTCCCCGAACAATCTGTCCATTGTCTACGACAAGAGCCTTAAGATAGGTTGGTGTAATGTCAACCTTGCTTTTATCAGCAGTATCAATTTTAATCAAAAGGTCTGCCGGAGCAGAAAGTGTGTAGATAAGGTTATCATTCGTGTTTCCCCACTTCTTATCCCAGCTATGATTCTCAAGAACCTGATACTCATACCTGCCAGCCGGAACATTGCTGATCTCATACGTGTAGGTTGTTCCCTCTTCCAGTACAAAATTATTTGAGCTATTATTATCCCAGTTGATACCCGGAAGTGTTCCAACCAAAGTATATGCTGCTTCAACTTTACCTACCTCTTGGGAAAGATTTCCTACTGCTCCCTCTGGAAGCCAATTAGTACCATCATTAAACTTATAGGAGTATGTTCCTGCAGCGATTTTTGAAAATGTATATGACCAAATGTTGCTTCCATTTTTCTTAGTCATAGATACTGCTGTTGACGGATCCCATGTCGTTCCCGGCAATCCACCATCGCCCATCACATGCATCTCAGTTGCAGTATTTTTCACATCTGTATAGAAAAGAGTCAGATCAAATGTGCCATCTTCGTTTTCTGTCACGATTGGGTCTTCTGAAAGAATAAGCGGCGAATTGCCATCAGAAGCTGCCCCCTGGTTCAATGGATCCTTGTACCAATTCACCCCATTTTCAATAAACTCAATGAACTTGTACTCATGCTTTCCTGACGCAAGGTTTGAAATCGTAGCACTCCAAATCGTAGTTCCCTCCGTCTTTTGCATGGAGACAGCGCCTGACTGCCAGTTTGTAATATCTCCTGCCACCTGTATTTGTGTTGCAGAAGAATTGTCAGTATAGAATGTCACATCATAAGTTCCATCGGCGTTCTTTACTACGATAGGACTTTGAAGGTCATCCGCCTTGGCAGCAATCTGCCCGATCTGGGAAAATGCCCCCATTGTTACCACCATGGCAAACGCAAGCAAAAAGCTTAACACCCGCGCTCCGACGCCATGTTTCGAAAAAATTTTCTTCTTTTCCATGTTACCTCTCCTTTTTTTGATGTTAACCATGCATTATTTTCGTATGTTTTCGTAATTATTATAATTTATAAACTATACTAAAACAATAACGTAAAAAATGACAAAAAGAGCGGTGAATTTTTGTGCAATAATAAAACAAGCCCCGCGATAAGAAGTACCTTCTTCCTATCGGGAGCCTGTTCAAACTACATTATGTAGTTAAAATTTTCGAAACTAGCAGATATTATGCCTCATCGATCGCTTTTCCGATGTCATGGCGCATATATTTGTTGGCAAAATCAATCCACTCGGTTGCCTCGTATGCTTTTGCGCGTGCCTCCTTGAGTGTCTTGCCAAGCGCTGTAATGCCAAGGACACGACCGCCGTTCGTCACGATACGTCCGTTTTCATCGAACTTTGTTCCCGCGTGGAAACAGAAATAATCGTCTTTGCCCTCAAATTTTTCGAAACCGGTGATCGGCAGTCCCTTTTCGTAGGAAACCGGATAACCGTCTGAGGCAAGGACAACACATACTGCTGCCTCATCCGAAAACCGCAGATCCAGATTGCCGAGCGTTCCGTCGACACAAGCCTCCATCACGTCGATGATGTCATTCTGCAATCTTGGAAGTACCACCTGTGCCTCCGGATCGCCGAAACGCGCGTTGTATTCCAGAACCTTCGGTCCATCCTCCGTAAGCATCAGTCCGAAAAAGATAACACCCTTGAACGGACGTCCCTCTGCCGCCATCGCATCCACGGTTGCCTGATAGATATACTTCTGGCAGAAATCATCCACTTCCTTTGTATAGAACGGGCTTGGTGAGAAGTTGCCCATACCGCCTGTATTAAGACCGGTATCCCCGTCTCCGGCTCTCTTATGATCCTGCGCGGATGACATGATCTTGATGGTCTTGCCATCTACAAAGGAAAGAACAGAGACCTCACGCCCTGTCATAAATTCTTCGATAACCATCGTGTTGCCGGCGGTTCCGAATTTCTTGTCCTCCATGATGGTCTTTACACCCTCTTTTGCCTGCTCAAGTGTCTCGCAGATAAGAACCCCCTTGCCGAGTGCGAGTCCGTCCGCCTTCAAAACGATCGGCATTTTTGCAGTCTCAAGATACGCAAGTGCCTCCTTCGGATCTGTAAAATTCTCGTATGCCGCGGTAGGGATATGATACTTTTTCATAAGATCCTTGGAAAAAGCCTTTGAGCCTTCCAGGATCGCCGCGTCCTTGCGCGGTCCGAACACTTTAAGCCCTTCCGCCTCAAACACATCGACAATACCTCCGACAAGCGGATCATCCATTCCAACGATGGTAAAATCAATCTTTTTTTCCTTTGCAAATACAACCAGCCTGTCAAACTCCATCGCGCCGATCGGGACACACTCTGCCAGTGCTGCGATTCCCGCATTGCCCGGTGCGCAGTAAATCTTGTCCACGCGCTTGCTCTTTGCAACGCTCGTCACGATTGCATGTTCTCTTCCGCCGCTTCCGACTACCAAAATATTCATCTATATGCCCTCCTGCCTACTGGCTTGTCTCATTTCAAATTGTATGTCAGTCTGTGTCCTGCCTGCTACTCTGCAATAAAGACATGACCGTCTTCCACACTGACCTTGCCGTTTGCGATCAGGTTGATCGCCTGCGGCATAATGATCCATTCTGCCTGCTCCATAACTCTGCGCTGCAAGACTTCCGGGGTATCTCCCTGCTGTACTTCCACCGCCTTCTGCAAAATGATTGGTCCGGTATCTGTTCCCTCATCCACAAAATGAACCGTCGCGCCGGTCACCTTAACTCCGCGCGCCAGCACACCCTCATGTACTTTAAGCCCGTAATATCCGGTTCCGCAGAACGACGGGATCAGGGATGGGTGAATGTTGATGATACGGTTGCGGTACGCACGGATCATCTCCGGTGGGATCACCACCAAGAAGCCAGCCAGCACCACAAGATCTACCTTATAAGAATCGATTGTCTCAAGCAATGCCTTATTGAACGCTGTTCGCTCTGCAAACTGCTTCGGTGAGACACATACCGCCTCAATCCCATGTGCCTTCGCCCGCTCAAGCGCGTAGGCATTGGCATTGTTGCTGATCACGATCTCGATCTTTGCATTCGTGATCGTTCCGTGATCGATTGCATCCATGATCGCCTGAAGATTCGTTCCGCCTCCGGATACGCAAACTGCTATTTTTAACATACTCTCCTCCCGTTACCGCTTCTGGTATTAAGCAAGATCGATTCCCTTTTCTCCATCCACGATTTTTCCGACCACATACGGAGTATCTCCGGCTGCTTTGATCGCGTCCATCGCCTTGTCCACATCTGCCGGATCTACGGCAACGATCATTCCAAGTCCCATATTGTAGGTGTTGTACATCATCTGTTCTTCCACCTGTCCCTCTCTTGCCATCATTGTAAAGATTGGAGGAACCGGATAGCTGTTCTTTTCTACAACCGCACGTTTTCCTTCCGGAAGCATACGCGGGATGTTCTCATAGAAGCCACCACCAGTGATATGGCTGCAAGCCTTCACGCGAACGCCTGCCTCCTTTACGGACTTCAATGCCTTGACATAGATTCTTGTCGGAGCAAGAAGTGCCTCGCCGAGCGTGGTTCCAAGCTCATCATAATAGGTATCGAGCGATTCCTTCGTCATCGGGAAGATCTTTCTTACCAGTGAAAATCCGTTGGAATGTACACCGGAAGAAGCCATTCCGATCAGAACATCCCCATCCTTAAGGTCTGCCCCGGTGATAATATCTTTCTCATCTACAACGCCTACCGCAAATCCGGCAAGATCGTAGTCATCCTCCGGCATAAGTCCCGGATGCTCTGCTGTCTCGCCGCCGATCAATGCGCAGCCTGCCTGCTTACAGCCCTCTGCGACACCGCTTACGATCGTTGCGATCTTCTCCGGATAATTCTTGCCGCATGCAATATAATCTAAGAAGAAAAGCGGTTCGCCGCCGGCACATGCCACGTCGTTTACACACATGGCAACACAATCGATACCGATGGTGTCATGCTTGTCCATGATAAAAGCAAGCTTGACCTTGGTTCCGCAGCCATCCGTTCCGGATAAAAGCACCGGGTTCTCCATGTTCTTGATCGCTGCCAGTGAAAATGCGCCGGAAAAACCGCCAAGACCTCCGAGTACCTCCGGTCTCATTGTTCCCTTTACATATTCCTTCATAAGCTCAACTGACTTGTATCCTGCCTCAATATCTACGCCGGAATGCTTGTAATCCATTTTCTTTTCCTCCTTGTATGTGTTTTGTTAAAGACCGCGCGGCTTCACACTGCAGCCAACGCAAAAACAGCGTGCAAACTATATACTTACAGTATACCTTTACACGCTGTTTTTTTCCAATAATATATTCTGAAGCTTTTTATTAGTCATACTAATATATATTGTTATATGTTTTTGTTTTTCTTATAAATCTGTTGCCGGATCAATCCTTGCACAAAATGTCAATGAACTTTCCAACCTCCATCCATGCCCGCTTGGATTCCGGGATGTTCAGGTATGCCATCTGAAATACATGGAACATTCCCTCATAGATGCTTAAGCGCACTTTTACGCCCTGCGAACGCGCTTTTGCCGCCGCATCCACAGAATCGCTCAACAGCATCTCGATGGAACCTACCTGTATCAGCATCGGCGGAAAATGCCGGAAATCTCCGAAAAGCGGTGAAATGTACGGATCCATCGGATCATGGTCGCCCGCATAGTCATTGAGATAGATCAGGCTCTCTCTGGTGTTGCCGAAAAGCGGATCCTTCTCGTAGTTGGTCGTGTAGGATTCCCCGCTTGCTGTCACATCCGTCCACGGAGACATTGCGATAACTCCGCACGGCAGCGGCATATCGTGATCCCGCAGATACATTGTAAGCGCCATTGCAAGACCGCCGCCCGCAGAATCGCCCGCGACGATGATCTGTTCCCCAAACCAGCCGTGGTCAAGCAGCCACTGGTATGCGGCAACCGCATCCTGCAGCGCCGCCGGGAACGGATGCTCCGGTGCGACACGATAGTCCGGTGTCAGCACGCTAAAGCCGTGGCTCACCTCGTTATACAATCCCGCAAACACATAGTAGGCATTGCGCACCGCGCCCATATATCCGCCGCCGTGCAGCTGCAAGATCACCTTGTCCATGTTTGGATTTTCCTTTGATTCAAGCATCTTCATCGTAAAGTCCGGCATATCGATATGCGTCATGGTAAAACACGCCGGCACATGCCACGGCGGCTCCACCATCCGCTTCCGGAGCTTACCTGATTTGATCTGCTTTCCGATCAGCATATCGTTGGTGAGCGTGCCGATCAGCTCACTGATCACGCGCCCCTGCACACTGACCTCCGGCTTTTTGTTCTCCCGAAGCTCCGTATCTCCGTCGCTTATTTTAGCATGTCCGCCGTCCGCCTCTGCAACAGCATCTTTTTTTTCTCTCTGCGCCTGTACCGCAAGTGCTTCTTCTTCCGTCAGGCGGCTACTCCAATGTTGTTTCAGGTGTTCAATCATATATGAAATCTCCGTTTCAATTCTGTCTTTGCTCTCTGATCGCCGATAATTAAAGTTCCAAGGAAAATAAAAACAGATACCGCGAATGCGACCACCGTCAAATATGAAAATGTAACTTCACCGATCGCTAACAATATGATCGGAATAATGCTCAAAATGATCGTAAAAAGCTGAGCCATCATGTAGCTCTGCCAGTTTCTGTGATTAACGACCATCAGAACCAGAATACCGATATCCATAAACAGGATTCCCGCCGGCATCACATAGTTGAGTGACCACCGGTTGTATCCGGTGAGATAGTCGATCGCGATCAGCATGACAATTGCCGTCAGAACCAAGCAGATCGTCTTAAACATATAGCCAGATTTGCCGATCACCGCCAGCCGCAAAACTACGTTTGCATACAGCAGCACCAGCCCCACGATCAGACACCATGCAAAAAACGGTGTCACTGTGTAGTTGATATACACAAGCACTGCTTCTGCCAGAATGGATAAAAACAAAACGATATTTTTCAAAAGATGAAACTTCCGAACCGTCACCCACGCCTGCGGGTACTTGTCCTCCACTTTGCCCTCGTCCTTTTCCAGAACGCACTGGCAGAATGGGCACTTGTCCGTCTCATCCGTTATCTGAATCTTACAATTATTGCATCTACTCATAATATACTCCATTTGTCTCAACACGGACTGCAACTCCATCCTCTGCTATTTTGCGGAAAAATGTTCCCTGTACGCCGGTATCCGCAAAGATGGAACTGAAGGTAAACACCAGATCATCCCCATAGGAGCAGACCGTTCCCTTTAGCGACTGTCCCTTTGACATCGCAATAAAAGCGTGGAACGAATCGATATACGGCTCGTAAGCCTCATCCACCTTGATGTTGCCGATATTCGTTATCGTGGTCGTGTTTGCAAGTGCCGACTTCGTGTATACCAGCTTCATAACAAGGTTCTTGATTGGCAGCGGAACCGCCCGCAGGAAAACATTCTGCTGATTGGAAACGCTGTATGAAAACAGATCCTCCAGATGCTCCTTTGTGATCTGCTTGTGCAGGCTCTCCTTGATGATCTCTACCACTTCCTCAAAGGTATAGCAGTCCTTTGTTGGATGAAACTCCGCCGACACCATACAGAAAAAGTTCTTTGTCGTGACGGAATTGAAATACGGCCGCAGATTGACCGGAACCGCAACGCGGATCGGAAGCTTTGAAGGCATCCCTTTCAGGCAGTCCTGATAGGTGCTCCACGCAAAAACGGCTACCAGATACTCGTTGATCGATGTGCCGTACCGATGCGCCACCTCTTTCAGACCGGACACCGGCATATAGCCGTGGATGATTCCAAACTCGCCCTGCGGAAGCCGTTCCTTGCGGATCAGATATGCCCGCTCCTTTGAAAAACCGCTTGCCTTTCCCCGTTTAAAGTTCTTGACAAAGCTGTCCTCTCTGTTTAAGGAGGTCATGTGGCTTAGATTGTCCTCCGCCTTGATCTGCGGATGTACCAGTCTCAAATACTGGTATGTCAGCTCCCGGATAAAGTTAAGTCCGCCCATTCCGTCTGTCAGCACATGAAACACTTCCAGATTGATGCGCTTATGGTAGTACGTTACCCGGAACATATAGCTATGGTTGCGGTTCGCCTGGATGAATCTGCACGGAAAGTTTGTCTCCTCCACAACCTTCGGTGCCGGCTTGCCGTTCTCCTCAAAATAATACCAGAACATGCCTCTGCGCAGTCGCACATTGAACCCGTCGAACTTTGGTAATACGATATCGAGCGCCTGCTGTAAGATCTCCGGCTGTATCTCCTCCGTGAGCGTGACCGCGATCCGGTATACATTCGTCATGTCATCCCCTGCGATCACAGGGAAAAGGTTCGCTGTATTGTCAAGCTTGTCCCAGCGGATCTGACGCCTGCCATGCGTCCCCGCCTTTTTCTGCTTTTCCTTCTTCTTGTCTGTCATTTCTATTTCCTTCCTGCCTGTCCTTACGTCATTATAAAATATGTGACCTGCATTTGCAAGGTTGCGCCCCCTTCGGAACAAAAAAATTCCCGGATGCACACTCGCAGCCGGGAATCCTGAGTATATATATGAATCATACTCCCCTATGATTATATATACGCGTATGGCATTCTGGTATAACCAGATGCTTTTCCTATAATTCAGACTACCATGTTTTTGAGAAAACGTCAACAATAATATTGATTTTTCGACGCCTTTTGCCTATAATCCAAATTGTGGTATGTGGTCATACCAGGTCCACATATTTCATTTTGTTTGTACGATCCATATTCCATATACACGATTTCAGAAGGGAGTTTTCTATGCAATTCCAAAAAATATCTGCGCCATCACTCAAAGAGCTTTTCGTTGAACAGTTGGAGGGCAAGATCTTATCCGGCGAGCTGCCGATCGGCTCAAAGCTTCCAAGTGAGCGCGAGCTTGCCACCTCCATGCAGGTCAGCCGCGCCGTTGTAAATGCCGGTATCGCCGAGCTTGAACAGAAAGGCTTTCTCGTCATCAAGCCAAGGATCGGCACGTTTGTCGAGGATTACCGCAAATACGGCACGTTAGACACCCTCGTATCCATCATGAAATACAACGGTGGTGCGCTGGCAAATGCCGAGGTGCGTTCCATTCTCCAGCTCCGCATCGTCCTTGTAAGCCTCGCCGGTGTGCTGACCGTGGATGGAGCCTCCGAGGAAGCCTTCGCCTCCCTCGATGCCATTGTCGATGACATCCGAAGTTCCTCCACCAATGAAATCCTCGTTGAAAACACCTTCCGCTTCTACCACGAGCTGGGCTTCGTCAGCGGGAATGCGCTCTTGCCGCTTATCTTTACATCCTTTAAGGATCTTGTGTGCATGCTCTGGCAGCGCTATGTGATAAACTACGGCAAGGAGCCGCTCATCGAAAGCACCGAAAAGCTCTATTCCCTGATCCGGCAGCGCGACCGCGATGCCGTCATTGCCTACATCGATCAGAGTACCAGTGATAGTATTGACGGTTCCAAGCAGATTTATTTATAAACGCCCGTAAACCTCCATCGGAACGTATGCTTTGATGGAGATTCCGTCCTGTCCGTACTCCTCCTCCAGCAGTTCGCCCTGTGTGCGGACAAACTGGAGAATGCCCGCTTTATCGTAAGGGATCACGCGCTCCACATATATTTTGTTGTTGCGAAGCAGCTCCTCTAAAAGCGCCTTGACGTCCTCAAGTCCCGCTCCGGTTCCCGCTGAAATATTGAGCACATGGTCTGCCCTGAAATCGTGAAGCGGCTCATTGTCAGTCCTAAGATCCTGCTTATTGAACAGTGTGACAACCGGCTTATCCTTGATTCCGAGATCGTCCAGCGTCGCATAGGTGATGTGCATCTGCTTATCCCGCTGTGGGTTGGAAGCATCCACCACATGGATGATGTAATCCGCGTAGCGCGCCTCCTCCAGCGTACTCTTAAACGCCTCGATCAGATGGTGCGGGAGCTTGCGGATAAATCCAACCGTATCCGTCAGGAGGATCTGCTGGTGTCCGCCAAGCTCCAGCATTCTTGTCGTCGGGTCGAGCGTTGCAAAAAGCTTATCCTCCTCAAGGACATCCGCATCCGTCAGATGATTCAAAAGCGTAGATTTTCCTGCGTTAGTATAACCGACGATCGCGGCAACCGGTATCTGGTTTTTCTTTCTTCTCGCTCTTGTAATATCCCGGTGGCACTCAACCTCCTTCAGTTCTCTTCTAAGCTGCGCAATGCGGTCGTTGATCAGCCGGCGGTCCATCTCCAGCTTTTTCTCTCCCGGTCCTCTCGTACCGATTCCGCCTCCAAGACGGGACATCGAGCGACCAAGTCCGGTAAGGCGGCTCAATCGGTAGCGAAGCTGTGCCAGCTCTACCTGAATTTTTCCCTCACTCGTAGTCGCATGCGCCGCAAAAATATCCAAAATGATCAATGTTCGATCCATGATCTTCGTATCCAGAAGCATCTCCAGATTCTTGATCTGCGCCGGGGAAAGCTCGTCATCGCAGACGATTCCCGTTGCATTTTTCTCCACGATCATCGCGCGCAGTTCCTCCACCTTTCCCGATCCGATGTAGGTTCCCGGATGGCGGTTCTCCCTTTTCTGGATCAGCGTTCCGACCGGGGTAGCCCCGGCAGTCTCTACAAGCTCCGCAAGCTCGGTCACAGAGTCCTCCGCGTCATCCCCGTCCTGCTCGCTCACTCCTACTAAGATCACGCGCTCTTCAATTTCTTCAATCTTAATCAGTTCTGCCATATATTCTCCTTTATTTAGCCCAAAGTCACGTTGTTCTTCCTTGCGTGCCGTGTTGTTACACAAGTGCAGCTTCACACAGGGCATCCCTGCGAAGCAAAAAAATCGCCATATCCGGCATTTGCCGGACTGGCGATTCTTAATCGTAGACTTTCGTCGCTTTTCTAAGCCGTAAGATCATCTTGAGGACAAAAACGTCATTTCCTTGTTTGCAGCCTCGTCATCCGGGTTCAATTCAAGGTAGCGCCCCAAAGCCTCCTTTGCTGAGGCAAAATCACGTTGTCCTTCATAAGCCATCACCATATTTTTCAAAATGGAGGCTTCATTCGGCACTTCTTCCTGCTCTAGCGCAGTCTTAAAGTAGTTGACCGCATGCTCGTAATCTCCCCGGTTCATAAGGCGTGCCCCCACCTCGTACAACTCGTAGGAACTGGCAATCCCGGCATCGAGATACTTCTGAAAATATTCATCCGCACTCTTTGTATCTCCAAGCTCTTCGTAGGTCTCCGCCAGATAAAAATTGGCTTCTACGCTTCCCTTTTCAATCGCATTCAAAAGACTTGCCGATGCATTCTGCGTGTCGCCCAGCATCAGGTATACCCTGCCTTTTTGCATGAGATCCTCTGCTTTATCCCCGCTGACCTCAAGTGCCTGATGCAGATAATACTGCCCTTCGCTCTCAAGACCGTTGGCTGCCATTGCCTGATAGATGCCGATATACAGATTCCGGTCATTCTTCTCGCGGCTTACTGCCATCCCGAAATCATTCAGCGCTTCCTCCTGCATTCCGAGCTGGAACCGCATACATCCCCGCAGGAAATAACTGTTCGCATCATCATTATAATCAATCAGCGCCTGATAGGTCGTCTGTGCGCCGTCATAATCTCCGCTTAAAAACTGTGCCTCTGCCTTATAGTAACAGATGTCAATCTCCGCGGCGGTTACCTTGCCGTGTGACTGATCCAACGCCTTCTGAAACGCATCAACTGCCGACTGATAGTCTCCACTCTCTATACAATTTATTCCATACTGCCTGTACGCTTCCTGATCCGTGGTATTCGTCTTTTGTCCACAGCCGGAAAGCATGCACGCAGCCGCACATGCCAAAAACGCAATGTGCCGTGTTTTCCTGCTCATCTGACCGTTCCTCCGCGTTTGCTTTCTTAGACTATAACACACCTTAAAACTCGTTTCAATACTTCATGATAAGCGGCAGCACCTTTCTTGCCACCTTATAAACAGGTGTCTCAAGCGCAGCTTTTGCATTTTGCAGTTCTTTTCGTATCTCAATGTGCTGCGGGCAGTGCTGTTCGCACTTGCCACAGCCGATGCAGTTTTCCGGTCCCGTGTAGTCCTTGCGCACCCCGGTACACATAAAGTAATCCTTCAGCGCTGAGAACCGCCCCTCGGCTGCCTGCCGGTTATATGCCGCAAAAGTTCCCGGAATATCCACATGCATCGGGCATGGCATACAATACCGGCATCCGGTGCAGCCAACTCGCATTTTCGACTGGATTGCCGCAACCACATCCGCAAACAGCTTCTCCTCTCGCTCCCCAAACGCCCCCGGAAGCATCTCCGAAGCAGTCTTTACATTTTCCTGTACCATCTCAAGTGAGTTCATTCCGGACAGAACGCACGTTACCTGCGGCTGATTCCACAGCCAGCGGAATGCCCATTCTGCCGGACTTCTTTTGACCTCATACTGTGCAAAAATCTCTTTTGCCTCGCGCGGAATCCCATTTACCAGCCGTCCACCGCGCAACGGTTCCATGATGATGACCGGTATCCCCTTCTGTGCCGCATACATCAGCCCTGTCCGCCCCGCCTGCGAATGTTCGTCCATATAATTGTACTGGATCTGGCAGAAATCCCAGTCATACGCATCGAGCAGCTGGCAGAACATATCCGAATTGCCATGGTAAGAAAATCCGATCTGCCGGATTGCTCCTGTGCGCTTTTTCTCCTCCAGCCAGTCTAAAATCCCCATATCCTTCAGGCGCTGCCAGGTCTTAACGTCCGTGAGCATGTGCATAAGGTAGTAATCCACATAATCGGTGCGCAGCCGCTTTAACTGTTCATTAAAGTAGCGATCCATATCTCCCGCTTTTTTTAAAAGATAGTGCGGCAGCTTCGTCGCAATTTTTACCTTCTCCCGGATTCCGTTCCGCTCCAGTATCTCCCCCACAGCGGCTTCGCTTCCCGGATATATATATGCCGTATCATAGTACGTCACGCCGGAATTGTATGCCTCCATGATCTCCCGTTCCGCTTTTGCAAGATCGATCTTGCCGGCAGTCTGCGTAAAACGCATGCAGCCAAATCCCAAGATTGATATCGGATTACCATATTTGTCATTCCTGTATTGCATCCTATACTCCTTCCAATGTTCCCGGCAGAATTGTCACCTTATGGACTATATTTTACCACAAAAAGCGGATAAGTGATATTATTATGCACATTTTCTCATTTTCACGAGGTTTTGCTTATGTCGCGGTAATTATGTTCACACACGGAATTGGCTTATTCCTTTGTGCTTGTTCATGCACGGCGGTTCTTACGCCTTGTCGTTTTCGTCCTCCCCTGCCTTCTTCTCCTCCGGTTTATCTTTTCCGTTTTCCAGCCACCAGCCAAATGCTCCTGCTCCAATCATCGCTGCAAACAACACTCCAACAATTATATTCTGTACCATTTTAATTCCTCCAATATCAGTTTTTATGTACACAAATAAACCCATGTCTCCACGGGCAGTCTCGATCAACCGATATCAGATTTCCTTTTTTCCATCCTTGTTGTGAATAAAACGTATGACACCTGCCGTATCCGTGCCGATTATCTTTGCGCACAGATTGGCAAATGTATAGAATTGATTTGAATTTTGCAGCGCGCCTTCGGTTTTTAGCGATTCTGACGGCGCTCCATCCTTCTCCCGGATCTCGTTCTGTCTGACCACAGAAGCCCGGTTCAGCAGATTTGAGCGAGCGCTCTCCAGCATCTCCGCCGTACATGCATCCGCACTCGTAATATAGCCTATCGTCTTTAGATAGTCCGCGCGGGAATTGCTTGCTGTCGCCGCTGCGTAGTCAACGCTTGCGGCATTGTCACGGCTCAACACACCCATGCTGTTTGCAACAGCATGGGCTTCCGCCTGCAAAGTGGTGGTCAGGGGTTCCTTGCCGTGTTCTTGCGTGGTGATCGATGTCACATAAGTCAGTTCGGCTTTGCTCTGCGCATCAAAATAAGACACCTGCCCAACCATTGTCTTATAGCTTTCCACATGATTGAGCGATGTAAGAATACATACCAACAGCAATATGTAGTTAATCACATATCCTCTTTTCTTCACAGCCGCCGCTTCCCATACATACTTAATCTTATTCCGGTGCTTTAGCTTTAGATAACACCATAAATATCTATGCCACTTTCGTCAGTATCATTTTAGCGTAATTATGTATAGAATACAATGATTGATGCTATCAAAATAAGTTGCGACGCTATTTATGAAAAATCACAAAATGCGCCAGCACACCAAGTATCAAGCCCAGTACGCTTAAGATTTTCCCAACTAGAACGCCCGGCGCGTGATATGTGATCGTCACATCATGCTTTCCCTTATCCATCTTCAGTCCGAGAAACGCCGTATTTACCTTTTCATAGGCAGCACGTTCTCCATCGACAAACACCTCAAAATTCTTGTCATAAGGGTAATAAGATATCCTCTATCCGCCGTCGCATCCACTTGGATATTTACCGGTATCTTTTTTAAGCCGGTGTCAAGAAACGCGGTATCTGTATTGTCTGCCTCTTTCTCACTACCACCGCGTGCGGCAAAAATGCAAGCTGGTTATATGGAAATTGTAGTGTATCGTACTGCGCCTGCATCAGAATATTCCGGCAGGGCTGTTCGACCTGAAACGTCTGTGTCCGGAAATTCTGATAATCCGGAAAAAGCCATTTTCTTCTTTCGCAATCTTATTGATCACCTCTCGGTTCGTCTTGTCCGTAACCTGCCCGTAATACTTTGGCGCAACATTCGTCGGATTGGTATTGTTGTACAAAAAGCCCTGCGGTAAGTACGATGATCACAAGTGCCGCCAGCCCGATTCCATAAGGGCTATACAAAAATTCGCCGATATTTATATGCGGGAAAACAATTTTCCCAATGATACCACAGCTTTGGCACCTGACGATCTGGCGCCCAAAAGAACATACGCGGTCGGCACAAGCAGTACCGCCGCGATCAGGCTTACGACCATGGAAACCATAATGTATGTTCCCATCTTGACCGACGGAAACAGATACGAGCTCAAACTCACCGGACTATAAAGCCCATATATCTGAGCCAAATATTCCGTTTCTGAAACTAAACAACCAGCAGAAAAATAAGACGATTGCTGTGAGTATTGTATACATGCTGTTCCTTTCGTGGGGACGTTCCTTTTGGAGCACCAACCACCCATTCCTAATTGTTCCAAATTCCATATTATGGTGTTGGGGTCAAAAGCTCCTCTATAGTGCCTTGAAAAGTTCATATATTTTGTAGTAAATACAAGCCTAAATGGTTTACTTGCTGTATAATAGAGGTATCAAAGCCACAGAATGGTTTGGAAAAGAAGGTAATCTCTATGTCATTTAAAGAAAACACTTACCAGCAAATGT
>CAVDTR010000028.1:0-41161 GCA_963612015.1 Lachnospiraceae bacterium | reverse complement strand
TAATATCAACTTCACAAAAACGCCCGCCTAGAAGAACTAAAAAGTTTGAGTGCAAGTCTTTCTGCCACGGACAGTCGGGCTGGGAGTGTCAAAGCTGATATAAGACATAACCCTATCACCGCCGGAATGGTTGAAAAGAATTTCTACAATTCTTGTGGAATCGCTTTTCTCAAAAGGGGAGCACGCAAAAACGTTATAGATTTTATAATAGGGAAGTAAGAGTATTTTGCATTTATACATAGTAAAAAAGACAGCTGCGAACGCTGTCTTTTTAGGAGAAGGTATTTTTACTATGGGGTATAGCAAAAACTATATAATGTATTGGGGGGTTTTTACGTGAATTATAGTATCATGATTCCTCAAATAAGTGTGCACAAACTTCACAAAATTTGAAAGTATTTTTTGTGCATAATTACAACGAAGTTTTTCTTGCTTTTCTGCGATCCGTATGGTATTCTAATAAACGGTTCGTTGGTCAAGCGGTTAAGACGCCGCCCTCTCACGGCGGAAACACGGGTTCGATTCCCGTACGGACTGCTTAAAGGTTACAGCATGATGCTGTAACCTTTTTTGTATTATGCGCTTTACCATATTGATAACAAGTCTTTCGATAAAGAAATGAATACAAGTGAAACTATAAACCATCCACTAGACCAAGATTTATTTACAGTCAATTAAAAGTTACCATAAGAAATATTTTAAAGCACTTATGTGCTTATAAGAGATAATTCTAGTACCCAATCACATACACATGTTGGTACATATTGCGTCGAACACAAGTGTATCAAGTTTTGGATTGACCTGAAAGAAAAATCTGCATTGATGATATTTGAATGGCAGACAAATTTGGTAACAGATATTTTTGGATGTAGTAGCGTTTTATGTAAACACAGTATGTTAAAATTTGAATATTGCAAGCATTCATTCATAGCATATGCACCCCATTAGCCGCAATACTGACTTAAATAGGGAGAACGATAAAAGCTACTTGAAGTTTGTCGGACGTCAATAGGTTGTACACGCCGATTTGAGCAGCTTTTTTAATTGTGTTGACTACCTAAATCACAAAATATATAATAATCAGCATTTTATTTTTGTAGAATTGTCGTTTTTCTTATTTTTTTTATTATTTTTTTCTGTTTTTATTGACATTTGTATAAATATTTCTTATTATGGCATTATACATGTAGACGTTGATATACGATAAGGTAAATATGGTAAAAGGCGTTGATACAGTATCTAATGTTTCTTCTATTGTAAATGTTTTGCAGGGTAATACATATAAGTTTGTATGTAGATATTACTCTGTCCAAGGTAATTCCAAAAGAATAACAACTGCTGAATCTGCTGCAATAGGAAATGCAAGTCTTAAACGAATAATGGTTTATCAAAATAGGCATGATTCCTACGATAAATTTTCAAAAGCTATTGCAAGTCAAGATGCTAATGATGCGATTAGTCAAGCTCGAGCCTTAGGACAGCCATTATCCTCAACAATATACTTTGCCGTAGATTATGATGCATCATTAACACAAATAAATAACCAGATAAAAAATCATTTTACAGAATTAAAGTCTTGTATATCTTCAGCCGGATATCAATTAGGAGTATACGGTTCTTCTTTAGTTTGTAAAACGCTAAAAGAAGCTGGAATTGTAAATAAAACATGGTTATCCATGTCTCCTAGTTGGGGAGGTGGAACAGTTTTCAGCGATTGGGACATCCATCAAACAGGCACAGTTACTTTAGAAGGCATTTCTTTTGATGAGAATGTAGCCAATGATATAAACTCAATAGGAGCTTGGTAGAATGAAAAAAAGATTATACTGCCTGCTGGCGCTGCTGACCGTATCGGTGGCTGTCGGCTGTTCTGCAAATCAGCCGGATGATACAGATAGCGCACCGACGGAGAGCGCATCCGAGTCCCTCTCACGCTATGATGAGGTCTTAAGTAAGGCAGAAAATTCCGCCGATGGCTGGAGCGATTCCTGTGCGCTCGGTGAGGATAACTGGCTCATCTATTATGCCAAGGACGGCGAGGCGCTTCGCATCGTACAGACAAGGGGAACCGATGTCGTGGAAGAACATGCACTTGCATTCCGGGAATACTGTGATGTCAACTGCGCATTCATCAGTATGGTCGATGCAGATACCGGCTATATTCTGTGTTGTAGCAGTCCCGGTCTCTCGCAGATGTCAAAATACCTCTTTAAGACGACCGATGGATGGAATAGCTACGAGCTTGCAGCCAAGCCGGATATCCACAACTATCCTACGGATATGGCTTTTTCCGATGAAAGCACCGGGATCATAACCACAGATTATCATGGTTACGACCAGTATGCCTATCAGACGGTAGACGGCGGAAACAGCTGGAACGCTCTTACGGTAGATGATTTTAGCGAGGAAGCGATCTCCTATGTCGAGGGAGATCATATTGAGTGGGAAAACGGGCAATGGACACTCACTGTTTCCAAGGTACTGCCTGACGGCAGAGAGTCTTCGGTGTACCGGTCAGAGAATGGAATGGACTGGAGCTTAGGCACCACGAATGAATAAGGATATTTAAAGAAAACGCCAAGTCTAATGACTTGGCGTTTTGTTAGTTCAACTTATTATCTTGTTCTTAGCACTCCGGCTCGATCAGACCGAAGGTATTGCCCTTTCTCTTGTATACCACATTGACCTCGTCAGTCTCTGCATTGCGGAATACGAAGAAATCATGTCCAGATAATTCCATCTGGATGCATGCATCCTCCGGGTACATCGGCTTCATACCGAACTTCTTGGTACGGACGATCTTGATTGCCTCATCGGTATCATCCTCAGCCTCGATAAATTCCGGCTGGAAATATGCTTCCGGAGACTGCTTCTTAGCGACCAGCTTCGTGCGGTACTTTCTAAGCTGTCTCTCGATGATCTCCTCAACCAGATCGATAGATACATACATATCATTGCTGACCTGCTCGGAACGAATGATGTGTCCCTTGACAGGAATAGTTACTTCAATCTTTTGACGTTCCTTCTCTACACTAAGTGTAACATAGACATCTGTGTCGGGAGTAAAGTATTTCTCCAGCTTAGAAAGCTTCTCCTCAACAGCCCCCTTGAGTCCATCGGTAAGTTCAATGTTTCTTCCAGTAATTGTAATTCTCATGATGTCCACAACCCCTTTACTATAAATTCAAGCGTCTCACATGATGTAATGGTATGTAAGTTGCTTATGAGAAGATTATATCACAACTGCACAAAAAAGCAATCTGTTTTTGTTCAATTTTATATAATTTTTAAAATTGTCAAACTATTTTTCGAATTATCCCTATTATTGCAGGGCTTCCAACTGGGAGGACAGCTCTTCCCATGTCTCCATATCCTGCGCAATCTCCTCCTCCATCGCATCGATCTCCTTCTGGATCTCAGTCAGCTTGGAATAGCTGGACTGGTATTCCGGGCGCAGAAGTTCCGCTTTCAGTTCATCCAGGCGGCTTTCCTTCTCCGCCAGTTCTTCCTCCGCACGCTGTACCTTTTTCTCCAGCTTGGAACGCTCCTTGCCCGGATTGTAATATCCCTTTGCAGGCGCTTCCACGCTGTTTGCAGCAGCCGCCTTATCAGTTTTTCCGCCAGCTGCACCGTTCTGGCTGATCGCACCACCCAGCACCGGATTGCTCTTATAGCCGTTTAAAGACTCCTCCGTCTCGCGGTCGAGCTTTTCCTGATACTCTGCATAACCGAACTGGTACATATTCGTCGTGCCATCCTCGAACACCAGCAGCTTATCTGCAACCTTCTTCACAAAATATCGGTCGTGGGATACAAAGATCAGTGTTCCCTTAAAATCCTTCAGCATGGATTCCAGCGTCTCTTTGCCGACAATATCCATGTGGTTGGTCGGCTCATCGAGGATCAGGACGTTCGGGCGTCTCTTTAAGATCTTACAGAGTGCCAGACGCACCTTCTCCCCACCGGAGAGCATATCAATATTCTTAAATACATCCTCGCCACTGAACAGGAAAGCACCGAGTGCATTGCGCACCTCCGTCTCCGTCAGGTTCGGGAATTCATCCCAATAATCTGCAAGCACCGTCTTGCTGCTCGAATACATCGCCATCTGCTGGTCAAAATATCCGATGCGGACATTCGTTCCGTAGTGATACTCCCCTCCCAAAGGCGGTATCTTGTTAACGATCGTCTTTAGGAACGTGGACTTTCCAAGTCCGTTGCCGCCGAGGATTCCAAGCTTCTCGCCCTTCTTTAGGTTGAGGGAGACGGTCGAGAGTACATGGTCATATCCGATTGCAAGATTGCTTACGGAAAGCACATCATTGCCGGTCTCAACCTCCGGCTGGAAATTGGCGTGGAACGTCTTGTTATCGTACTTGTCCGGAGCCTCAATGATCACCATGTGCTCGATCGCTTTCTGCTTGGATCTTGCCATGGAAACCTTCGTCGGCTTGTTCTTAAAGCGGTCTACCATGTGCTGCAGGCGCTCGATTTCCTTCTGCTGCGCAATGTGATCCTTCATCTGCTTCTCGTAATTTTCCTTTTTGCGCGCCACAAAAGCAGTATAGTTACCCGGATAGCGCTTTGCGGTTCCGTATTCGATCTCATAGACCACATCAACCACATTGTCGAGGAACATACGGTCATGGGATACGACAACGACAGCCTTCGGGTATGATTTCAAATATCCTTCAAGCCATTCGATGGTCGTGACATCCAGATGGTTGGTCGGCTCGTCCAAAAGCAGGATATCCGGCTTGGAGAGGAGCAGCTTGATGAATGCGATCTTGGTCTGCTGTCCACCGGAAAAATCGCGTAGCGGCTTCTTTCGCTCCTCCTCGGAGAAACCGAACTTGCGGATCAGCACTTCGTATTCCTTCTCGAAGTAATATCCGCCGTCCTCCTTGAACGCCTCCTCCATCGCAGTGTAGCGCTGTACCTTTTCATCGGAATAATCGTGCTCAAGCTCCGCAGCGGCGCGCTCAAGCTCCTCCTTGCGGCGGATCATCGGCGCAAATACCTTGCGGATCTCTTCCTCAAGGGTGATATCCGGATCTTCAAATGCAATCTGCTTTAAATAACCGATCTCCGGGTTGCCCGCCTTGGCGATGGAGGATTCCTCCCCATCCCACTTTTCCAGCTCCACTTCCCCGGAAATCAATTTGAGCAGCGTCGTCTTTCCACAGCCGTTTCGTCCGACAACTGCGATCTTCTCATTGTTTCTTATCTCAAAGTAAATGTCATGCAATATAACGTCATCGGCAAATGCGACAGCGCCATTGCTGATCTGGTATAACATAAATAAACCTCTTGTCTTTCTATCGATATCGCTTCCCGCGGGCGGTCACACTATATCTCATCCGCACCGAGAAGATAATTGATATATTGCTGTGCCGTCCGTCCGGAGATTCCGCCGTGGCTTAGCTCCCAACGGTTGGCTCCGGCACAAAGCTCCTCATCGGACATTGTAATACCCGCACGGTGTGCCAGATTGGTCACGATCGCAAAATATTCCTTCTGCGTCGGCTTGGAGTAGCTGATCGTCACACCGAAACGGTTGACTAAGGAGAGCTTCTCCTCGATCGTGTCGGAATGATGCTTGTCGTTGGTGTTATCCTGGTCGTTGCGGTCATTCCAGCTTTCCTTGATCAGATGTCTGCGGTTTGACGTCGCATAGATCAGAATATTGTCTGGGCGCGTCTCAACGCCGCCCTCGATGACCGCCTTTAGGAATTTGTACTCGATCTCATGCTCCTCAAAGGAGAGATCATCCATGTAGATAATGAACCGGTAATTGCGATTCTTGATCTCTGCGATAATGGAGGAAAGATGCTTGAACTGGTGCTTGTAGATCTCGATCATGCGCAGTCCGTCATCATAATACTGGTTGACGATCGCCTTGATGCTGGTTGACTTTCCGGTGCCGCTGTCGCCAAACAAAAGCACGTTGTTCGCCTTTTTGCCTTGCACAAACGCCTCCGTATTCTCGATCAGCTTCTGCTTCTGGATCTCGTATCCGATCAAGTCGTCTAACAGCACGGCATCCATATTGTTGATCGCGCGGAAACGGATTCCTCCATCTGCCCTCTCATCAATGCGGAACGCCTTGTTAAGACCAAACATTCCGACACCGTAAGCCTTGTAAAATCCGGTTACCGCCTGAAAGAACTCCTTCTCGTCCTTCGCCGCCTCAAGCTGTCTGCTGAGTGCGCGCACCTTCTCGCTGACGTTCTTATTGTACATCAGCTCCTTCTTGTGGATCGCATGATAATCGGACAGTCTGCTGAAGCAGTTGATTCCAAGGTCATGCTCGATCGGCGCGAAATCATAGTCAAACAGCGCCTTTATGATCCTGAAGTCATTCTCCACAAGCTCATTTACCGTTCCATCGCTTGCTCCTACCTTCTCGCAGGTCAGTGAGAACGGATTCTCGCTCATCATGAGGAAAAAGGTAAGGTAATTGTGCCACAGATTATCGTCAAAGCCGTAATCCGTTGCCACCTTTAACAGATGCTTTACCTGTGTATTGATGTCGCGCACCAGCTCTGTGCGGTTGTAGGTGCCGCTCTCGTATTTTCCAAACAGTTCTCCAAGCTGATATAAGATGCTGTCCTTTTCCAGATCTCCGTACATCAAAAGTTGTGCTATTTCCTGATACATATCTTATTTCAAGCAGCAGACAAAGCATTGTTGCCCGCTGCGCTCTCCTTTCTCTTTTAGGCGCGCCGAATCGGTTCATCCGTCCGGGCGCGGTGTGAGCCTTTCAGCTTTTTTCTACCGCTGGTTTGCCGCCAGATCCTTTAGTCCCTGTACAAGCTCTATGTCGGATCTTTGTACCCGCATGTTCGCGGTCGTCGGGGTTCCGTCCGGCTTTGTGACGGTGATCTCGATCACGCTGCCCTCCTCAACGCCCTGCGTCAGAACGGTCTGAAAAAATGCCGCAAACTTTGGATGTGTCTTTTCAAACTGATTCTTTGCTCCCATCAGTTTCATTATTGCTGCCGGATTTACCATGTCAGTTCTCCTTCGTGTCCTTCTTCTCTATGATTGTCGGTCGGATGGTCGGATCAGCCGTGCGATCTCTAACGCCGTATCCGAGATCAAGGGATCATCCTCCCGCGGGCAGTCTCCCGCCGCAATGTGGTTGATCCTTGTAAATAATTGCATCAATTTTTTAAAATCGTGTTCCTTCTGCAGGATATTTGTCTCTCCGCGCCGCTTCTCCTCGTCCGCCGTCGCGATCACCTGCATTGCCAGCCGCAGCTCCCCGGTTATGTCCGATGCCTCCATCAGTACATCCGGTCGCTCGGCGTGCCTCCTCATAAAATACTCCTTCGCTCCGGCAATGTTCTCCGCCGCAAAATACTCTGTGAGGCGTTCTTTTATCTCTCGCGTCTCCACCTTCTCGCCAAGCATTCCGACCTTGCATTCGTAAACGGACAATTTGTTGACCGTCACCCACACCAAAAGCAGAAATTCCGATATAAAGCCGAACACGCGCTTGTGGTAGGAATCCTCATCCGTGTCGAGGTCGATCAGCTTTGCAACTTCAAAGAAAATGGAAAACAGCCACCGGCAATAGGCATCATAGTACCGCTTCGAGGTCACAAACATATTGCCAAAGTAGGTGTCCGGTCCGTTGACCAGCCGCACAAACGTCTCATAGTATTCCGGGTACAGCTCCCATATGACCTCCCCGGTCATATCAAGCGCCTTTATGTTATGGTTCGCTGCAAAGCCGAAATGATAGGAATTGTTCAGATGCACCTTGCGCGTCGTGATCAGATCATACTCCCGTAGGAGTGCTCGGTACTGCTGCTCCGTGAAGATCCGCTCCTGTTCATCAATAAGATATCGTCTGTAATGGCAGGTGCCTACATACTCTACATCCGTGACATTCTTCCATACCCAGTACAGCCCGGTCAGTTCACTGTAATAGCAGTTTTGATCCGAGATATTGTCCCCGGTATCGTCCCGCAGATATCCGAGCGTCGGATGAACCGTGCTTCCCACCTGAAGCGGTACATACATCGTATCCGGTGGAACCGCAAACGCTTTGTGCGTCATCGCATAGATTCTCAAAAAAGTTGCTGCGCTCTTTTCCATAATTCTCCCACAGATACCCGTGATTACAAAATATGCTCCAGTGTTGTCTTAAGCGGCTTAAGTCCCATCGCCTCATAGAACCCTCTTGCGGATGGATTGAGCTCCCATACGTTGAGGGTGATGTGATAGCAACCTAATCTTTGTGCCTCCTCACATACATAGTGGTACAAAGCGGAGCCGATGTGCGTTCCCCTACTCTTTTCATCCACGCACAGATCGTCAATGTAGAGCGTCCTCATATCCTGACAGCTCTTGTCATCCTTCACTTCCTGAAGCAGGCAGAATGCATAGCCGTCCACAACACCATTGTCATTCTCTGCCACATACACCGGTCTGGTGTCGTCCGAAATGATCTCCAAAAGTTCGCCCTCTGTGTATTTCTTTGCACCCGGCCGGAAAATATCCGGTCTGCCGTCCGAATGCACCTTGTGTACCTGATATAAAAGCTCTGTAATGCGTCCGATGTCGCTGATCTCTGCTCTTCTAAGTTTCATGTGTAATTGTCCTTTCCTGCTGCCCTCTTTTACCGATTGATTGGCATACCCATTTATTATAGCTCGGATTGTCCGGAAGTTCAAATATTTGCCGCATTTTTCCTTTTCCACCGATGCGTGAACAGCTTTAAGACCACATTATGACTCGATACACAAAACAAAAGACGACAGCACCTCCCGTAAAGTACTGTCGTCCAGAAAAGCAATTATTTTATGAAGTTAAAATTCCACACGGATCGTTGTTCCCTTTCCAACCTCGCTCTCCAGAAAAAGCTTCGCATCGTGCAGCTCCACGATGTGCTTTACGATCGCAAGCCCAAGTCCGGTTCCCCCGGTCTCACGTGAACGGCTCTTGTCCACGCGGTAGAAGCGCTCAAATACACGCTCCTGCTGGTTCTTTGGAATGCCGATGCCGTTGTCCTGCACGATCAGCGTCGGCTTTTGGTTCTCTCCCTGAATCGTCACATGCACATATCCGCCCTCATTGTTGTAGCGGATCGCATTCTGGCAAAGATTATCCACAAGCTCATGCATCATCTCCCGGTTGGCACGTACCATACAGGTTGATCCGGTAAGCGTAAGACTGATATTGCGCTTCTGTGCGTTCATCGCAAGTGCCTCCGTACACTCTGAGGCAACCGCATACAGATCCAGCATCTCAAAGCCCTGCTGTTCCTGGCTGTGGTCCAGCTCCGACAGCCGGATGATATCATTGATAAGTGTCACCAGACGGTCGGCATTTCTGCGGATTTCCTGCGCTATATGCTCTTCCTGCGATACATCCACCATATGGTTTTCAATCAGCTCCGCATATCCGGAGATTGCAGTAAGAGGTGTTTTTAGCTCATGGGAGACATTCGCGGTAAAATCCTGACGGCTTTTCGCCGCTGCAAGGATATTCTCATGCTGCATCCGTATGGTGTTCATAAACGGAACCAGCTCCTTATATTCCGCCCCGGTGGAGGTGTCCTCCAAATTCTGTGCCATTTTCTCGATCGGATGCAATAGCTGCTTGGTCAGCAGATGTGCCAGAAGTACACACACAACGATGATCGAGGCAAGGATTAGGGCAATCGTCGGTGCAACTGTCACAAACACGCTCATCATGCTCCGTGCCTCTGTAGACACGCGAAGAACCGTTCCATCCTCCAACCGTATTGCATAGTAAAAGGTACTCATGTTCATCGTATTTGACTCCCGGACACTTGACCCGGTGCCATTTGCAAATGCGTCATGGATTTCAGGACGGTCAGCATGATTCTCCATCTTTGAGGCATTCGTATCCTTGTCATAGAGAACTGTGCCATCGGAATCCACCCAGGTGATACGCAGATCCGGCTCCGAGCTCTGCTGCAGCTGGCTGTTTGCATAATTTGCAAGGATCGTCTGCTGATTCTCCTTCCGGAAGATCCCGGTATCGCGGAGAGCCTCCGCACACATCTGCAGATCCGACTGAACCTGCCTTTGAAAGAGTCCGTAATAAAGCATGGTAATGCTGAGTGCTGTCGCCAGGACAGCAAGTACGGCAATCGCGACCAGCCTTGAATTGATCTTTTTCCTCATAGTATCTAAGCTTCCTGTCTGTTTGCTGTGATTTGGTCCGGTGTCACTATTCGATCACATATCCGACATTGCGCACGGTGCGGATGTGATTGCCGCCCTCACCAAGCTTCTGGCGTAAGGTCTTGATATGTACATCCACAGTTCTCGATTCACCCTCGAAGTCTGTTCCCCATACATGGCGCATGATCGACTCACGAGACAATACCACATTCTGGTTCGTCATCAGAAAACGCAAAAGCTCATACTCCTTAAAGGTAAGCTCCACCGGCTTCTCGGATACATATACCATGTGACGTTCATGATCCATCATGATATTGTCCAGCACATGAAACTTGACCTCCTCACCCTCAGTTCTCCTAAGCAGCGCCTTTACCCTTGTGATCAGCTCCATAACGGAAAATGGCTTCTTAATATAATCGTCTGCACCATCATCCAGCCCCTTGATCATATCCATCTCGGTTGATTTTGCTGTTACCATAATGATCGGCAGACGCTTTGTCATCGGGTTTTTGCGCAGCCTCTTTACAATATCATATCCATTTTCGTCCGGGAGCATGACATCAAGCAGCACAAGATCCGGCACGATTTCATCTAGCTTGCGGTAAAAGTCCTTTGCCTTTTCAAATGCGTACACCATATAATTGCTGTTCTTTAATGCAATCGTCTCAATTTCACGGATACTCTCATCATCCTCAACGATATATACAAGTGCCATCTTTATCTACTCTTTTCTTTTTTTATTTTTTCCGGAAGCGGATACTTCGCCTTGAGTACCTCCACTTCCTGATGAAATGCATAGTTCTCTTCTGTTGTCAGTTCTTCGAGATATTCATGGGTATCAAATTCATCCACACTAACCTCGATCAAACATACTGCGACATTGGAGCAGTGGTCTGCGACCCTCTCCATATTCCTTATGATATCCTCCAGGATCAGTCCAAGCTCGATCGTACATTTACCCTTGCGCAGACGCTTGATATGACGTTGGCGGAGCTGCAGGTTCAATTCGTCAATGACCTGCTCCAATGGTTCAATGTGCCTTGCAGCGTCAATATCCCACCGCTTAAACAGATCTACCGTCTGGTCAACAATGTCGTTGACCGCATTCACATAAACGCCAAGCTCCTCCTGCGCCCGATCTGAGAATTTCAGATTGCGTTCTCTCATCTCGTCAATCGAATCCGTGATGTTGATCGCATGATCTGAGATACGCTCATAATCGCTGATGCAGTGTAAAAGAACCGATAGCGTCCGGCTGTCCCTCTGTGACAGATCCTTGCTGCTTAGCTTGACCAGATAGCTTCCGATCACATCCTCGTAATGATCGATCTCCTGCTCAAGAGCAATCACCTGATCCCGCTTTTCCTTAGAATAACCCTGTATGCAGTCAAGTGCAAGCGAAATCGCATCCTTTGCCTTGTAGCCCATATCTATCGCTGCATTCTTGCACAGCTCGATCGCAAATCCCGGCTGCTCCAGAAAACGTTCATCCAGTATCGGGGCACTCTCTGCTTTCTCCTCCGTATGATTTCCGATATGCTCAGGAATAGAAAGCGCAGCGAGCTTTTCCAGCTGCTTTGCAAACGGAAACAGCACGATCGTACAGCCGATGTTGAATAGACTGTGGATTACTGCAATGCCCGCAGCACTGGCGGACTCTCCCAGAAACGCAAAGTGTACAAAGCTGTTAAGCGTATAAAAAACAATCATAAAAAGTGTCGTTCCGATCAGGTTGAAAAACAGATGCACCATAGATGCGCGTTTTGCATTCTTGCTCGCTCCGATCGAGGAAATGATTGCTGTCACACAGGTTCCTATATTCTGTCCCATGATGATCGGGAGTGCCGTTGCATAGCTTACCGCACCGGTAACGCACAGTGCCTGCAGGATTCCAACCGATGCGGAAGAGCTCTGTATGATTGCCGTGAGAGCTGTTCCTGCGAGCATTCCAAGGATCGGGTTGGAAAATGCGGTAAGGATTCCGGTAAACCGCTCATTGTCTGCAAGCGGTGCAACCGCGCCACTCATCGTCTCCATTCCGAACATCAGCACCGCAAAGCCTAACAGGATGCTTCCGATCTCACGCTTTTTCGTGTTCTCCTTCTCGGTCATCGTAAAAATAATACCGATTGCCGCAAGGATTGGTGAAAAGGATGACGGCTTCAAGAGCTGCACCCACACATTGGCGCTCTCAATTCCGGTCAAAGAAAGCAGCCAGGAGGTTACGGTCGTTCCGATATTCGCGCCCATAATGATCCCGACTGCCTGTGAAAGCTGCATGATGCCGGAATTCACAAAGCCTACTACCATAACGGTCGTTGCAGAGGATGACTGGATCACTGCAGTAACTGCTGCACCGAGCAATACCGCCATGATACGCTTTTTCGTCAATTTTTCCAAAATCTGTTCCATTTTGCCACCGGAAAGCTTTGCCAGCCCATCTCCCATGACATTCATTCCAAACAGAAACATTGCAAGACCGCCGATTAACGTAAGTACACCAAAAATGTCCATATATTCTCCTTCTTAATCTTTACATACTTTTCTTTTATTTTTCACATTTTTCATATTACAAACCGTATGTAAAATCTACATGGACATTTATGTAAAATCTATGTAAAATCAGCATCATTTACATATTTAATTCTCTGTCTGAGCACTAAATGCAAAGATAACCCACTCGGAAATGTTCGTCGCATGATCTCCGATACGCTCAAAATACTTGGCGATCATCAAGAAATCTGTCGCCTGCTCGCCGTTGTCCGGAGCTTCATGGATGAGGGTGATCAGCTTCTGCTTTACCTCGTCAAACAACGCATCGATGATGTCATCATGCTTTATTACCGACTGTGCTTTCTCGATATCTTTCTCAACGTATGCCTCAATGCTGCGGATCAGCATGATCATGGTCTCCGTCGCCATCTTCTTGATCAAATCAAGCGTAAATGGATACGGCTGATTTCCAAGCATGACGGTAATCTCCGAAATATCTGCTGCATGATCCCCGATACGCTCCATATCCGTAACCATCTTCATTGCTGCTGAGATGGTGCGCAGGTCGCGCGCTACCGGCTGCTGCTGCATCAGAAGGTTAAAGCAGATGCTCTCGATCTTCTTCTGTTGGCGGTCGATCTCCTCATCCTTCGCCATGATTTCTTCTGCAAGTGCTACATTCTGGTTGACTAACGCATCAATCGCCTTCTCAATGGAATCCTCGATCATGGTTCCCATCCGCATCATTTCCTCATTGAGCTGATTAAGCTGCTCGTCGAATTTGGATCTCATTAACCAAACCTCCCTGTGATATAATCTTCTGTTCTCTTATCCCTCGGATATGCAAATAAATTCTTGGTCTCCCCAAACTCCACCATCTCTCCTACCAGAAAAAATGCGGTGTCATCGGAAACACGGACTGCCTGCTGCATATTATGTGTAACCACGACTACCGTATACTTTTTCTTGAGTTCTTCCATCAGATCCTCGATCTTGGAGGTGGATATCGGATCAAGTGCCGAGGTCGGCTCATCCATCAAAAGCACCTCCGGCTGAACTGCAAGTGCACGCGCGATGCAGATTCTCTGCTGCTGTCCACCGGACAGACCGAGTGCAGACTTTTTCAGGCGATCCTTGACTTCATCGAAGATCGCTGCTCCGCGCAGACTCTCCTCCACGATCTCATCAAGCTTACGCTTATCCTTGATTCCGTGTACTCTCGGTCCATACGCGATATTGTCATAGATGCTCATCGGAAACGGATTTGGCTGCTGGAAAACCATTCCGACCTTCTTTCTGAGGATCGTTGTATCAACGCCCTCAGCGTAGATATCCTCACCGTCAAGAAGAACGGTTCCTTCAATACGTACATTGTCCACCAGATCATTCATCCGGTTAAGGGTCTTTAAGAAGGTGGATTTTCCACACCCCGATGGTCCGATAAATGCTGTGACGGTGTTTTTCCTGATCTGCATATTCACGCCCTTAAGCGCGTGGTTATCACCGTAATACAGGTGCAGATCTTTTACTGTAAATGCAATTTCACTCATATATGTTTACCTACTTTCTGTTGCTTAATCGATGCGGTGTACATCAAATTTTGCAGCAAGACGCTTGGTTGCAAAATTGATAAGAAGCACAATTACAAGAAGAACAACCGCGATACCAAATGCAGTAGTAAAGTCTCCCTCACTCGTTGCGCTTAAGTACAGCTGAATCGTAAGTGTTCCACCGGACTGCATCGGTTTCTTCAGATACCCGTCAAGAGCCTTCGGCAAAAGCTTTGCACTTCCTGCCGTGAACAGAAGTGCTGCGGATTCGCCTACGATACGTCCGATCGCAAGGATTGCTCCTGTTATGATTCCCGGCATCGCAGACGGCAGAAGAATCGTCCGTATCATATACCATTTTCCGGTGCCAAGACCGATCGCACCATTGCGGTAGCTGTCCGGAACTGTCTTTAATGCTTCCTGGGTGTTTCTCGTTATCAGAGGCAGTACCATCAGGATCAAGGTAAATGAACCGGTCAGCAGTGAATAGCCCAGCTTTAATGTCACTCCAAAGAACAGGCTTCCAAACAATCCAAAAATAATGGACGGGATTCCGGCAAGTGTCTCCGTTGCAAATTCGATGACCGTGACCAGCTTGCCCGGCTTAGCATACTCATTCAGATATACGGCTGCGCCGACTCCGATCGGCGTTGCGATCACCATCGTGATAACAATGATATATAGTGTATTTACGATATTTCCGGCGATTCCCACCGTACCGCGGAGCACGGAGGTTACCGAGGTAAGGAAGCTCCAGTTGACTGCCCCGATTCCTTTTGCACAGACGTACAAAATAATGGTTGCAAGCAGGATAACGGAAAATACTGCGCAGATATAGATCAGGCTGTACCATGCCACATCGCCCGGATGCCGCTTGCTCTTCTGGAGGGATGTTCCTGTGTTTACAGCTGTATTATGCAAGGTCCTTCTCTCCTTTCTTCTTCATCTTCAGCAATATGAAGTTAACGATCATGATAAATATGTAGAGAACCAGTCCAACCGTAAACAATACCTGTCTGTGGACGCCTCCGGCATATCCCATCTCGCTGACGATCTGTGTTGTAAGGAAGCGGACGGAATTAAACGGCAGCGGGAAGTTGACTGCTCCTCCTGCCACCATGTTGATCGCCATTGCCTCTCCGAGTGCCCTTCCGATACCAAGCACCACGCCTGTCATGATTCCGGATTTTGCAGCCGGGATCGTCACCTTAAAAATAGTCTGGATCTTAGTCGCTCCAAGCGCGAGTGATGCAGATCTCAAATAATCCGGCACCGCGCGGATGGAAGAAGCGCTGATATTGATCACAGTCGGAAGTATCATGATTGCAAGCACGATCACCGCTGCCAGCAGATCTGCTCCACCGGTAAACTGATGGGTCGCAGATCCCTTAAATATCATTTTCTCCAGCTTATACAAAACCGGATTTAATAGCATAAGTCCGAGCAATCCATAGATTACCGAAGGGATTGCTGCAAGAAGCTCAACCGCCGGCTGCACGATCGCTGCCAGCTTCTTATTCGACACTTCTGTCAGGAACACAGCAGTAAGCAGTCCGATCGGAACGCCGATGACTACCGCTGCTGCTGTTCCTATGATAGAGGATAAAATAATATATAAAATTCCGTAAGACGGTTCACTTGCGGTTGGTTTCCATTCAGTTTTGAAAAACAAGTCAGTAACCCCGACGCTTTTCAATGCCGGGGTTCCCTTCATAAACATATAGACTGTGATGGAACAAACCGCAAGGATAGCAATAATGGCACAAATCAGGAAAAATATCTTGGCAATCTGTTCAACGATTGACTTGGAAACGCCTTTGCTACGTATGGATGCGTATTCGTTCATCTTTTGCTCCTTTTACTGTGGAAGAATCAGTCCGACGTTGGAGATTACAGTCTGTCCTGCATCGGATGCGACAAAGTCAAACCAAGTCTTTACCAGATCATTCTGGTCAGCGATCTCACCCTTTGTTGCCATTACGAACGGACGGGAAAGAAGATATCCACCTGCTAAGATGTTCTCCTCTGTTGCAGCTACGCCATCAAGCGAAAGTGCGTTTACACTATCATCTACAACATCAAGCGATACATATCCGATTGCACCCGGTGTGGATGCTACCTTTGCAAGAACGGCACCTGTGCTGTCTAACTCCTGTGCATATGCACATGCATCTTCAATGCCTAACAGCTCCTCGAATGCTCCTCTTGTACCGGAGCCTGCTTCACGTCCGATTACAACAATCGCTTCATCTGCTCCGCCAAGCTCACTCCAGTTGGTGTATTCCCCGGTATAGATCTTTGTAAGATCATCTGCAGTAATATCAAGCACAGTATTATCCGGATCAGTAATTACAGCGATTCCATCAATTGCTACAACATTCTGTACTGCGCCGGCTGCAAGTTCTTCATCCTTCAGGGCTCTTGAAGAATTTCCGATGTCTACGCTTCCTGCGGTAAGAGCCTCAAGACCTGCACCTGAGCCTGTATATTCTACAGTTACTGTAATGTTCGGGTATTCCTCCATGAAAGCCTCAGAAAGTGCTTCACACACCTTTTCCATTGAAGTGCTTCCTGCAAGTGAGATGGTTCCGCTCAGCTCTGACGCATCTGTTGTCTCTGCCGTGCTGTCTGCACTATTGTCTGCTGTGCTGCTATCGGTTGTTCCATCTGTGGTGCTGTCACTTGTGCTGTCATTTGTTTCATTGCTCTGGCATCCTGCCATGCTTGCCGCAACCATTCCACATAAGGCTGCTGCTGCCACCATTTTCACAAACTTATTTTTCATTACATTTTCCTCTTTTACAGCTGTCTGTCTATGAAACAGCTGCTTTCTTTCTGCTTGTTTTGTTTTTTGTTTACATCGCTTATGCTACCAACCGAATGTAAAGTATAAAATCATCCGTCTGTAAAAACTATGTGAAAACGAAATGAAAGAAATCCGTTCTTTCCCTATAAAGCAAAAAAAGACTTTGGCTAGCTGCCAAAGTCATTCTCCTGTGAAAGCTCCATAATATTGCGCACCATTTTATCCAGCCTGCGGCTCCACTTCGCATATTTGCGGATCTGAAGCTCCATCTCATCGGATAACGGTTCCTTCTTTTTATATCGTAGCTTCGTGTCGAGCGATGCCCATGCATCCATGAGGATCGTCCGGATCTGGATTTCGACCTCCATGATATGCATCCTGCCATCTACGGACACCGGGACATTGCATACCACATGATAGCTCTCGTAGCCGTTACGCTTCGGCTTGCGCACATAGTCCTTGACCTTTATGATCTCATACTGCCCGTCATCCGCAATCCTTCTGGCGATCCAGTAGATCTGCTTGATGTCGTAACAGATCACACGCACCCCGGAAAGGTCATGCAGATTGGTCAGCATACTCTCTGTGCTCTTCTCAAGCTCTTTGCGCTCCAGCTTGCGCTCGATGCTTTCCAGTGACTTCATCCTTGATTCGATCAGCCGGATAAATGAATTGCCCGTCTTTGCCTGATAGCGTACATCAAGCTCCAGCAGATATTCCTGTACCTTGCTCCTTGCAAGGCTTCCCGCCTTCTGAAATTCCGGCAGCTGCCAGAGCTCCTGCACGGAAAGGGAGGTATCCCATTCTGCGGTGTTCCCGCTGTCAGAGGCTTCCACCGCTGTCAGAGCGGTCTGTGCTTTATTTTTTATTTCTTTTTGTTTCTTGCTGCTATTCATCCCAAAAACGCTTTCTCCCTGTGTGCTGCCATATATACCAGATTCCTCCAAGAAATCCGACGAAAAAGGCACCGTATCCTGCAAAGCACAACAGCCACATCACACTCTTTAATGCAAACAGGCTTATAACACTCCACACGCAGATTCCATACAGTATTCCCAGCAATGTATGCCAGAAAAGAAAGACATTTGTTTTGTGCTCACACATATTCCACAATCTGCTCATGATCTCTTCCTCCTTTGTCTTACTTCCTTATCCCAAAAACTACTTTACACGCGGAATGTAAAAGAGGAGGACGCACGATTGTAAAGAACATGTAAAAAATAAAAGAAGGCAGCGCTTACATTCGTGAATGCAGCTTTATGCCTTCTTTTTGTCATGTCACTATTCCATTATCTGCTTAAACTCGAAATCAGCTCCGGCAGATCTGCCATCCGGTCGCAGACCGCGATCGCGCCGCTTTGCAGCATCTCCTTAGCATCTCCAAAGCCATAGGAAACTGCAATGCAGTCGATTCCAATCTTCTTTGCTCCCACAAGATCAAACATGGTGTCCCCTATGAGGCACATCTGATCCTTTGGGATAGTGCTCCATCTTCGAAGGACTTCATTTAATACCTCCTCCTTTGTGTCGATTCTTCTGTCAAAGGTTGCTCCCACAACATCATCAAAAAGCGCGAGCAGTCCGAAATGCTCCAATATCCTCCGGCAGAACTCTTCCGGCTTGGAGGATGCCATTCCGATCAGGTAGCCCTCTGACTTGAGTGTCCGAATGCATTCCTCCACCCCCGGATACAGGCTGCATTCCAAAATACCGATCGGTCTGTACCGCTCCCGGTAGATCTCCGTAGCTTTAACTGCCTGCTCCTTTGACATCCCATACAATTTCTGGAAGGATTCAACGAGCGGTGGTCCCACAAACGGGCGGAGCTTCTCCAGGTCCTCTTCATTGATTCCAAAGCTGCGCAGCGCATACTGTGCCGATTTTGCGATTCCCTCAAAGGAATCGATCAGTGTTCCATCCAAATCAAATAAAACTGCTTTCATGTTCCCTCTATCATGCTGTTTCGTGTTTTCTCATCTGCGTTGGTTTATTCTGTGCCGGCGCAGACAGTTCCGTTATCATCAAAGGAAATTCCCTCATATGCCTGTGAGTATCGGTTCATCTTGTCAATGACCGCCGTCTTTTCATCTCCCTCCAGAACTGTTGGCTGATAGTCATTGTATGTCGTCACACTACTCAGCCTGCAGGGGATAATGCTTGCGGCAATATCTGGCATCAGCTCTCCATCCGTAAAGGTAAAGGTCTGCTGATAGATCAACGTATCCTTATCGGAAGGGTTGCTGTTCGCGCCAAAGCAGAAATTGCCAAGGCTGTAGCAGATCACCTTGCCATTGTATATCTCCATGCCCTGCAATACGTGCGGATGATTTCCAATGATAAGATCAGCCCCCCAGTCAATAATCCTGTGCGCAGCCTCCTGCTGATATTCTGTCGGGTAATATTCTTTCTCAATTCCCCAATGGCAGCAGACAACGACCAGATCCACGCCGGCATCCTTTAATTGTCTGATTCCATCCTTTATATACGTCTCTGCCTGCTCGTGTCCATCGAGTGTATTCGCGGAAACAACACCGATTGTAATGCCGTTTTCTGCAGTATAGACGGTCGTTTTCTCATTAAAGGCAAACTGAATCCCCGCATCGGTCAGGGCTTCCTCCGTATCCGTATGGCTCTTTTCACCATAATCGAAGGTATGGTTATTCCCGAGGCTGCATCCCTCAACGCTTCCATCCAGCAGAAGCTCCGTATATTCCGGATCACCTTTGATGTTCCACATCTTCTCGACACGCCCACTCTCATTGGTAAGAACGCACTCCAGATTGACCAGCGTAAAATCATCTGCCTCAAAAATATCCTTCACCCCGGAGAAAAAATAATCCGAACCGTATCGGTCATAATAGTCATAAAAGGAGCCTTCATAGCCCTTCGTCTGAACCGATCCGAGCGCACAATCCCCAACTGCAGAGATCGTAACCGTCCGGGTATCCACAAGCGACTCCCCACTCTGGGTATCCGTGGAAGGCTCCGGCTCTTCAGCAGCTGCCCCTGTATCTGGCTGGCTGTCTGTCTCTTCCTGCGCAGGCTCCTCGTATTCCTCCGGCACTCCCCGGTGCAAAATTGTCCTCGCAAACGGCGGATAATATAGTGTTCCTGCAATCGTTACGGCACATGCCAGCACGCCGATTACAAGCTTTGTTTTCTTCTTCATGCACTACCTCATCTGGCTGTAACAGGTGCACTTTTGCGCCTGCTGCACTTATGCCTCTTTGCCGCGGCAGATCACGCGATCTTTAACAGATGGATTAAAAACAGCCATGCAAGTCCATAGTAAGTAATAACCGCGATCATATCGTTGACCGTCGTGATGAGCGGACCGGATGCAACCGCCGGGTCAACACCGATCTTGTGGAAGAACATCGGCACGATGGTTCCGACAAGACTTGCGATCAACATCGCGATCATAAGAGAAAATCCGACACATCCGGAAATCACAAATGCTGTTCCAGCCGGATATCCCTTCAAAATAAAAATATATAAACCGACAAATAAAAATGACAACGCTCCCAGCAATGCGCCGTTGCACAGCCCGACACGCATTTCCTTCAATGCAAGCTTTATCTTCTGTCCTGCCTTAAGCTGCTCGTCCATAAGCACCCGAATCGTCACAGCCAGAGACTGTGTTCCGACATTTCCTGCCATATCCAGGATCAGCGACTGGAAGCAGACGATGACTGCCACCTGGGAGACAACTCCCTCAAATATCCCAACAATGCTTGATACGACAAGTCCCAGAAACAGCAAGGCGATCAGCCACGGAAGTCTTTTTTTGATGCTCTCCAGAAGCGGTTCCTTGATGTCCTCCTCTGCCGTTAAACCAGCCAGCTTTGCATAGTCATCACCCATCTCATCATCGACAACCTCAACGATGTCCTGCGCGGTGATTACACCGAGGATCTGGTTGTTATCGTCCAATACAGGGATAGAATCCTCCGCATAGTCCTTGATCCGCTCAATACAATCACTGATCCGTTCATGGTCACGCACATACGGGAAGGAGGTACTGATCAGATCCTCCAGATCCACATTGTTGCGCGCTACGATCAGATCCTTTAAATCCAATGCCCCGTAAAAAGAGCCGTCCTCATTGGTGACATATAGGGTCGAGATATTATCATTGTCCTCCGCCTGTGCCACCAGCTCACGCATCGCCTGCTTTACGGTAAGCGTCCGCTTGATCTCGATAAAATTGGTAGTCATGCGGCTGCCGATCTGATCCTCATCATAAGACTGGATCAAACGGATATCTGCGCTATGCTCCTCATCGAGCAGGCTGACCAGCTTTTTCTTCTGTGCTTCATCGTCCATGTCCTCGAGGACTTCAACTGCCTCGTCGGAATCCATGTTGCCGATGACCTCTGCCGCCATCTCGGCAGGCATCTCCGCGATGTGCTCACCGGCATCCTCGATATACGCAAAAACCTCAGACAACTGCTCCGGAGTCAGTATCCGGTACATTTTCTTACGTTCGCACTCATTCAACTGCTCGAAGGCGCCCGCAATATCATTCTCATGGTATTCATCCAGCGTCTCACGAATCTGCTCATCTGTCGCATCACTCCGGATCAATGCCAGCAATTCTTCTACATAGTTCTGTTCGGTTACATTTTCGTTTTCCACTTTTTCGTCTCCTTTCTTTTTGTACGGTGTTGTGATTTTATGCCCAAGTGCCCCTTACTGCATAAAAAAACACCGCGAAAGATCCCCGCGGTGGAAAACACATTACCTATGAAGAAACGCGCACACTAACAATCTGTCCGGTTGCGTCCAGTCATATTTCCATATCCTCCATCGCGGTATCTACTTCGCCCATGACTATCGCAACTGTCCATATTGTCACCTCTGCTACGTTAAATTTACTATGCGCATGCTTCATTATTTTCATGCGCCTCATTCATTTTAAATCCAAAAGAAATAACTGTCAACCGTCCTGCCCGGCTTTCTTTGCATTTTTACCGCCTTCATGCTAGATTTATATATAGATTTTACATGCTTTTTTTAAGTATATTTAAGGTATTTCCGCTAACATTTCTATCGTATAATGAACATAACAGAGGAAAAGAGGTACGATCATGCGTTTATTACTTGCTGAAGATGAAAAGGAGCTGTCCCACGCGCTCGTCACGGTGCTGCTCCACAACAATTATTCCGTGGATGCGGTATACAACGGGCAGGATGCGCTCGACTATATCAATATGGGCAACTACGACGGTGCGATCCTAGATATCATGATGCCGAAAATGGATGGAATCACCGTATTAAAAAAAGTGCGCGCAAGCGGCAACCAGATCCCGATCCTGATGCTGACTGCCAAGGCGGAGATCGACGACCGCGTGCTCGGGCTGGACAGCGGTGCCGATGACTATCTAACAAAGCCTTTCTCCATGAAGGAGTTGCTTGCCCGCCTCCGCGCCATGACAAGACGCCAGACGACCGCAGCGGATACGGCACTTTCCTACGGCAACATCACGCTTGACCGCAGCACCTATATGCTTGCCTCCAAGACCGAGAGCCTGCGGCTTGCCAGCAAAGAATTTCAGATGCTTGAGATGCTTCTTGCAAATCCCGGACAGGTTATTTCCACGGAGCAGTTCATGGACAAAATCTGGGGCTATGACAGCGATGCGGAACAGAATGTCGTATGGGTATATATCTCTTATCTTAGGAAGAAACTGACTGCCCTGCAGGCATCCGTCGGAATCAAGGCGGTGCGCGGACTGGGCTATACATTGGAGGAGCTTCATGATTAAAAAATTACAGCATCGCTTCATTGCGATCGCAATGCTTTCTATCTTCATGGTTCTGCTTCTGATCATCGGAAGCGTAAATATCATCAACTACAACGATATCAAGCGCTCGCTGGATATGCGGCTTACGATTCTTGCCGACAACGGCGGCGTATTTCCGCAGGACTTTATGGAACCTGCCAATTCTCCCTCCGCGGATGACGTTCCGCCGGAGAAGCCTGCAATGGACGATGCGCCTACACCGAAGGAGCTGACGCTCCACGGCATATCGGAGGAGAGCGCCTTTGACACGCGCTATTTTACGGTGACGCTGGATGCTTCCGGTGCGGTTGTGGCTTCCTCCACCGACAATATCGCAGCGATCAGCTCCGATGATGCCGTCTCCTATGCCGAGTCTGTGTTTGAAAAAGGTAAAACCTCCGGCTACATCAGCAACTACCGCTATACCTCAACCACGACAGACACCGATGGGGAGACCATGTACATATTCCTCGACTGCCGCAGGGAGACCGATACATTCCGGTCTTTTCTGACTGCCAGCGTATCGATCAGTCTGATCGGACTTCTGTTAGTCTTTCTTTTAGTCGTATTCTTCTCCAAGCTGATCGTCCGCCCGATCGCGGAAAGCTACGAGAAGCAGAAGCACTTCATCACGGATGCAAGCCATGAGATCAAGACGCCGCTTACCATCATCGATGCCAACACGGAGGTTCTTGAAATGGAAAACGGTGAGAATGAGTGGACAAGTAGTATCCACAATCAGATCAAGCGGCTTACCGATCTGACCAACAAGCTGGTCTTTCTGTCCCGCATGGATGAGGAAGCTACCAAGCTCATCATGCTTGATTTCTCCCTGTCCGATGCCATCTCGGAGGCGGCGCAGCCTTTTGAAGCCGTCGCTGCTGCATCCGGGCGCACCTTCGTGTGTGAGATTGAGCCAAACATCAGCTACACCGGCGATGAGTCCACGATCCGCCAGCTTGTCTCACTCCTGCTTGACAACGCCATGAAATATGCATCTGAAAACGGTTCGATCCGTCTTTCCTTTGCCGCCTCCGGCAAGAATAAGATCCTTACGGTCTGGAATACGGTCGATGGCATCGAACCGGGCAGACATGATGAATTATTTGAGCGTTTTTACCGCCCGGATGCGTCCAGAAGCAGCGCAACCGGCGGTCACGGGATCGGACTTTCCGTTGTAAAGGCGATCGTCCTTGCACACAAAGGCAGGATCACCGCCAAAAGCGAGGATGGACAGTCCATTCTCTTTACTGTCACATTGTAAAAAATAAGTGAAATTCTTTTAAAGTTGATTTAAGGTTGACTTGTTATAGTTACTTCAAGAAGTGATTACAAGACCTTGTAATTGCATTTTGAAGAAAGGAGTACACACACTATGAGCGACCAAATGGTCTTTAAGCGATATGAACTCAAATACATGCTTACCAAGGAACAGCGGCTTATGATGCAGCAGGAAATTGACGCGCACATGGTTGCAGATGTTCACGGCAAAAGCACGATCCTAAGTCTCTATCTCGACACCCCGGATTACCTTCTGGTGAGAAGATCTTCCGAGAAGCCTCTATATAAAGAGAAGCTTCGCCTCAGAAGCTACGGCGCTGCCGGAAAGGACACGGAGGTGTTCATCGAGCTTAAGAAAAAATACGAGTCTGTGGTCTACAAGCGCAGGGAGAGCATGAGCGAAGCCGATCTGGAAAACTATCTTTTTTCCGGCATTCCATGCAAGGACACACAGATCATGCGCGAGATTGATGTTGCCATGAAGCGCTATCCGAACATCGCACCCGCAGTCCTGCTCTCCTATAACCGGGAGGCATACTATGACAAAAACAACCACGATTTCCGGATGACCTTTGACGAGAACATCCTCTGGCGCACAGATGATCTTTCTCTGTGCAGCGGCATCTACGGAACGCCACTGCTTGACGCGAATCAGACGCTTCTCGAAGTCAAGACAGGGACGGCAATTCCCCTTTGGCTGGTACATACACTCAGTGAGCTTGGCATTCAGAGGACTTCTTTTTCCAAGTACGGCACCGCCTACCAGACCATGTTTGAAAACAACCACCGGACACTGCCAAGACGCCAGAACGTTCCGGCAGACCTTAACCCAGAAACTATCTCAATCGTAAACGGAGGAAATTATAAATATGCTTAATACACTTTTTCAAGGAATTTTTGATACAACCGCTGCAACCATTACCATCTCACAGTTTATCCTGTGCATTGCAGTATCACTTTTGATCGGCGTCTTTTTCGCCTTTTTGTTCTCCTATAAGAGCCGCAGCTCCCAGAGCTTTGTGATCACGCTTGCCCTGCTTCCGGCGATCGTCTGTGTCGTTATCATGATGGTCAACGGAAATGTCGGTGCCGGTGTTGCCGTTGCAGGCGCTTTCAGTCTTGTCCGCTTCCGCTCCGTGCCGGGAACCGCAAAAGAGATCGGTATGCTGTTTCTTGCGATGGGTGCAGGACTTGTCACAGGCATGGGCTATCTCGGATACGCTGTTTTGTTCTCCGTGATCCTCGGACTTGCCATGTTCGTATTTACCCGCACCGGGCTTGGCTTCCGCAAGCAGCCGGAATGTGAAAAAACGCTGCGCATCACCATCCCGGAGGATCTCAATTACACCGAGCTGTTCGACGATCTTTTCAACGAATATACCTCGAGCTGCGAAGTCGTATCCGTAAAAACCTCCAACATGGGCAGTCTCTTTAAGCTCACCTACCACATCTGCTTAAAGGACGCCGCAAAAGAGAAGGAATTTATCGATGCACTCCGCTGCCGCAACGGCAATCTTGAGATCGCGATTTCCCGTCAGGAGGTAAACTATAATGAATTATAAAAAAGTGACCGCTGTGCTGTGCGCGTCGCTTCTGGCTATCAGTCTGCCCTCCTGCGGACAAAATGACAGCACAGCTACCGATAATACAACATCTTCCGACAGTATTGCTTCCTCTACCGGTATCACGGCGGAGACAGCCGATCTGGTCGATATCTCCGATATGTTTACCGACCGCGATCTTTCCGGCGACTATGATGCGTCAGAAGCCGCAGCCATTACCCTGTCCGATAACGGAAGCACTTCCGATTCCGGTCAGGTATCCATATCCGGCAATACCATTACGATCTCCGGCGAGGGTGTATACATCCTATCCGGGGCACTCTCCGACGGGCAGATCATCATTGATGCCGATGGCAAAAAAGTACAGCTTGTGCTTAATAATGCATCCATCACCAATCCCTCAAGCGCTGCGATCTACGTCAAAGCGGCGGACAAGGTTTTTGTCACACTCGCAGACCAAAGCAGCAATACGGTTGCAACTACCGGGGAATTTGTGGCGATCGATGACAACAACATCGACGCAGCGATTTTTTCCAAGTCCGACCTCACACTCAACGGAAGCGGCGAGCTTACCGTAAGCTGTGCCTACGGACACGGAATCGTCTCCAAGGATGATCTTAGGATCACCGGCGGAACCTACGACATTACGGTTGCCTCCCACGCCCTAAGTGGCAAAGATTCCGTCCGGATCGCGGATGGTACGCTCACACTTACCTCCGGCAAGGACGGCATTCACAGCGAAAATGCGGACAACAGCGACAAGGGCTTTATCTATATTGCAGATGGCACGATCACCATCACAAGTGACGGCGACGGCATGGATGCGTCCTCCGTTGTGCAGATTGACAACGGAACCATCTCTATCACCTCCGGCGGTGGAAGCAGCAATGCCCTGGACAAGCGGCGCTCCCAGTCGTCCGATAACACCGCAAGCACCAAGGGCATCAAATCCGACGCTGCCCTTACCATCTTCGGCGGTTTGATCACCATTGATTCTGCCGATGATTCATTACACGCCGGCGGTGACATCAACCTTGCAGATGGCAGCTATGCCCTATCCTCCGGCGATGACGGCGTTCACACGGATGCCGACCTGATCGTAAACGGTGGAACAATTTCGATTGCAGAGAGCTACGAAAGTCTTGAGGGCGTGACCATCACGATAAACGATGGCGATATCTCGCTCTATGCAAGCGATGACGGGCTGAATGCTGCCGGGGATTACGAGGATGAAACAACCGACAGTGAGACGGCTTCTGACAGTTCCGATTCCGCAACGTTCAACGCCGCATCCGGTAACGCAGTTGCGACAAGTGCTGACACATCCGATGCGCCAGCAGCAGATTCAGATGCTGCAACAAATGCAGAGTATTCTGAGACTGACACTAACGCAGATTCCAGCTCAGGCAATGACAAGCCCAGAGGCTTTGGAGGCTTTGGGGACCTCGGCGGCGGAATGGATGAATACTGCGAGCAGAATCAGATCGTAATCAACGGCGGAACCTTATATGTAAATGCAAGTGGCGACGGCATTGACTCCAACGGTGACCTGATCATAAACGACGGTCAGATTTCTGTGGATGGTCCTGTCTCCGGCGGCGATGCACCGCTCGACTGTGGTGGAAACATCTATGTCAATGGCGGTACACTTATCGCGGTAGGCTCCAGCTCTATGGCGGAGGCGTTCAGCGATGAATGTACACAGGGTGCCATGCTTGTCACACTCGACTCCATGATAAGCGGCGACGTAGTCCTTCTGGATGCCGATGGCAACACGTTATTTACCTACACGCCATCCAAGACATACAGTTGTGTCATGCTAAGCACCGCCGACATCACCGTGGGATCGACCTATACCTTAAACTGTGCAGATGAGACAACCACCGTAGAGATGACCAGCCTCGTATACGGCACCGGCAGCCAGATGGGCGGCTTCGGAGGCGGTCCGAGCGACCACCAGAAGCCGGACGATATGACACCACCGTCTGACGGACAGGCTCCAAGTGACATGACACCTCCGTCTGACGGGCAGGCTCCAAGTGACATGACGCCGCCGTCCGATGGGCAGACTCCGAGCGACATGACACCGCCGTCCGATGGGCAAACTCCAAGTGATGCGGCGACCTCATCCGACGACAGTTCGACCACATAAAACCTTTTGTCCATCGTATCATTGTATTTTTCTTAATATTGTGCTATTTATTAAAGGAACGAGTTTTACCAGCGCACATCTATTGCGCAGGCGGTTTGCTCGTTTCTTTTTTGGTTTTAAATAAGTAACATTCTATTTACCAGAGAACAAATTTTGATGAATTTTTGAAACAATTCTCACATTTTATCGTTGACTTTTTGAATGTCCTATGATACACTAATGTTCGTTGAAAAAACGGCGTGTGGCTCAGTTTGGTAGAGCGCTACGTTCGGGACGTAGAGGCCGCAAGTTCGAATCTTGTCACGCCGATTATTCAAAGGATTCCGGTACATAGGTGAGAGAATCCTTGGCAGGGGCAGAGTAATTGATATTTTTGCAGAAAGAGATGGCTTTAAGCCATCTTTTTTTACTTTTACAAAAGATTCTTTTGTCTGCTTCCATATCCTATTTTAATTTTGCATGACCATGTGGAGGGCTTATGAAACCAGTTGTACTTATCACAGGTGCTTCTTACGGAATCGGGGAGGCAATCGCATATACTTTTGCCGCTGCGGGCTATCGCCTTAGTATCTGCTGCAGCAGATCCGGGGAACGTCTGGCTGACGTTGCCGCGCAGATCAAGGCACAATATCAGACCGATGTGCTGACGTATGTTGGGGATGTCGGGGATTTTTCCTTCGTTCAGGAAATGGCTAAAGATACCCTCGCACGCTTCGGGCAGATCGATGTCCTTATCAACAATGCCGGCATCGCACACATCGGGCTTCTTACCGATATGAGTGTGGAGGAATGGAACCATCTGGTTGCGGTCAACTTAAGCTCTGTTTTTCACACCTGCAAATGCATTGTCCCTCCCATGGTGCAGCGGCAGCAGGGCAAGATCATCAATATCTCCTCCGTGTGGGGAAATGTCGGTGCATCCTGCGAAGTCGCCTATTCTGCCTGCAAGGGTGGGATCAATTCCTTTACCAAGGCGCTCGGCAAAGAGCTTGCCCCAAGCAATATACAGGTGAACGCCATCGCCTGTGGCTGCATCGATACACGGATGAACGCCTGTCTGGAAGAGGAAGATATCACACAGCTATGCGAGGAGATCCCTGCCGGGCGCTTTGGCAGACCGGATGAGGTTGCAGCGCTTGTGCTTTCGCTTGCATCCGGCAACGATTACCTGAACGGACAGATCATCACGCTTGACGGCGGCTGGATTTAAGTTTTGGTTTCTCATATTTCAAGCGCAGTCCGCGGATGTTTTCTCTCCATCTGAGAATAAATGCGCGTATCGCGCTATCCTGTTTTCTCAATTTCTGAGTTCGGTAATATTAAGGTATGAAAACAAATGATACCTCAAAAAATACTTCTGAACTTACCAATTTCAAAAATAAGGCAGATTCAAAGGAAAGTTACAAGTTCTGTTTCTTTGGCGACCGCATGATCAGCGCCATGAATATCCGCGGCGTTACCTGCCGGGAACTGTCCGAGCGGCTTTTCATCTCTCCCTCTGCGATTACCGGGTATCGCGTTGGACGCCGCAGCCCCAACGTTGCCGATCTTGTCGCGATCGCAACCGCGCTGAATGTCTCCTTGGATTATCTGCTTGGGCTAAAAGCAACACCGGATAAGCTCTATTCCGATGAAGTTATCTCTTAATAGGTGCTTGCAGAAAGCACCCGACAATTTGATTTTTGAATTTCCAACATAAAAAGCGTATGTCCCGCAGCCGGATCTTTCCGTTTTGCAGAGCATACGCTTTTCTTTTATTCTACTCTTTTTATTTCGCGACCAGAATAATCGTTGTTCTTGCCGGAACACGAATGGTATTCGGTCCGAATATCTCTGTCATGGAAGCGAAATCCCTTCCGTCCTCGTATTCACAGTTGGTATTTACCTCCACATGCCATGCCATTCCGTTTGTCAGAACCGGAAGCTGCATGGTCAGCGGCTCCCAGTAGGAGTTCATCGCATAGAATACAATGTCATCCCCCGTATTGTCCGCATTACGTCCTGCATACATGATACCGATCAGGTGAGTGTCATAATCGGTTCTGCTGTTGAACGGATAGCCGTTGTGGATACTGATCTCTGGGAGCTGGCATGCCGCCGGTGCGGTACGGTTCCTAAGGATCGGGTGCGCTGCGCGGAAATGGATCATAAAGCGCGCAAAGTCATGTACCTCCTTGAACTCCTCCAGACGGTTCCAATCCAGCCATGAGATAATGTTGTCCTGACAGTATGCATTGTTATTTCCAAACTGCGTATTACAAAATTCATCCCCGGCAAAGAACATTGCCGGCCCTCTGCTGCACATCAGCGCTGCAAATGCATTCTTGACCAGCCTGCGGCGCAGTCCGTTGATCTGCGGATCATCCGTCTCGCCCTCGGCACCACAGTTCCAGCTATTTCCGTTATTATCGCCATCGGTGTTGTTCCAGCCGTTTTTCTCATTGTGCTTCTGATTGTACGAATACAGATCATAGAGCGTAAAGCCATCATGGCAGGTCAGGAAATTGACGGATGCGCTATGTCCACGCCCATCCGGATGGTACAGATCCTTGGAGCCGGTGATACGCTCGATCGCGCCACCGGCGGTTCCTGCATCGCCCTTTAGGAAGCGGCGCATATCGTCACGGTAACGACCGTTCCACTCTGCCCAGCGGTTCCAAGACGGAAAGCTTCCGACCTGATACAGTCCGCCGGCATCCCATGCCTCTGCGATCAGTTTGACCTTACCCAGCACAGAGTCAAATGCCAGTCCCTCAAGGATCGGTGGATTTGCCATCGGCGCACCGTTCTGGTCTCTTCCGAGAATGGATGCAAGATCAAACCGGAAGCCGTCCACACGGTACTCGATAACCCAGTTGCGCAGACAGTCTATAATGAAATGTCTTACGACCGGATGGTTACAGTTCATAACATTGCCGCAGCCACTGAAATTGTAATAATGTGCATCCGGCGTCAGCATATAATAGATGTTGTTGTCAATTCCTTTGAAGGAGAAGCTCGGTCCCAACTCGTTTCCCTCTGCCGTATGGTTAAATACGACGTCGAGAATGACCTCAATTCCATTCTGCTTCAGATCATAGATCAGGCGCTTTAATTCGTCTCCCTCATGGTTGTGCTCAACGGCGTAATTGTAGCCGGTATTCGGAGCGCAAAAGCATACGGTATTGTAACCCCAGTAGTTGAACAACTGCACACCGTCCACCACGCGGGCACTCTCCATCTCATCAAACTCAAAGATTGGCATCAGCTCAACCGCATTGATTCCGAGATCCTTCAGATACGGAATCTTCTTGCGGAGTCCCTCATACGTTCCGCCCTCCTTGATCCCGGAGGAAGCGTCCTTTGTAAATCCGCGCACATGCGTCTCGTAAATGACAAGATCCTCATACGGATATTCCAACTGCTTGAGGTTGCCCCAGTCAAAATCATTGCGTACAACTCTCGCTTTATAGACAAAATCCTTGCCGCCCTCCGGCTTTTCTCCCCAGTTTCTCTGGCCAGTAACAGCCTTTGCGTATGGATCAAGAATAATATTTTCCCTATTAAACAATAAACCCTTTTCCGGAATATAAGGTCCATCCAACCGGAATGCATACTCAAATTCTTCAATCTTAAGTCCAAATACCAGCATTGCATAAGTATCACCGATGTGATATGCCTCCGGGTACGGAAGTTCTGCAAATGGTTCCGATTCCTGCGGATGAAACAGCAACAAGGTACATTGGGTTGCCCCATGCGAGCTAATTGTAAAGCTCACTCCCTTTGGAGTTACATGTGCACCCTCCATACGATAATATCCCGGTCTGACTTGAAAACCGTTGATTTCATCCAAAGGCTTCAGCATATGATCCTCCTCTGCGTTTTGGACTGCTTCGGTCTGCAGTTCACTCATTCCTGCATCCGGAATATAAATATGCCCCTTACGCTCCCAAAATTGTCTCATACTTTTTTATACCTCTATATCTATTTCATTAAAATATCAACCGTATGTGCGCTGGCTCCCATCAGATCCCCTCGTTCACAGGTTGCCATGTGATACTCTATAAAATGCGCAAACTCCTCTTCCGTCAATGCATTCAGAAACGGTCGCATATAATTGGCAGCTCCATCCGCCGCGATGATCTTTTTGCGCGTCAGCCCCACCTCTTCGTTCAAACGGGCAATATCCTCCAACCGCACAAAGCTGTACAGTTCATTGGCATTCGCCTGACAGTGAAAGCTCTCATCGAGCATCTTCTGCTCCACGGCTTCCAGGATATGGCGCTCCTTGAATGCGTAGGTGAGCACACTGTACTCATTCATAATATATGCAACAAAAATCAGTCCGCCCTTTTTTGCCACACGCTTTGCTTCCGAGAGGGCTTTTATCTTATCCTCCCATGCGTGCAGATGGTACATCGGTCCAAACAGTAACACCACGTCAAAGCTCTCGTCCGGGAAACGCTTTAACTTGCGCGCGTCCCCCTCGTAAGCCTTGACCTTGTCCGTCTTTTGCTTTAGTCTTCCCAGATTATGCCGGACAAATTCAACCGCCGTGACAGTAAAGCCTTCCTCCGCGAGCGGAACGCTGTATCTTCCAGTCCCCGCCCCCACGTCCAGCAGGCAGATGTCTGATTTCTCACGCCCCGGATAGTGTGTCTGGATTTCCTCATGGATATACTTCATCGAGGTTAAAAACTCCACCTGTCCGTGTCTGCTGTCCAAGCGCTTTTCCTCATTAAATTTATTGTAATACTCGACCAGATTGCTCAAATCAGAACTCCTCCGCGCCGAGCTGCTTCCACTCCTGTATGCTCTCCTCCAGCCACTGCAGCCACGGCCCCATTCCCTCGTTCTTCTTCGCGGAAAGGAAAAATACCTGCGCCTTTGGATTCAGCTTGTGAATGCGCTCCACAACCGCCGCATCATCAAATGCGAAAAAGTCCTTGGTATCGATCTTGCTGATCAGGATCACGTCGCACACGGTAAACATCAGCGGATATTTGAGCGGCTTGTCATCGCCCTCCGGCACGGACAGGATCGCAACATTTTTGGAGGCTCCCGTGTCTGTTTCCGCCGGGCAGACCAGATTTCCGACATTTTCAAGGAATACCAGATCAAGGTTTCTTGTCTCGAACTCCTCCATTGCCTGCAAGGTCATTTCCGCGTCCATCGCACACTCACCGCCGGTATGCACCTGAATGGAACGCACACCCGCAGCCTCGATCTTCTCCGCGTCAACGGTTGCCTCGATATCTGCCTCCATGACACCGATCGCGTATTTTTCCTTCAGGGCGTCGATTGTCCGAAGCAGTAACGTTGTCTTGCCTGCTCCCGGAGACGCCATCAGATTGACCATGAAGGTCTCATCCTTTTTCAGCTTTGCGCGGATCTCCCCCGCGATCGCATCATTCGCTGCAAATACATTGTGATTTACTGTGATTACCTTTGCCATGTCCTACGCCTCCTTTACCCCAAAATCCGTCATCTGCTGTGCCAGCCATGCGCACCATGCATCGACACCCTCTCCCGTTCCCGCGGAGATCGGGAAGATCGCTGCATTTGGATTTCTCTGTAAGATCACGCGCTTTGCCTCCTCCATATCGAAGTCAAATGCCGGCATCGCGTCAATCTTGTTGATCAGCACCGCATCGCACAGCTCGAACATGAGTGGATATTTGAGCGGCTTGTCATGTCCTTCCGGCACAGAAAGGATCGCAACATTCTTTACGGCTCCGGTATCAAACTCTGCCGGACAGACAAGGTTGCCGACATTCTCAAGAATCACCAGATCCAGATCGTCGGTTCCGAGTGCGCGCATCCCCTGTCTGGACATCTCGGCATCCAGATGGCACATGCCGCCGGTGTGGAGCTGGATTGCTTTCACTCCGGCATTTGCGATGGTAAGCGCATCGACATCGGAATCGATATCCGCCTCCATCACACCAATGGCAAATCGTTCTTTCAGACGCGCGATGGTCGCAAGAAGTGTTGTGGTCTTACCTGCTCCCGGTGAGGACATCACATTCACATAGAACAGCTTGTCCTTCTTCAACTGTTCACGGAGCAGATCGGCATCTGCATTGTTATCTTCAAGAATTGTTTTCTTTACATCTAATATCTCTACACGGTTCATATTGTCATTCCTCTCATACATTTTGTAGGGAATGTGCTCTCCCCTTTTGTCACATAACCCCTTTATTTATCGGAAAAACTCGCTATGTATTTTAGCACGTTTTGCGCAGTCTGTAACCATGTGTATCTCATTTGATACAGTTCGTGCGCGCGTTTTACGCATTTTTTACTCGTATCTGCATCCGAAAGTGCCTTTCTTGCCATATCCACAAGCTCCCGGTATTGTCCGTCCGGGGTGTAACGGTACATGCAGTCCTCGCCCGGAAACTGCTCCCTCAGGTACGGATTGTCATCCGTCAGAAGCAGCGTATTATTTGCCATCGCCGCCGGTATGCGGTCATGCATTCCCCCGAAAAAGAACGGTGAGGAATTAAGAAGCACCTGGCTTTGCGCAATACATCGGTATGACTTTGAAAACGCCACGCCCTCCTCCATGCGAAGATTGGCGTTCTGTGCCAGCGGGAAGTGTTCCCACCAGTCGCCGATCGTTTTTACTGGGACATCCGCTTTTAGCAGAGCTTCCACCGCCTGTTTTCTTGCCACGTTGCGCAGATAAATCTCCGCGAGATAGCAGCGGTTCAGCCATAGCCGAAGCTGCTCCTTATTCTCACTTGGATCAAGTCCGTAGCGCTCCATAAACAGCTTCTTTAGTGCCGCCTCCACCGTAACCGAGGAATCCGCCTCCATATATCCGATCATCCAAAGCACATCCTCTTTTCCCGGAAGGTCTTTCTCCTGTGGCATCTGAAGGATCTGGTCGTAATAGGTCTGCGGATCGTGGTAGGTTCCTATGAAAAGCACGCGCGGGTTTTTCTCCTCCCACTCCGGCACACTGCGTACCTCGGACGCTCCAAGCGGCAGCATCCGGACAGACTTTACATTCGGGTAATAGTCCCTGACATACGCTGCGTGGTTTTCATCCGGTGTTATGACGTGATAGCGCTTTAGCGGGCTTGCCAGCATCGAATGATGATACAACGGGTGATCCAGTATGTAATTGATAAACGGCGCGTCGATGTTGTCGAGAAACAGCGAGCCATCCTCCATCGCGATCCGCGGCAGTTTGGAGTTAAAGTCGATCACCGCCAGATAGCTTTTCCCGACATAATGCGATAGCATCTCCTCCGCATGCGGCTGTATCTGCAATCCGTCTGACGCGGACAATGGCTGTGCAAACAGTGTCGGGCGGCTTCCGATCTCCTCCTCCGCGAACATGCACAGCTCGCACTCCACGCCGAGTTCTTCGAGATTTACCGCCAGTTTTTTTGCAAAGAACCCGGCACTGTCATAGCACATCTGCCGGGTTGTAAAAATAAGTATTTTTTCCATTTATATTTCTTAAAGTATGTCCTCTACATCCATTTTCACACTATTTACAATACCCCCAAGGAACAATACATACATGCATCCATATACCCATAGCAGCAAAAATGCGATTGTTGTCATTGTGCCATAGAAGGATGCATAGTTACTATGACTGTTGACATACAAGGAGAAAAAGCTTGATAGCACAACCCAGCCCACCGAAGAAAATACAGCACCCGGGATCTGGTCGCGCCACCTTTGCTTCTGATTTGGAAGAAAGTAATATAGTATCCAGAACATGAAAAACAGCACCGGAATGCCTATCAGGAAGCGGAATTTTAAAATCATCTCGAAGCCCCCCTCCAGCCATGGAATGCGAAGAGCCAAAAATTTACCAATTCTACGCCCAAATACCATGATTGCAAGCATCAGAAGCATAACCACCGCAAGCACTATACTGTAGAGCACGGAGTACAGACGGATTATAATCACATTTCTGGATTCTTTCACCTGATACATGGAATTTAGTCCTTGCTGAAATGCCAGAAAGGCTCGCGAGCTCAGATAGATTGCAATGAGCATGGTGATAGAAATTCTCCCACCTGAGCTTCCGGAATAGATCTCATTGGAAAAGCCCTTCAGCAGATCATGGAATGTCTCCGGCACAAACGTAGATAATACCCGCAGGAAATCGACTTCTGAGAGCGGTGTCAGATCCAGAAGGGCAAAGAAAAACATCAAAAATGGGAAGAAGGACAAAATCAGGAAGAAGGATGCCTGCCCTGCATAGGCTGACACCGCACTTTTCTGAAACTTCTTGATTCCGCTGATCAGATACAACACATATTTCATAACAAACCTCACAATAATGGAGCGATAAATCGCAGAATACACTGCCCTGTACGAAGGGCTGGCGATTTCACCTTACACTGTTCGGTAACCTCCTCACACTGTGGGAAGGTCTCCTCAAAATCATCCCGCACATCCAGTACGGCAGATGCTTTGTAAAACAGGCAGGCGTCCTCAAAATGGTGGAACAGACTCCGGTAGTCAAAATTGATCGTTCCGACGATCGCTGTCTGGTCATCCACGACACACAGCTTGGAATGGCAGAACCCCGGTGTATATTTGTATAACCGCACTCCGGCATGTGCTAAGGCGGTAAGATACGAACAGGTTACCTGATAGACGATCTTCTTATCCGGGATCGCCGGTATGACGATGCGCACATCCACGCCTCTTTTGGCGGCGAGGCAGATCGCCCGGTTCATGTCGGAGGAGATGATCAGATACGGTGTCATAATGTAGACATAGCGCTTGGCATTCTCGATCATGTCAAGATAAGCATTCTCGCCGACACGTTCCTCGTCGAGCGGACTGTCCGCATACGGCTGCACATAGCAGTGCTCCTTCGCCTGATACTGCCGCGTCTTAAAATACGGCGTATAGTCGGTATCGTCTGCCTTGATCCCGTTCCACATTTCAAGAAACATCACGGTAAAGTTGCGCACCGCGTCGCCTTCAACACGCACGCCGGCATCCTTCCAGCGTCCATACGGCTGAATAATGTTAAAATATTCGTTGGCAAGATTGTAACCGCCGGTAAAGCCGACAACACCATCCACGATCGTAATCTTGCGGTGATCCCTGTGGTTCATAAACATACGAAGGAACGGCACCATCGGGTTAAACACACGGCACTCGATCCCCGCCTCGCGCATCTGCTTGATAAATGCCGGGCTTATAAATCCAACGCTTCCGACATCATCATAAAGAATGCGCACTTTGACTCCTTGTGATACCTTTTGCAGAAGAATCTCCAATATACCGTCAAATGCCTCCGCCTTCTCGATGGCAAAATATTCCAGAAAGATGAAGTGCTCTGCGCTTCGCAAAGCCTCCTTCTGTGCCTCCAGCGCTTTGTTCGTATCACTATAATATGTGATATCCGTATTGGAATAGACTGGGTAATGCGCATAATTCTGCAGATAGCGGAACTGGTTCGCCACGCGCCGGTTGTCCGCCTCAAGCTCCGTCAGGGCATCTGCCCCCTTCGGAACTGCCGCACGGATCTTGCGTCCACACAGGTCAAACACGACCTTGTTGTGCTTGCTCGTTCCCGGTCTGCCAAAGAGCAGGTACAGATTGACTCCAAGTATCGGGAAAGCAAGAATGATCACGATCCACGAGATCTTGATCTCCGCGTTGATATGCCTGCCGAACATCCAGAGTGTTATAAAAAATGACGCAACACTTGAAATGATTGAAATTATGGTTGAATACTGGCTAAGTCTGAATACAAGCAGCAAAAACCATAACACCTGCAACAAAACAGACAGCCCGACAAAGATCATTCGGCTGATGCTGTTTTTCATATTGGATTTCTGTTCCACTCGTAATTTACTCATCGAAGACCTCCATCAAAAGTATTTCCTAACAAACTATACCATACTCTTCTTTTTTCGTAAAACACCACTTGCATTTTTTGTATTTTATTTCATAATAAACATATTGTGTTTTGCCATTTTGTGTCATTTTTAGGCAAAATCAGCTTTATACTTTACATTTTTAAGGAGATTGTGACATGAACCAGCAAAAAAAAGGTTACCTTTTTATCATATTATCTGCAATCTGTTTTGCAACCGGAGGCATTTTGATCAAGATCAACTCCTGGTCTCCCATGACGATCAGCGGCGTGCGCTCCCTCTTTGCAATTCCCGTCCTGCATATTTTTTACCGGAGGATCGGACACAGGTTCCGTTTCAATAAATCCGTTGTCTTCTGCGCACTTGCAAACACCGGAATGTGTACCACGTTTGTGATTGCCAACAAGCTGACAACTGCCGCAAACGCGATCGTGCTGCAATTTACGCTCCCGATCTACATTCTGCTTCTGACGTGGATATTTTTTAAGAAGAAACCGGACAAAATATCCGTCCTCTCCGCACTTTTATCCTTTGCGGGGATCTGCTTTTTCTTTTTTGACAGTATCTCCACGGCCGGAATGATTGGAAATATCATCGCACTCGTCTCCGGCTTTTTGTATGCGATCGTGTTTATGACCAAGAAGATCCCCGGCTCCGATTTTGCATCGTCAGCGCTGCTTTCCTTTGCGCTCAACTTCGTTATCGGAATCCCGTTCATGCTGCAAGAGACCACGATCAGCCAGACCAACATCATCAGCGTCGTGCTGCTCGGCGTGATCCAGATCGGCTTTGCGTACATCTTTCTGGAGCAGGGACTTACCGTTGTCTCCCCGATCGGAGCAGCGCTTGCCTCCATGATCGAACCGATCCTCAACCCGATCCTCGTCGCAGTATTCTACAAGGAGACGATCGGCGCGATGAGCTTTGTCGGAGCGGTCATCGTTTTTATCTCCTCGGTCGTATACAATGTATATGAGGGCATGCGGAAAACTGATTAAAATGTTCTATTGTAATTATGTTCCATTCATTTTATACTAGGAAAAAATATACACGAAAGAGGTTATCCAATGGGCTCAATTATTATTCCAGAAAACTACAAATCAGAGCTTAGTCTTCACGATACCCAGACCGGAATCAAGCAGGTAAAGGATTTTTTCCAGCAGCTTTTAGCGCAGCGCCTGAACCTAAGCCGTGTCTCAGCTCCGCTCTTTGTTGATCCTCACACCGGACTCAACGACAACTTAAACGGTTACGAGCGCCCGGTCAATTTTGACATCTTAGAGCAGAACCACAGGGAAGCAGAGGTTGTCCACTCTCTCGCAAAATGGAAGCGCTATGCACTCGGCAAATACGGCTTTTCCTACGGGGAGGGCATCTACACCGATATGAACGCGATCCGCCGCGATGAGACGACCGACAATATTCATTCTATTTTCGTGGATCAGTGGGATTGGGAAAAGATCATGAAGCGCGAGGAGCGCAATATGGATTATCTTATGGATACTGTCCGCACTGTATACAAGTGCCTGCGCAAGACCGAGCAGTACATGGCGATCCAGTATGACTATATCGATCTGATCCTTCCAAAGGATATCTTCTTTATTACTACGCAGAAGCTGGAGGATATGTATCCGGACAACACTCCAAAGGAGCGCGAATATTTCATCGCCAAGGAGAAGGGTGCCGTATGTCTCATGCAGATCGGCGATAAGCTTGCCTCCGGCGAACCTCACGACGGTCGTGCGCCGGACTACGATGATTGGAGCTTAAATGCAGATATCATCGTCTACTATCCGGTTCTTGACATTGCCCTTGAACTTTCTTCCATGGGTATCCGTGTAGACAAGGATGCACTCCTTTCCCAGCTTGCAAAGGCTGGATGCCCGGAGCGTGCCGAGCTTGCTTTCCAGAAGGGCATTATCGAGGATACTCTTCCGCTTACCATCGGTGGCGGAATTGGTCAGTCCCGTATCTGTATGTTCTTCCTGCGCAAAGCGCATATCGGTGAGGTTCAGTGTTCAATCTGGCCGGAGGAGACCGTCCGTGCCTGTGAGGCAGCGGGTATACAGTTACTCTAATCCTTAAGTGGACTTTTGCGTGCCGCGTATGCATCTTCAACTCCACACGGTTTGTATTCCTGAGGAGCATTTCTACTTTATATTAAAGACAAAAAGGCAGTTGCTGTATCAAATAGCAACTGCCTTACTTTTTTCTTCTATTTCACTTCTATTTCAAAAGATGCCTGCTCTCTCCCGGCTTGACCTCCACCGGCTGTCCGTCTACACTAAGCCATACCGGAAGTGCGGATGGGTTCTTTGCCATCGTGTGGTCGGCATTGTAGATCAGGCGGCACACCGCGTTTTCGTACTCACAGATCTCGCCGTTTGTCGCATACCAGGTATCCTCCCGCCCGGAAAGTGTCTTTAAGGTTTCCTCCATCTTATCCCAGCTATCTCTTCCATCCAGTTCATAGGAGTGTCCCCAGATATAAAAGAGCTGGCGCGTCTGATACGGCTGACGCTCTGCATTATCGTCAAGGAATCGTCCGATCAGCTCCGCCATGACATCATCCCCGAAATGGCAGCTTGGATGCCACATCAAAAAGTCCCGCGGGATGGCAAACGAATTCGTTGACTGCACGGTTCGGCTGTATGAGATTCCGCACTCCCGCATAACGGCAAGCACCGTATCATCATAAGGTCCATACGGATATGCCATTCCTGTCACTGGATAGCCTACCAGTTTTTCAAGGTTCTTACGATCCTGACCGATCTCGTAGCGAATTGCCTCCCGGTCTAAAAATACCAGATTCGGGTGTGACACGGTATGTACTGCTACCTCATGCCCTGCATACAGTGCTGCTACCTCATCTGCTTCGATCTTATTGTGTGTTGCTTCGCGGATGAACGCCGGATCGCTGACCATGCCTGTTTTTCCAAAGCAGCCGGAATTGAGATTGAAGGTTCCACGGACTTTGTACTTATTAAACAGCTCCACCAGACGGCGATCCTGTGTCACTCCATCGTCAAAGCTGAAGGTTACACATTTTGTTTTTCCCCCATAGAATAATGGTTCCATCTTCACATACCCCCTATGTATTCTTCGGGTGTGCCCGGCAAGGCGCGCCCTTTTTCGTACTATAATCCGTAATTTACCACCAGCCCTTTCGCATGTCAAGGAGGGCTTTTGCGCGGGAGAAATGGTGTTACACATAGAGGCGCACATAGGGGTTTTCCAAGTGGGGCGGCGCTCACTACAAGAGCGGGTGCTCCGCGCACGCTTTGATGCGTTCATAGCGTCGGTCGACTTCCTTCTGTATACCGTTTACAAGGTCTGCGTACTGTGGCTGCGCTAGGTTCGCGGTTCGTCCCATCAGGGAAAAGAAATCAAAGATGGGAATTTTCCTGCCTGTCTTTTCCGGAAAGTCCACTGACCTCTGCCTGCATAATTCATCATGTTTGCTGTATTCCTGAAAGTTCCTTCCTTATTTTTCTAAATTTAGATGGGACTTTATCAGTTGGAA
>CAVDTR010000027.1:0-42742 GCA_963612015.1 Lachnospiraceae bacterium | reverse complement strand
ATGCTCACATTTCCCAAAAGCCGCCCGCAAGAAGAACACAAAAGTTCTCGAATTGCAAAGTCTTTCTGCCGCGAACCGCCGGGCGGGAGTGCTCAAACTTATAGAAGACAGAACTTATAAATAAACCGCCGGATGGTTGGATTAGAATTTCACAATTTGCAGTGGTGCTTTTGGCAAAAGGGGAGCACGCAAAAGCGATGAAGTATTACATAAAAATGAAATAAAAGTATTTTGCAATTATGGAGTATGCGTTATAATGCAAGAAAACGAGGGGAGCAGAAGTTATGGCGGCGACATGCGATATGACAGAGGGCAATATCACAAAGTCTATTTTATTCTTTACACTGCCTATTTTTATAGGAAATATTTTTCAGCAGTTGTATAACGTGGTGGATACTGCAATCGTCGGAAATGTGCTCGGAGATACCTCCCTTGCAGCGATCGGGGCCTCGTCCTCGCTGTACGGTCTTGTGATCGGCTTTGCAAACGGTTTTAGTAATGGTTTCTCGGTCGTGCTCGCGAAATACTTCGGAGCAAAGGACGAAAAGCAGATGAAAAAGGCAGTTGCGCTTATCTATATGCTTTCGTTTACGATCGCGGTAGCGCTTACGATCATCAGCCAGATATATCTGCGCCCGGTGCTGGTATGGCTCAAAACGCCGGATACGATCATTGACCAGACGGATGCCTATATGCGGGTAATTTTACTGTTTGTGATCGTTACGGTCTTTTATAATATGTTCTCCGCGATACTGCGTGCGATCGGAAACAGCAGCACGCCGCTGTATTTTTTGATTTTGTCATCGCTGATCAATGTGGTGCTCGATATCTGGTTCGTAAAATACCTGAACATGGGTGTGCGCGGAGCCGGAATCGCAACCGTGATCTCACAGGTGGTATCTGTGGTGCTGTGTATTGTCTATATCTACCGCAAATGCCCGATCCTTACCTTATCCTTAAAGGATATGAGACCGGAGGGCGCACTGACGAGGGAACTGCTTTCAATGGGCTTCTCCATGATGCTTATGATCGAGGTCGTACAGATCGGATCGGTTGCACTCCAGAGTGCAGTCAACTCACTTGGGGAGGAGATCATTGCAGCGCATACGGCGGGCAGAAAGGTCGATGAGATCTTTATGATGCCGTTTGGCGCACTGACAACTGCCTGCTCAACCTTCACCGGACAGAATTACGGTGCAGGGAACCATGAGCGCATCCAGAAAGGAATCAAAAGCGGAATTGGAATCTCCTTGTGCTGGGCGGTATTTTGTATCGTCTGCGCATTCTGCTTCGGACTTCCGATCATCCAGTTTATATCCGGCAGCCACAACGAACAGCTGCTGGCGACGGCGCTACGGTATCTGCGCATCAACATCGCATTTTTCCCGGTGTTGTGCTTCCTTCTGATATTAAGGAGCTGCCTGCAGGGCGTAGGACACAAGATCGTGCCTGTATGCGGAAGCATTGTGGAAATGGCACTTAAATTTGTCGCAGCAGGCATTCTGACAGCCCAGCTTGGCTACCTTGGTGTCTGCATCATCGAGCCGGTCACCTGGTGTATCTGCGCGGTGATGGTTATCGTTGACTTTGGCTTTTTCCTAAGAGCCATGCGAAAAGGACAGATGCGTGCGGCATAGCAAAGGGGCTAGCTTGCGTACCGCTCATGCTCGATCATATCTAACAGCAGGTTGCAGGTATGTATGGTCAGTATGTCCGTGCATTCGTTTTCGGACATATTGCGGAGCTTTTCCTTTAAATAACATAATTGTAAAGATAAATTTGATATGAGTACATGATCCGGAGCTTTGGAAAACGGCAGTCGAATGACCAAGCCTGCAGCAGATGATGGATGTTCATCAGGTCATGGATGATGTCGAGATACTTTGCAACATTTCCATAGCGGCGCTGCAGCTCAAGTGCCTGTAAGCTTTCATTTAGTTCACTGTTTAAGGTCTGTGCGTAATTCATTGATTATCTCCCGGTTCTTTTCAATCGCATAAGTGGTTTCAGCTAAAAATAGCAGGTCATGCATAGGAAGTTTTGTCGAAAAGAAAAAATAAGGCGGGAACAAAAAAGCTGCCATCATTCCTGATGGCAACCATTTTCTTTGCAGAGATATTTCATTTCCGGATCGGTTGGATCCCATGTGTGATCGGCATCCAGCTTTAATGCCGCCGGTGTTCCGAGTGGACCGGGATTTGGATCATTATAGATGGTAACCTGCGTGCGCCGTGAGCAGTTGTCGTAGATCCACTTGGTATCCTCACAGTTAAGACGTATGCAGCCAGCAGAGGCAGGTGTTCCGAGCTTATTGAACTCGGTCACGTCCAGAGAGTTCGCATCCTGATTGGTCAGGTAGTATACGGAATGGAACAGGATACTTCCGGTGATACGGGTGCACCATTGTCCGTAGACGTTGTGGTACAACGGATGCCAGCGGTACTTGTCTGTTGTGCGGAAGGTGCCGGCAGGCGTTGCCGTACCGGTGGAGCACAAAAACGCTTTTACGGGGATGAGACAACCCTTCTTCGCTGTGTCAGCGGCGTATACCGTAACCGTGTCCGTGGTGCGGTTGATCTGGATCGTGTAAGAACTCTGCGGTCCGATGATGCCTTCCACGTTCGTAATAAGATCTCCGGACGCATCATAGTAGAGCTTGTAATTGCCCTCGTATTTTGCCTTGTAATAGAGCTTTTCCTTGTAGGCTTCACTTAAGGAGCCTTTTTGGATGGTTCCGTCGTCGGATAACCAGTAGGCACGCACGGCAAAGCTGTATGTATTCTTATAGGTAAGTCCCTTGACGGTGTAGTGGTTGGTCGCATAAGCCGCAATGGTTTTGACCTTTTTCCACTTGCCGTCGACGTTCTTGTAGATGATATAGCCGTCGGCATCCTTGACGAGATCCCATTTGATGGAAAATGCGCTGTCTGAGACCGGCATAAGCTGGGTGATCACAGGTGCCTGCGGCTTGAAAGCACACTTGGAAGTCTTGCTGTAATCACTTAAAAGCCTGCCGTCCGCGGTGTCCTTGTAGGAACGGACTGCATACTCATAGGTGACGCCGTAGGTGCAGTCGGTGTCCGTGTATTTCATCTTCTGGGCGTATGGGTAGGTCTTTACTTCCTGCCAGCTCTTGGTGCCCTTGACACGGCGATACAGGATGTAACCGTCCACTGTCTTGGACTTTGACCAGGTGGCAATGATCTTACGCGCATTTACCGTGGCAGATACAGCGGTCGGAGTCTTTGGAAAAATCGTATAGGTCTTGGTGACCGTTCCCTGATAATCGCCCATTCCGGTGATCGTAACGGATGCTGTACCGATCTGGATGTTGTTATCATAGCGGATGGTATAATGCTTGTTCTTTTTAAGCTTCTTATCTCCATAGTATACGGAGATGGAAGGCTTTTTCTCCTTGCCGGAGTAGGTGTACGTCGTCTTGGAGAGCGAGATCGTACAGTCGGATAAAGAGATTGCCTGCTCGGAGGTTGTTGCGATGCCGTCATCGGTGGCGGCGGTTGTGGTTGCTTCGGATGCTGCTGCATCTGTACCGGCAGCGAGTACATCGGTCTTAAGTGGCGCACACAACAGGGCACACGCACAGGTGACCATAAATGCATATTTTATGTAATGTTTCATTGGCTTGACCTTTCATACTACAATACATTAGTCCGATTATAGCACGTTTGCGTGAAGTTGTCTTTAAGAAATTCTTAGCAGATTTTGTCAGATTTCTTTGAGTATTTATTCATAATGAGCGGAAAAGTCTTGCTTTTTGATGGGAAAAGAAGTATATTGTTGACAAATCTTAGGGGTGAATTGCTATGGAAACGAAAATCAACGAAGTAACCGATATGACAGAAAAAAAGGGTCTTGAGGAGATCGACCAGAGTGTAGAGATGCTTGATCTCCACCAGATGGGAGATCTTCGGCAGGATGTTGAGATCCTGCGGGAGCGGTTGATGAACAACCACCGTATCGATCAGGATCTTTATGTAGAGTATGACGTTAAGCGAGGACTTAGAGACTCCTCCGGAAAAGGTGTCCTGACAGGACTTACCGAGATTTCCGATGTGTGCGCGTACCGCATGGAGGGCGACCAGAAGGTCCCTTCCGACGGAGAGCTATACTATCAGGGAGTCAATGTCATCGATCTTGTTGAGGGACTTTCCGACCGCAAGTTTGGTTTCGAGGAGACGATATATCTTCTGATGTTTGGCACGCTGCCGAATCAGAAGGAGCTGGACATGTTTTTGCATGTCATGTTTGAAATGCAGGATCTCGGCGGAAGATTTGTCCGCGACGTTATCATGAAGGCATCCAACGCCAACATCATGAATGCGTTGCAGCGCTGTGTCCTTACCTTATATACATACGATTCCAACCCGGATGACATTACCCCGCAGAATGTGCTGCGTCAGTCTCTGGAGCTGATCAACAAGCTTCCGCTGATCGCTGTATATTCTTACAACTCCTACATGCATTTCCGTAGAAATGAGACATTGATGATCCGCAACCCGAAAAAGGGATTGTCCATGGCGGAGAATATTCTTCTGATGCTTCGTCCGGACGGACGCTATACCGACCTTGAGGCGAAGGTACTTGATGTTGCACTGATCCTTCATGCGGAGCATGGCGGTGGTAACAACTCGACCTTTACCACGCATGTTGTAACCTCCTCCGGCACGGATACCTATTCATCCACCGCAGCGTCTATCGCATCCCTCAAGGGACCGAGACACGGTGGCGCGAACTTAAAGGTTCAGAATATGTTCAAGGACATCAAGGCAAACGTCAAGGACTGGACGGACGAGGCTGCGATCACAGAATATTTGAAGAAGATCCTGAACAAAGAGGCATTCGATCATTCCGGTCTGATCTACGGAATGGGACATGCCGTATATACGTTGTCCGATCCGAGAGAGGTGATCCTCAAGAAGTACGCAAGAAAGCTTGCCGAGGAGAAGAACCTGCTGGAGGAGTTCCATCTGTATGAGTCCGTAGAGCGCATCGCTGCCCGGCTGATTATGGAGCGCAAGCGTGTATTTAAGAATGTCTGCGCCAATGTCGATTTTTACAGTGGCTTTGTATACACGATGCTTGGCATTCCGGAAGAACTCTTTACACCGATCTTCGCGATCGCCCGTATACCGGGCTGGAGCGCGCACCGTCTGGAGGAGCTGCTCAACGCAAGCAAGATCATCCGTCCGGCATATATGTACGTTGGTATGCATGTGCCATATCAGCCGATTGAGGACCGCTGATCCAAATAGAACCAGACAGCCCGCTTACACATTTGTGCGAGCGGGCTTTTTAAATTGCACTTGCGTGTTTGCACGGCGCATAAAAAGCCACTTGGTGAATCTTTGATGTAAAGGAGAAAGACTATGTACGATAAACTATATAATGCCATGAAAAAGGCAGTAGATGAGGAAATGGTTTCCGGGGTGAATTTTCTTGCATTGAAGGACGGAAAAGAAATCGCTTACTGTGAGTACGGATACCGGGATATCGAGAATGGAAAACCGATGACGAGGGATACGATCTTTCGAATGTATTCCTCCTCAAAACCGGTTACCGCAGCAGCGGTCATGCTGCTCGTCTCACGGGGAATCGTTGACCTCGGGGAGAATATCTCGGTGTATCTTCCAGAATTTAAGGATCTGCATGTCAATATAAACGGAAGGAGAACCGCAGCGCAGAATACCATTATGGTCAAGGATCTTTTGAACATGACCTCCGGGCTTCCGTATCCGGACGAGAATACTGCCGGCGGAAGACAGTGCGGCACAGTTTTCTGGAAGCTGGACGAGCGCCTGTATACGGATACGCCGATGACGACAAGAGAATTCTCGGAGCAGATCGCAAAGAATGACCTGTGTTTTGAACCGGGAACGCATTTCATGTATGGGGTATCGGCGGATATCCTCGGAGCACTGGTCGAGCGCACAACGGGGATGCGGCTGAGTGAATTTTTGCAACAGGAATTTTTTGAACCGCTTGGCATGAAGGATACCGCGTTCTATGTTCCTGCGGAAAAGTCTGACCGGATCGCAAAGGTCTATGATCTTATTGACGGACATTTGACGGAAGTGCGGACGAATCATCTGGGAATCAAGTATACGCTCGATGTACCGCCGGCATTTGAGTCGGGCGGGGCAGGCATCTGCTCGACGGTTGATGATTATGCGAAGTTTGCAGAGATGATGCTTGGACTGGGAAATTTCAGGGGACAGCAGTTTATTCCGGAAAAAGCGGTAAGATATATGATAAGCGGCGGGCTTACCGATACGCAGAAGGCAGACCTGCAGGCAGGCTGGGGAGATCTCTACGGCTACACCTACGGAAATCTCGTCCGTGTCTGTGAGGATGAAAGCAAGGCGATCGTTCTGGCACAGAAGGGAGAATACGGCTGGAATGGCTGGCTGGGTACTTATTTCTCCAACGAGCCGTCCTGCGGTATCACAACGCTGATGGGAATCCAGCGTATCGGCGGGGACACAGGAACCCTCGCGAGAAAACTAAAGAACATTGTCATGTGTGAGGCAGTGTAGCAGAAAACGAAGAATCGTAGTATAATAGAAACAGAAATTATAAAGGAGGATAACACAATGGCAAAGCATGAAATTCAGGTAAATACACAGGCTGATCCGATACACATCACCCCGTATGAACGCAGGGCGCAGTACCATGAGACCGACCAGATGGGCATTATCCATCACTCCAATTATGTAAAGTGGATGGAAGAAGCCCGGATCAATCTGATGGATCAGATCGGATTAAGCTATAAGCAGATGGAAGAGATGGAGATCATCAGCCCGGTGTTATCCATCGAGGTCAATTACCGCAGCATGGTACATTTTGACGATATCGTGGTTATTGAACCGCGCCTTGTAAAATACGATGGTATCCGCATGGAGATCGAGTACAATATGTACGACAAGAAAACCGGCGAGATCCGGTGCACGGCAAAGAGCAGCCATTGCTTCTTGAACAGAAGCGGCAAGCCGATCTCCTTAAAGCGCTCTTATCCGGAAATCGATACCAAGTTCTTTGAAACGATGGAGGACGAGCGTTAGCATGGAATTGTACATCATCCGGCACGGACAGACCGTTTGGAATGCCGAGAAGAGAACCCAGGGGCGAAAGGATATCGAACTGAATGCATACGGCAGGCAGCTGGCGGGGGAGCTGGGCGAGAAACTGGAGAACGTTCCCTTTGACTGCATCTATGCATCACCGCTGATCCGGGCGTATGAGACGGCATGCCTGATCCGTGGACACCGCAATATCCCGATCATACGGGATGGTCACTTAAAGGAGATGTCATTTGGTGTTATGGAAGGAACGCGCGTGGAGGAATGGCTTGAGTCGGATTGCCCGTACCGCTTTTTCTTTGACGAACCGGAGCGGTATGCACCGCCGGAGGGTGGAGAGAGCATTGAAGAAGTTATGGCGCGCACCTCGGAGTTTTTGCAGGAAGTGATCGAGCAGCAGTACGAGACTGCAACACGGCTTATGATCGTGGCGCACGGAGCGCTGAACAAAGGGCTTATGTGCCGCATTGAGGGCAACGACAAAGCACATTTCTGGGGAAAAGGGCTGCAAAAGAATTGTGAAGCTGATATTTTTCACTATGATGGCATGAGATGGCATATAGGACCCGAAGCGATATGAAGTGCCTAGACATATATATGGGCGGCACGGAAATGCTGCCTGCGAAAATAGATTGACAGAGGATTTAACGATATGCGTTACCAGATTACAGATGGGACGGTGTCCGCAGGCGGACAGACGATTTTGTTCCATATCCGGTTTGAGATCAAGGGAACGGAAAAGATTGCCGTGGTAGGGAAAAACGGCGCGGGAAAGACGACGCTGCTGCGGCTGATCGCAGGGGAGTTGGAGCTTGACCGGGACGATAAACGGCAGGGCACAGGAATCGTGACAGATCGAAAGCTCACGGTCGGGATGCTGCGTCAGAACAGTACGGCAGATCTGGACAAGACCGTGGAAGAACTGCTCTTGGAGGGTTGTCCGCAGAAGGACAGCTTTTCCAAAGAGCGTTTTTTGTATGAGATGGAATATGACCGCCTGTTCACGGGATTCGGACTGGAAAAGGAGCGCAAGAGCTGCAAATTATCTTCCTTTTCCGGAGGTGAGCAGACGAAGATCTCCCTGATCCGGCTGCTTTTGGAAAAACCGGACATCCTGCTGTTAGACGAGCCGACCAACCATCTGGATATTGCAACGGTGGAGTGGCTGGAGCAGTATATGAAAACATACGATCATGCGGTTGTCTTTGTGTCGCATGACCGTTTCTTTATGGATCAGGTCGTTGACACTGTGTATGAGCTGCAGGACAAGCAACTGCAACGCTATGCGGGCAACTACACTGCGTACCGGATGCAAAAACAAAAGAACATTGCCTTGCAGACCAAGGCGTATGAGCGGCAGCAGGAGGAGATCCGGCATTTAAATGAGTTGATTGCAAAGTTTAAGAATAAGCCGAACAAAGCCTCCTTTGCACGTTCCCGCAAGACGATGCTTGAGCGGATGGAACGGATCGAGCGTCCGGGCGAGGATGAAGCACATATCTTTACCGGGGAGATCACGCCGCTTACGATGGGGAGCAAGAGCGTATTCGAGGCAGAGCATCTAAAGATCGGCTATGACCATGCTTTGCTGGAGCTTTCGCTTCGTGTGCGGCGCGGGCAGAAGATCGGGATCATCGGGGAGAACGGCACCGGAAAAAGTACGTTCCTAAAGACGATCGCCGGGCTGATCCCGCCGATCGAGGGAAAAGCAGAGCTTGGAAACAATATTCTGATGGGATATTTTGATCAGCAGTCAGCGTCGGTCGAATCGGACAAGCCGGTGATCGAGCATTTTCATGATCTGTTTCCGGCAATGACAGAAAAGGATGCCAGACAGACGCTCGGCGCGTATCTGTTTGGCGGGGCTGCCGCAACAAAGCGCGTCAGTGACCTGTCCGGCGGTGAGAAGGCAAGGCTTATTCTGGCAGAGCTTTTGTGCAGCAGGCCGAACCTTCTGATCTTGGATGAGCCGACGAACCACATGGACATTCCTGCGAAGGAGACATTGGAGTCCGCGTTCCGCGCGTACACGGGGACGATCCTGTTTGTATCCCACGACCGGTATTTTATCGAGCAGGTAGCGGATTCCCTGCTGGTCTTTGAGAATGGGCGTGCGCTATATTATCCGTTTGGCTATGCACATTACATTGAGCGTGCGAGGCGGGCGGACGGAGCAGATCTTTTTGCGATGGTTCTTGCAGAGAATCAGGCGCTTGTAGCAGACCTTAAGGCGGTGCCAAAGGCAGAGCGTCACAGACTTCGGGAAATCAATACCGAGGAGGCTTATGCGGACTGGCAGCTGCGGCTGGCGGCTGAGCCGGTGGAAGCGGCGAAGCAGCAGTATGCACAGGCATATGAGATCTGGGAGAAACGATACAGCGAGCATGAGCTGGAATGCTGGAGAGACGAAGCGGCAAAGCTGCTGGCGGATGAGACTGCGCCGGGGCAGAACGCGGATTCCGGCAAGCAAAGCGGGCGGACACAGGAACCAACGGAAGAACCGTGGGTAGACGGACATACGGAAACGATAAAGGAATTAGAACAGGCGGAAAAAGCGCTGGAACAGGCGCAGCAGGCGTGGACAGATAGCTGTATTGCCTGGTACGACCTGTTCCTGTCTTTACAGATTTAATTCCCGGATGCGGCGACATCCTTGGTGGCAACGATCGCAACTCCGGTTCCTGCGGCATCGGCAAGAAGAACATCCCCGATGCTCACAGGGGCTGGAACACAGATTGTCTTTAACGCATCGATCACATCAAAAATCTTACCCTTAGGAACGTCATGCTCGGTCTTGCAGGAGACCGTCGGTGATTTTCCACCGGATACGGTTACCGTGCTGGTAACGATCCGGGTAGGGTTTGTCACTTCTTTTCTTGCATAGGCATCTCCGCGGGGACAGGTGTTTCCCGTAACCTCAGTTACAGAGCCGTTTTCTATCGTAACGGAAAGGCTGCAGCCTAACGGACAGCCGATACAGGTTAATTCTCTTTTTTCCATATCTATGCACCTCCAATTTATGATTCTTCAACACAGATGCGGATCTTGGAAAGATCCGGATACCCGGCAAGGACATCCTTTGTCAGAACGACCTGCTCCATCTCGCCGGGAGCCATGACCGGGCGCTTGCGGCGGGAGATCGGAATATCATCGCAGTAGGTGACAATGGAACAGTTCTTATAGACGGCACCGACGCGGAACCGCACCGTAAGGGTATCGTCCATCTCGGAAGGACGGATGAATTTCGGAACGGTATAGCGCACGCCACCCTCCGGGACGATCTCGACAACAGTGGCAGCAGGGTTCTTGCCATGCAGGATATAGTGGGCGGCATGTCTGCCGGCGGCAGCGGCTTCCTGTGAGACATAATCGACAAGATCATGCACATGAAGGACATTTCCGCAGGCAAAAACACCGTCAATATTGGTTTCGAGGCTGTCGTTGACAACCGGACCGGAGGTAACAGGGGAAAGCTCGATCCCGGCACTGCGGCTTAGTTCATTCTCCGGGAGAAGTCCGCAGGAGAGCAGCAGTGTGTCGCACTCATAGCGGATCTCTGTTCCGGGGATCGGCTTGCGGTCGGCACCAACTTTGGCAATGGTAACGGCTTCCACGCGCTCCTTGCCTTCGATATTTACAACGGTGTGGCTGAGCATGAGTGGAATATCAAAATCATTCAGACACTGCACAATGTTACGCTTCAGACCGCCGGAGTATGGCATCAGCTCGGCAACCACTTCAACATTGGCCCCTTCGAGTGTCATGCGGCGCGCCATGATCAGTCCGATATCACCGGAGCCGAGGATGACAACGCGCCTGCCCGGCATAAAGCCCTCCATATTGACGAGCCGCTGGGCGGTTCCGGCAGAGTAGATACCGGCTGGGCGGTATCCCGGAATGTTGAGTGCGCCACGGCTTCGCTCGCGGCAGCCCATCGCAAGGATAACGGCTTTTGCCTGTATCTGGAACATTCCGTCCTCATGGTTCATTGCGGTGACGATCTTTTCCGGGGAAATATCCATTACCATAGTGTTTAACTTATAGCTGATCTTGCGGTCGTAGACCTGACCTGCAAAACGTGCGGCATATTCCGGCCCGGTCAGCTCTTCCTTGAAGGTGTGCAGTCCGAAACCGTTGTGGATGCACTGGTTTAGAATGCCGCCTAACTCCTTGTCGCGCTCGATGATCAATATGTCGGAGATTCCGTTGTCATGTGCACAAACCGCAGCGGCGAGACCGGCAGGACCACCGCCAACAATTACTAAATCATAATTTAACATACAGATTCTCCTCCTTTAAATTCTTTGTTTGTGCCAACGACAAATGCGGAGGCACCACCATTCTTGGTCACCTCAAACATGGACATTGGCACTTCTCTGGTCAGGATCTCCATCGTCCGCGGAGAGCAGAAGCCGGACTGGCAACGTCCCATTCCGGCTCTTGTGCGGCGTTTTACTCCGTCGAGTGAGCGCGCACCGAGCGGGCGGTGGATCGCATCTAGGATCTCGCCCTCTGAGATCATCTCGCAGCGGCAGATGATGTTGCCGTATGCAGGATTTTCACGGATAAGTGCGTTACGTTCTTCGATAGTAAGTGTATCCGGACGGAGGATGCCCTTGCGTGTTGCTACGAAATCCGGATTTGGCGCAAGCTGCAATTTGTCCGCGACCATTTTTGTGACCATCTCACCGATCGCAGGCGCAGAGGAAAGACCGGGTGACTCGATCCCTGCGGCATCAAAGAAGCCCTCGGCATCTTCAACTTCACCGATCACGAAATCTCCGCCATCCTCATGGGCGCGTAGTCCGGCAAAGGAGGTGATGACCTGACGGAACGGAACATCCTTGACACTGGAGGCTGCGGTTACCGGCAGGGAGTCCAGTCCTTCTGCGGTCGTGTTGGTGCCTTCCTTGGAGGTAATATCCACGGAGGTCGGACCTACAAGCAGGTTGCCGTGTACGGTAGGGGTTACGAGCACGCCCTTTCCCATTTTGCCCGGAAGCTGGAATACGGTGTGGCTGACATGCTTGCCGGCGGATTTGTCGAGCAGCATATACTCACCCTTGCGCGCGGTGATATGGAGCTTGCTTTCGCTGATCATGTTGTGGAACACGTCGGCGTAGACACCGGCGGCATTTACGACCGTGCGGGCTTCGATCACGCCGGAAGCTGGAGCCTGCGCTGCATGCGGATCGGCTTTGGCGGTATTTTTAACGGAGATCTGAAAGCCCACCGCGGTCTTTTCGATGGTGGTCACCTCGGTATTTAAGTAGAAGGTCACGCCGTTTGTGCAGGCGTTTTCTGCAAGCGCGATGGTCAGGTGGAACGGGCACACGATCCCGCCTGTCGGAGCATATAAGGCACAGGTGACATCATCTGCAATATTTGGCTCGATGGAAAGAAGATCCTCCCGGTTAAGAATCCGAAGCCCCGGAACACCGTTCGCTCTGCCCTTGGCAAGCAGGGTATCCAGCCCTTCCGGATTCTGTTCCTTTGTGCATACGACCAGTGAACCGTTTTTGGTAAATGGTACATCCAGCTCCTTTGCGAGTGTGTCCATCATCTCGTTGCCGCGCACGTTTAAGCGGGCTTTTAAGGTGCCAGGGGCTGCATCATATCCAGCATGGATAATGGCACTGTTCGCTTTGGAAGTGCCGCAGCAGACATCCTCTTCCCGTTCAATGACACAGGCGTTGACCCGGTATCTGGAAAGCTCTCTTGCGATCGCACTTCCAACGACTCCTGCACCGATAATTGCTACATCATACATTGCATTCTCTCCTTTTTGTGGTAATAAAAAAGAGCAAAAATAACCAAGCGAATTGCTTCGCCTGAATTACCTTTGCTCATAGTCTCTCGGTAGCTTTTATTAACTTAAAGATATTGTAGCATGGTTTTTCCCGTGCTGCAACCGTTAAATATGTTTTTTACATATATCATTCAGCACACAGCGGTCACAATACGGTGCGGTGCGTGCCGTGCAGACCGCGCGCCCGTGATCTACAAAGCGGTGGCAGAGCTGATTGCCCTCCTCCGGTGGAACCAGCTTCCACAGAGCCATCTCTACCTTTTTCGGGTCCTTCTGGTTGTCGACAAGCCCGATGCGGTTGGCAAGACGGATGCAGTGTGTGTCTGTCACGATCGCCGGTTTTCCGAAAACATCGCCCATGATGAGGTTGGCACTTTTTCTTCCGACACCGGGAAGGGAAAGCAGCGCGTCAAAATCATCCGGAACACGGTCGTGGTAGGTGTCATGCAGAACCTTCATGCAGGCGCTGATGTCGCGAGCCTTGCTTTTGCCAAGCCCGCAGGGGTGTACGATCGCCTCGATCTCGTTGACATCGGCTGCTGCAAGCGAAGCAATGTCCGGAAAGCGGGTGTACAGATCCTCCACTACGATATTTACGCGGGCATCCGTGCATTGCGCCGCAAGTCTTACAGAGACGAGCAGCTTCCACGCTTCATCGTAGGTGAGCGAGCAACCGGAGTCCGGGTATGCCTCTTTCAGGCGTTTTATCACTTCAAGAGTTAATTGCTTTTTGGTCATAAATTACTTAATCCAATCATTTTGTTGCGTTCGGCTTCGGAATCCTTGCGCGCCTGCTGTGTCTCCTCGTTGATACTTGAGAGTGTGTAGCTTAGATAAGGCGGCTGTGTCAGATCGATCAGCGAACCATTCTCGGTGCGGACGATCGGACGCAGATTGTGAATGCCGGAGTTGCCGTAGATGATCCCCTTCTGACCATCGGACAGCACGACCTCCGTGCCCTTTGGAAACAGAGGAACGTAGGTTAAAAGCATCTTGACGGATTCCAGATCGAACAGTGTTCCGCAATTTGCCATGAGATATTCTGCCGCATCAAACGAAGAGTAGGGCTTTTTGTAAGGGCGCTTGGATACCAGCGCATCGTATACATCCGCAACATGCAGGATCTTCGTAAAAAGCGTGTGTTCATCGCCCTTGATCCCATGCGGATAACCGCTTCCGTCGACATTCTCATGGTGATACAAAACCGCGGTCTTGATCGACGGAGCAATATCCAGACGGTTCTGGATCAGCTCGTAGGAGAGCTGCGGGTGCGATTTCATTATCTGAAACTCTTCCGGGGTAAGCCGTGAGGGTTTGTTTAGAATATTGCCGGGGATGGATAATTTTCCAAGATCATGGATGAGAGCCGCTGTGATCATGCATGTAAGCTCCTCCTCGTCCAAGCCGAAGCCAAGCCCCATAACGCCGCACAGGACTGCAACATTCACAGAGTGGGCGTAGGTGTAATCGTCAAAGGAACGGAGATTGATCAGATCGATCGTAAGTGCGCCGTTTTGAAGGATCTCTTCGACCATCATGCGTGCGATCTCCATGCAGCGGTCGATATCAGCGTTGCGGATGCAGTCCATTCCCTCTGCGCGAAGCTGCGGGGAGATCACATCCTTTACCTTGATATCTTCGGACAGACTGTCCTCCACATAGATTCCGTCAAAACCATATTCAAGTAATTTTTCAATAATCCTGTCGGTTAATTTGTTTCCCTGACCAATTAAGGTGCGCCCGGATGCGTCAAACAAGTCATTGGCGAGACGCATGCCAGGGGAAACTTCATCTAATATAAGATATCTCATGTAATAAATAAATCCTCACAACCAGAGTATAAATAATCATAACTGATCTACAATTCCATAGTTATAAAAATACTATTCAACTTTATCAGTATGCAGAATAAAAGTCAATTTTATTAAGTTTTTTTCGTACTTTTTGATGAAATTGTATGAAAAGGAGACTCTTTGCCTCGAAGATATTGTATGATGTACGCGAAGGAAAAATGGAAGTACGAAACGTTTGCGGAACGATATCCGCAAAACGATGCCGGAAGGGGATTTGGATATGGAACAGAATTTACAGGATATATCAGATGGAAGACTGTACGAATGGAATGATATGGTAAAGGTTGGCTGCCACGACTGCATCGGATGCAGTGAATGCTGCAGGGGGATGGGACAGTCGATCCTGCTCGATCCATACGATGTATATCAATTATGCACAAACCTTGGAAAAACCTTCGAGGAGCTTTTGCAGGGACCGGTGGAGCTGCATGCGGAGGAAGGGCTGATCCTGCCGAATCTTCGGATGGCGGAGAGCGGCGCGTGCTCTTTTCTAAGCGCTGAGGGAAGGTGCAGCATTTATGCATTCCGACCGGGGATCTGCCGGCTGTTCCCGCTTGGGCGTAACTACACTTCGGACCATCTGAATTACTTTTTGCTGCTGAATGAATGCCCGGCAAAAAACAAGACGAAAATGAAGGTCGGAAAGTGGCTTGCCAAAGACAATCTAAAGACATATCAGCAGTTTCTGCTGGACTGGCATAATCTTACGAAGCAGGTGCGCGCACAGGTGACGGAAAGCTTGGAGACTCCCGAAATGAGCCGGAAGATCACGATGGCATTTTTGCAGCTATTCTACATAAAGCCTTATGGCAAAACGGATTTTTATGCAGAGTTCTATGAGCGGGTAAAACAAATTTCTGAATAATAATGTTGACGTAAGGGAAACTATATGCCATTTTTACTATGACAGTCGTACTACGCCTGACGTAGTAACGATTGACGTAGTATAGAGAAAGTGAGGATATGGTATGGTGAGCATCAGCAGTGATGTGATCCGTGGATATAACGATACGATGATCCTGTACCTTCTGATGCAGGGACCGTCGTATGGGTATGAGATTACAAAGCGGATTAAAAGTATGACGGATGAAAAATATGTCATGAAAGAAACCACTCTGTATTCTGCATTCGCACGGATGGAGAAGAATGGATATATCTCTTCCTTTTCTTCCGATGAGGTGAACGGCAAAAAGCGGACGTATTACCGGATCACCGATGTGGGAAAAGAATACTACCGTACAAAGTGCGAGGAATGGATTTTGACAAAAGAAGTTGTAGAGAAATTTATTTTGGACAACGAGGCTTAAGGGAGGATGCCTGTTATGGAGACATTAAAGAAAGAAACGGTATTGCTGGCAGCGTGGGTACTGGCACTGATATCTGCGTTTCTCGTAAAACCATCCGGGGCGTATCTGGGTTACATTGATTTCAGGTCACTTGGAATCCTGTGGAGTCTGATGGTGATTATGCAGGGACTTAAGCAAAACGGCGTATTCTCGCTTGTGGGAATGCGCCTGCTGGCAAAGACAAGGAAGGTATGGCAGTTGTCGGCTGTGCTGATTTTTCTGTGCTTCTTTTGCAGCATGTTCATTACCAATGATGTCGCACTGATCACATTTGTGCCGTTTGCGGTCATGATGCTTCAATCGTGTAAAAAAGAAGAGCTGATGATACCGGTGATCGTCTTACAGACAGTTGCGGCGAATCTTGGAAGCATGCTTACCCCGATCGGAAATCCGCAGAATCTGTATTTGTTTGGGGTATCCCAAATGGGCGTTGGGGAGTTTGTGCGCTTTATGCTTCCGTATACGATCCTGTCAGGGGTACTCCTTATCGTGTGCATCTGTTTCCTGAAGGGTAAATCAGATCCGGTTGATGCGGCTATAAGTGAGAAAGAGGTGCTTACAAATGAAAGAGGAAGAGTGGAAAAGGCTTGTGTATACACAGGGCTTTTTGTGCTTTCACTTTTTGTCGTGGGAAGAGTGTTGGATTACAGATATATGGTGGGGATTGTCCTTGTAGTAGTGTTTTTCATGGAGAAAAAGACGATCCTCCATGTGGATTATAGCCTGCTTCTTACGTTTGTGGGATTTTTCATCTTTACCGGAAATATGGGAAAGATCCAGACGGTCAGCAATCTTTTGCAGCAGGTGATACAGGGAAGGGAGGTTGCCTTTGGCGTGCTTATCAGCCAGTGCATCAGCAATGTTCCGGCAACGCTCTTGCTGTCTGGCTTTACAGAGGAGTATAAGAAACTGCTGCTCGGAGTCAACATCGGTGGCCAGGGAACCCTGATCGCATCTATGGCGAGCCTGATCTCCTACAAAATATTTGCAAATACCTGTAATAAGGAAAAAGGACGTTATTTTATTCATTTTACGGTGATAAATATTGTATTTCTGATTGTACTGCTGGCTTTTGCGGCAGTATGGGGTTAGAACACGATAAAAAAATTGTGTCAGGAGCATGTAGAGAGGGAGGATGCTATGCCAAAAGCACCGAAGCAAAAACAGAAGCTGTTATATATTGCCAAATACCTGATGGAGCATACCGATGAGAAGCATTGTGCAACGGCACCGAAGCTCATCGCGTATCTGGAGGCGAACGACATCAAGGCGGAGCGAAAGAGTATCTATGATGATATTGCAACCCTTTGTGATTTCGGATATGATATTGTCCGGCAGGAGGGGGCAAAGGGCGGATATTTTCTGGCAAGCCGTGATTTCGAGCTGGCGGAGGTCAAGCTCCTTGTGGATCTGGTGCAGTCCTCCAAATTTATCACGACAAAGAAGTCCAGGGAGCTGATCAAAAAGCTAGAGCGTCAGGTCAGCAGGAACAATGCGACAGCGCTGCAGCGCCAGGTGGTCGTGACAGACCGCAACAAGACCGCCAATGAAAACATCTATTACAGTGTTGATGTCATCTACGAGGCGATTGCAAAGAATGTTCGCGTGCGGTATCAGTATTTTGACTGGGATGTCAACAAGCAGATGAAGCTGCGCAAGGATGGCGCTTATTATGAGGTAAGCCCGTGGCTGCTTACATGGGATGACGAGAATTATTATCTGGTGGCGTATGATGAGGCTGCCGGGATCATGAAGCACTACCGCGTGGATAAGATGCTGCACATTGAGCTTTTGGACAGTCCAAGGCAGGGCGCAGAGGCGTTTGCGGGGATGGACATTGCTGCTTTTTCCAAGAAAACCTTCGGAATGTTTGCAGGGCAGGAGAAAACCGTCCGTCTGATCTGTGACAATACGCTGACCGGTGTTGTGGTAGACCGTTTCGGGCAGCAGGTGGCGCTCCGGCCTTACGATGAGACACATATCCTTGCCAGAGCGGATGTACAGGTCAGCCCGCAGTTTTTTGGCTGGCTGGCAGGGCTTGGCGCAAAGATCCGCGTGGAGTCACCGCAGGAGGTCGCCGACGAATATAAAGAGTATTTAAGAAAGATTCTGGAGAGTTATCAATAATTGCTATTTCTTTTTGCGCAATTTGATTGTAGAATAGTTGTCGTGGGGACGTTCCTTTTGACACGCGATGCAAAGGGTGAGTGTCCGCATAAATATTTGCTAGGGGATATTAGAATTTATGGGAAACAAAGCTGATAAGAAAGATGAATATTGGGATATATATGACAGCAACAAGCAGAGAACCGGGCGTACCATGAAGCGCAACGACTGGATCTTAAAGGACGGGGAGTACCATCTGTCTGTGCTTGGTGTGATCCACAGAAGTGATGGTAGATTCCTGATCACGCAGCGCGTCCTGACGAAAGCATGGGCGCCGGGCTGGTGGGAAGTGTCCGGAGGCGGAGTGCAGGCGGGCGAGGAGTCCTTTGAGGCGGTCTGCCGCGAGGTGAAGGAAGAAACCGGGCTTGATGTTGCAAACGCAAAGGGCGGTCTGGTGTATACCTATCACAGAGAGAATCCGGGCGAGGGAGACAATTATTTTGTGGACGTGTACCGGTTTGATATGGATTTTGAGGAGGCGGACGTTACCATTCAGAAGGAGGAGGCTCTTTCCTTCCGTATCGCCACGCTCGATGAGATCAAAGAGTTAGCTGCACAGGGCATTTTCCTGCATTATGACAGTATCAGGCAGGTATTTGAGGACTAGGAGGAAGAAGCGATGAATTTACCGAAAGACCCGGTTATGCTGCTTAGCGCAGTCAATATGCAGTTGCGGGATCATTACCCGTCACTGGAGGAGCTTGCAAAAGCGTATATGATCGATGCACAGGAGATCGTTGAGAAGCTGGCTGCGATCAATTATGTGTATGATGAAAAGACAAATCAGTTTCGTTAATGGAGAGTAAGACATGGCAGAAGAAAAAGACTGGCTGGACGATGATAATCTGGACGAAGTATTTGATGAAGGTCCGGGTATCGACCAGAATGTATTCAATACATTTTTTAAAGAAAATTACTGTGAAGTTGAGTATTCCAATGTGCGCAACGATTTTTTAGAGATCGCGGAGCGCGGCATGGAAGAATTGTTTACGGACAACACGGATTTTTCAAAGCTCACACGCAAGAATTTTATTCTATATCTGCGCAGTGAGACATATTGTGAATTTGAGGCGATCGTTGAGGAGGCGTTTGATTCCATCAATCCGGAGATTGCGGATGCTGTCATGGATGTCAGCACCACGATGGAGAAGGAGGATGAGATCACGGAGGTGTACTGGGAGACCTGCCACAAGCTGTTGAACGATTTCCTTGGAATGCTCTACGAGGAGAAGATCCAGGGGGACGTTCCTTCTGACACGGGGAGCGCCCATTGACATAGGGAGCGCCCTTTGGCACAGAAAAAGTGTCCGTTGACGCAGAAAATGCCCATTGGCACAAAAACGCTCGTAGACGTACAGAAAGGAGTATTGGTGTATGCAGACAAATTGTGATTTTTGCGCGTATAACGAATATGACGAGGAGGACGAGGCGTATTATTGTTCCGTCAACATGGATGAGGATGATATGGCTCGTTTTATGCAGAGCAGCTACAAGAGCTGCCCGTATTATAAATCCGGGGATGAGTATAAGGTGGTACGCCACCAGATGTAGAGGGATATATGAAACAGTTAATACGAAAGAAAATGGATGAGGAAGCGCTCTCTTTTTATCGCGCACTTGTTGCGATCGTCCTTCCGATCGCGATACAGAATTTTATCACATCCGCAGTCGGATCTGCGGATGTTTTGATGTTGGGCTATGTCGGACAATCAGAGCTTTCGGCGGTCTCTCTGGCAAACCAGTATCAGTTTATCCTATCGGGCTTTTTCTTTGGAATCAGCTCCGGAATTACCATAATGGGCTCCCAATACTGGGGGAAAAAGGATACAAGAGCAGTTCAGGCAATCATGGGAATCGCATTAAAGATCAGCCTTGCTGTCTGCGCGATTGTTGCGCTTGCGGCGCTTTTATTCCCAAGACAGCTAATGCTCATTTATACGAATGATCTGGAACTGGTTGAGATCGGAGTCGGATATCTTCGGATCACGGCGGTGGCGTATCTGTTTTCCGGCATTTCGCAGGTATATTTGAGCACGCTGCGCGCGATGGAGCGTGCAAAGCTGTCAACGCTCATAAGCGGCACGGCTCTTTTAATGAATATCGTGTTAAATGCGACCTTTATCTTTGGACTGTTCGGTGCGCCGAAGCTGGGTGTGATCGGTGTTGCGCTGGCAACTTCGTTCTCGCGTATTGTGGAGGTGACGCTCTGCCTGATCGATTACAGCCGTGGCAAGTTTATGAAGCCGGATCTTAAGATCGTATTCGGACATCATAAGGAACTGTTTCAGGATTATCTGAAATATTCCATTCCGGCATTGTTAAACGATCTGTCTTGGACGGTGGCTTTTTCAAGCTATTCCATCATCATGGGACACTTAAATGCGGATGTGGTAGCAGCCAATTCGGTAGTTACAACCGTCCGGGATCTGTGTACGATCCTGTGCTATGGTCTGTCATCCGGCGGTTCTGTTGTACTCGGCATCCAGATCGGCGAGGGAAAAATGGAAGAGACGAAGCGGAATGCTTCACGTCTTTGCAAAGTAACATTTTTGTGCGGAATACTTACCGGTGTTATCGTAATTGCGATACGCCCGCTTGTTTTCCTTTGCTTTACGCTTACAGAGCGCGCATACGGCTATCTGGATTTTATGATGTGGATCAGTGGATATTATGTTGTCGGTCAGGTTATGAATACGGTGCTGATTACCGGAATATTCCGTGCGGGCGGGGATTCAAAGTTTGGCTTTATCTGCGATCTGGTCACGATGTGGTGCGTCAGCGTACCGCTTGGATTTTTGAGTGCCTTTGTGCTCAAGCTGCCGCCGATGGCAGTTTACTTTATCCTTTGTCTGGATGAGTTCTGGAAGATCCCGGTGGTGTACAAGCATTATAAGGGATATAAGTGGCTGAACAACATTACGAGGGAAAATGCAGCATAAGGAGAGGAACGGCATATCATGAAGCTTACAACACTGTGTTATATCGAGACGGATGATAAGTATCTGATGCTCCATCGTGTGAAAAAGAAAAACGATCTGAACCATGATAAGTGGGTAGGAGTTGGCGGCAAGTTCGAGGGTGAGGAGACACCGGAGGAATGCCTGCTGCGCGAGGTCTGGGAGGAAACCGGGCTTACGCTCACAAAGTACCGCTTCCGTGGGATTGTCACCTTCCTGTCGGATGAGTGGGAAGGCGAGTACATGCATCTGTACACCGCAACGGAATACACCGGTGAGCTGACCGACTGCAATGAGGGAACGCTGGAATGGGTGCCAAAATCCGAAATATATAAGCTTCCGATGTGGGAGGGCGACAAGGTGTTCTTTGATCTGCTGGATGAGGATGTGCCATTCTTCTCCCTGAAGCTCCGCTATGAGAGGGACAAGCTGGTGGAGACGGACGTGTGCCGGTATGGGGAAGTACGTTAAGCTACAATTAATCATGTTGCCTTTGCTTTCGCTCTGCCCGCCGCTTTTTAAATAGATCATCAGCCCCCATTTAGACATCTTCTTTCATCTCAAATTCCTTAAGTTGTGGAATATCTCCGTAAACACCAGCCAGATAATCTTTTTCAAAGGACCTCGTGGACACATATTGCAAAAAAGACCGGTCAGATAAAGCATGACAGGTCTTTTTACTAAATATAAAAGGTGAAAAATTATCTTGTAATCCTGCTTGCCGCTGAAATAAATCCACGGAACAACGGATGTGGGCGGTTCGGTCTGGACTTAAGCTCCGGATGTGCCTGTGTTGCAATGAACCACGGATGCTGCGGATTTTCGATCATCTCGACGATACGCTTGTCCGGTGAGAGACCGCAGAGCATGAGACCATTCTCGGTAAGGATGCTGCGGAAATCGTTGTTGACCTCGTAACGGTGACGATGGCGCTCATGGATCTCGATACTGCCGTATTCCTTATATGCCTGAGAGTTCTCGTCGAGAACACAAGGATAGGAGCCGAGACGGAGCGTGCCGCCGATATCCTCGATACCATTCTTGTCCGGCAGAAGTGCGATAACCGGATAGGTGGTGTTCGGATCGATCTCGATACTGTTGGCATCGGCAAGTCCGCAGACGTTGCGGGCAAACTCGATGATCGCGATCTGCATTCCGAGGCACAGGCCAAGATAAGGGATCTTGTGTTCACGCGCATATTTTGCAGCGACGATCATGCCCTCGATACCGCGGCTTCCGAATCCGCCCGGAACGATGATTCCCTGCATCTGTCCAAGAAGGCTGTCCGCATTTTCCTCGGTCAGATCCTCAGACTCGATCCAGTGGATATCCACGGTCACATGCTCCGGGATGCCGCCGTGCTTTAATGCTTCAACAACGGAGATATACGCATCGTGCAGTGCGGTGTATTTGCCGACGAGCGCGATCTTTACTTCCTTGGTCGGATGGCGAAGATCCTCCACCATCTGCTTCCAGTCGGTCAGATCCGGCTCCGGGCAAGGGAGGTTTAAGCATTCACATGCCACCTTGGCAAGGTTCTCCTTCTCCATTGCAAGCGGTGCCTCGTATAAGTATTCGACGTCCAGATTCTGCAGAACATGGGAGCTTGGAACATTACAGAAAAGTGCGATCTTGTCCTTGATGCCCTGATCCAGTTCATGCTCGGAGCGGCATACGATGATATCCGGCTGGATACCCATTCCCTGCAATTCCTTGACGCTCGCCTGTGTCGGCTTCGTCTTAAGCTCGCCGGATGCCTTTAAGTAAGGAATTAATGTTACATGGCACAGGATCGCATTCTCGTGTCCAACTTCATGCTGGAACTGACGGATCGCCTCCAAAAATGGCTGGCTTTCGATATCTCCGACGGTTCCGCCAACCTCGATGATGGCAACATGCATATCGTCGGAGGTATAGTTGCGGTAGAAGCGGCTCTTGATCTCATTGGTAATGTGCGGGATGACCTGAACGGTGCCTCCGCCGTAATCGCCGCGGCGCTCTTTCTGTAAGACGGACCAGTAGATCTTACCGGTTGTCACGTTCGAGTTCTGCGTCAGGCTCTCATCGATGAAACGCTCATAATGTCCGAGATCAAGGTCGGTCTCGGCACCGTCATCCGTGACGAACACCTCACCGTGCTGGATCGGATTCATTGTACCCGGATCGATATTGATATATGGATCAAACTTCTGCATGGTTACTTTGTAGCCGCGTGCCTTGAGCAGACGACCGAGAGAGGCTGCGGTAATTCCCTTTCCGAGTCCGGAAACAACACCTCCTGTTACAAAAACGTACTTTACTGACATAACTGATTCCTCCTTATAAAATAAGTAAAAAGGGCAGAGATCCCCTTGTGGGGGCGCCCTTGCCCTAAATTGACATTACATATAACAAATTATACCACGTTCTTTACTTGTGGTAAAGAGATTGATTCTGGTAAGTTGGCTCACAGGTCAGATTGATTCCGAGCTTGCGGAAGGTGTTGATATCGACCTGGGAGAGAATTACGCTGGAATGTACTTCAGAACCTTTAAGATTCTGGAGCTGATCGATCGCGCGCTTTGCCTGCGCATCGGTGGATGCACAGATAGAAAGTGCGATCAGTACCTCGTCCGTGTGAAGGCGTGGATTCTTGTTGCCAAGATGGTTGACCTTCAAGGTCTGGATCGGTCCGATGGTATCCGGGGAGATGAGCTGTACGCTGTCCTCGATGCCAGCCATTGCCTTTAATGCATTCAAAAGCATTGCGGAGGATGCGCCGAGCAGAGTGCTTGTCTTGCCGGTAATGATGCGTCCGTCCGGAAGCTCGATCGCTGCTGCCGGTTCTCCGGCCATCTCAGCCTTGACATTGGCTGCGGTTACGACCGGGCGGTCTGCGATCGTGATCTCAGCCTGCTTCATCAGAAGCTCAAGCTTGTATACCTGATCGTCATCTGCGGTTCCCTGACGCTTCTGGCAGAGAGTGTTGTAATATCTGCGGATGATCTCCTGCTTGGATGCCTCGCGGGTAGCTTCATCATCAATGATTGCATAGCCTGCCATGTTGACACCCATATCGGTCGGAGACTTGTAAGGGCATTCGCCCATGATCTTTTCAAACATTGCGGAAAGAACCGGGAAGATCTCGACATCACGATTGTAATTGATCGTTGTCTCTCCGTATGCTTCCAGATGGAACGGATCGATCATGTTGACATCGTTAAGATCTGCGGTAGCAGCCTCGTAAGCGAGGTTGACCGGATGCTTGAGCGGGAGGTTCCAGATCGGGAACGTCTCGTACTTGGCATATCCGGCTTTGATGCCGCGCTTGTATTCATGGTAGAGCTGGGAAAGGCAGGTAGCCATCTTGCCGCTTCCCGGTCCCGGTGCCGTGATAACCACGAGCGAGCGGGAGGTCTCGATGTATTCGTTCTTTCCATAGCCCTCATCGCTGACAATAAATGGAATGTTGGACGGATATCCCGGAATAGAGTAGTGCCGGTATACCTTCATGCCGAGCGACTCTAGTTTCTTCTGGTAAGAGATCGCGCTTGGCTGTCCGGCAAAGCGTGTCATGCAGACACTGCCGACGTAAAGACCGTAGCTGCGGAACGCATCGATCAGGCGGAGTACATCGAGATCGTAGGTGATGCCGAGATCCGAGCGGACTTTGTTCTTCTCAATATCGGAAGCATTGATGACAATGACGATCTCAGCCTGATCCTTAAGCTGGGAAAGCATGTTGATCTTGGAATCCGGCTTAAATCCCGGAAGCACGCGCGATGCGTGGTAATCATCAAACAGCTTGCCGCCAAATTCGAGATAGAGCTTGCCGCCGAATGCAGCGATACGCTCCTTGATCCTCTCTGATTGCAGTTTTAAATATTTATCGTTATCAAATCCGATGCGAGCCATAAGTAATTTTCTTAACCTTTCCAAATCTGATACTTAAAAAAATAAAATACACTCAGTATCATACAAAAAAGAAAAAAGAAAAGCAACAAAAAAATAACCAAAATTAAATCGGGTATTTTATAAAAAGTTTAGAAAACACAGCAAAAGTTCACGAACATTCTGTTGCTTTTGGAAGTCTTTTTACATATAATAAGGATATTGTACGAAAAGACAAATGGAGGACTTATGGATAATCAAGGACCGAACAATTACAATAATAACCCATACAATAACGGAGGCAACAATTCCGGAAACAATGGTGGCAATAACGGCGGCAATAATGGCAATAACGGAAAGCGCAACAATCACAACGGACAGATGATCATGAGCATGATCATGATCTCACTGATCGCGCTTTTCATTGTATCGCTGTTTTCAAACCGTTTTTCAGAGATGAGCTCCAAGGAGACTACCTATACAGAGTTTTTGCAGCAGCTGGATGCGCAGAATGTCAAGACGGTAGAATTTGGCAATTACGAGATCAATTACACGCTTGTAAAGGATACTGCGCGGTATGAGATCACTTATTATACCGGAGCAATCAACGATCCGGATCTGATCGCGCAGCTTAAGAACTCTACGACCTCAGCGGGACAGCCGGTTGAGATCCGTGCAACGGTGCCGGATAATACCTCGACCTGGATCATGAATATTTTGGGCTTTATCATTCCGATTATCTTCCTTTGGATACTGTTTGGATTTCTGATGAAGCGCATGGGCGGCGGCGCTATGGGAATGGGCAAGTCCACTGCCAAGGTATATACGGAAAAGACAACAGGCGTTACCTTCAAGGACGTTGCAGGACAGGATGAGGCGAAGGAATCCTTACAGGAGGTTGTAGACTTCCTTCACAACCCGAAGAAATACCGTGACATCGGAGCAAAGCTTCCGAAGGGCGCACTTCTTGTCGGACCTCCGGGAACCGGTAAGACACTTCTTGCCAAGGCAGTTGCGGGAGAAGCGCATGTGCCATTCTTATCCCTTGCCGGATCTGACTTCGTTGAGATGTTTGTCGGTGTCGGAGCTTCCCGTGTGCGTGACCTTTTCAAGGACGCAGAGAAGATGGCTCCATGTATCATCTTTATCGATGAGATCGATGCAATCGGAAAGAGCCGTGACAGCCGTTTCGGCGGTGGCAATGATGAGCGTGAGCAGACGTTAAACCAGCTTTTAGCTGAGATGGATGGATTTGATTCTTCCAAGGGTATCCTCATGATCGCGGCAACGAACCGACCGGAGGTACTGGACAAGGCATTGCTTCGTCCGGGACGTTTTGACCGTCGGATTATCGTTGACAAGCCGGATCTGAAAGGACGTCTGGAGACACTTAAGGTACATTCCAAGGATGTACACATGGATGAGACTGTCGATCTGGATGCACTTGCACTTGCAACGGCGGGACTTGTCGGATCAGATCTTGCCAATATGATCAACGAGGCAGCGATCATCGCGGTAAAGAACGGCAGACAGTTTGTAAACCAGTCCGACCTGTTCGAGGCATTTGAGCTTGTCGCAGTCGGCGGCAAGGAGAAGAAAGACCGCATCATGAGTGATAAGGAGCGCAAGATCGTATCTTACCATGAGGTCGGACATGCACTTGTCTCTGCTTTGCAGAAGAACAGTGAGCCGGTTCAGAAGATCACGATCGTTCCGAGAACCATGGGAGCGCTTGGATATACGTTACAGACTCCGGAGGAGGAAAAATACCTCCAGACGAAGGATGAGCTGATCGCAAAGATCAATACCTATATGGCAGGACGAGCAGCGGAGGTGCTGGTATTCAACTCTGCAACGAGCGGCGCTGCCAACGATATTGAGAACGCAACGAAGATCGCCCGCGCGATGGTAACAATGTACGGAATGTCCGATAAGTTCGGCATGATGTGCTTAGCAACCGTAGAGAACCAGTATCTTGACGGAAGAGCCGGACTGATCTGTGGTGAGGAGACCTCCGCAGAGATCGATAAGGAAGTTCTTTCCATTATCAATAAGGCATACGAAGATGCAACAAACATGCTGATCGAGAACCGTGCAATTCTTGACCGGATCGCCGAATATCTCTATGAGAAGGAGACGATCACCGGTAAGGAATTTATGAAGATGTACCGTGAGATGAAGGGCTTGCCGGATGAGGACGAGAAGCCGGAGGAAGCCAAAGCGCAGGAAGAAACAAAGAACGCGACGGCAGCTGAGGCACAGCAGGCATCGAAGGATACAGCCGCGTCAACGGAACAGCCGGTATCAGACAATGCCGAAGCATCAGAGACAAGCGCAAAGGAAGTCTCCGATGATGATATTTTTGAAGAGTAGTATTGAATAAGTGAGTTGTGGAGGCCCTATGTTTGACCTGCAAGACGAATTAAGTAAACTCCCGGATCAACCGGGAGTTTATATTATGCATGACAAAAGTGACGCAATTATATATATAGGAAAGGCTGTCAGCCTGCGTAAGCGTGTACACCAGTATTTCCAGCCGAGCCATGATGAGGGAATCAAGAAAAAACAGATGGTGGAGCATATCGCGTGGTTTGAGTATGTGATCACGGATTCAGAGCTGGAAGCGCTGATCCTGGAGTGCAATCTGATCAAGGAACACCGCCCGAAGTACAACACCATGCTGCGCGATGACAAGACATATCCGTACATCCGCGTCACGGTAAACGAGGCGTATCCGCGTATTTTGTTTTCGCGGGAGCTGAAAAAAGACCGTTCCAAGTATTTCGGACCATACACCAGCGCTGGTGCAGTCAAGGATACGATCGAATTATTGAATAAAATTTATCATTTGCGAACCTGCAACCGCAAGCTGCCGGAGGATACCGGAAAGGATCGCCCGTGCTTAAACTATCACATCCACCAGTGCGCAGCACCTTGTCAGGGCTATATCAGCCGCGAGGAATACCGCAAGCAGGTGGACGGGGCGTTAGAGTTCTTAAACGGCAACTATGCTCCGGTGATTCGGGATCTGACGACGCGCATGACGGAGGCATCCGATGCGATGGAGTTTGAGAAAGCGATCGAGATCCGCGAACTGTTAAACAGCGTAAAGCAGATCGCACAGAAACAGAAGATCACGAACAGTGATGCGGAAGATCGCGACATCATCGCGATCGCAAATGATGACATTGATGCAGTTGTGTCCGTATTCTTTGTAAGAAGCGGCAAGATCATCGGAAGAGACCATTTCCATGTCCGTGTTGGAACCGAGGAGGAAAAGTCGAAGATCCTTACCGATTTTGTGAAGCAGTTCTATTCCGGGACACCGTTTATCCCGCGCGAGATCATGCTGCAGGAATCGATTGACGATATGGAAGTCCTTGAGGAGTGGCTGAGTAATAAGCGCGGGCGCAAGGTAAATATCCGCATTCCGCAAAAGGGAATGAAGGAGCGTCTGGTGGAACTTGCCGCCAAAAACTCCGATATGATCCTAAGCCACGACAAGGAGAAAATCAAACGTGAGGAGAGCCGCACGATCGGAGCGGTCAAAGAGCTTGAGAGTATCTTAGGATTAAAAGGCTTAAACCGCATGGAGGCGTATGATATTTCCAACATTAACGGCTTCGAGACGGTTGGCTCCATGATCGTGTTTGAGAAGGGAAAGGCGAAGCGGAGCGACTACCGCAAGTTTAAGCTTAAGACAGTCACCGGACCGGACGACTATGCATCCATGCATGAGGTGCTGACAAGGCGTTTCCAGCATGGACTTAGGGAGCAGGAGGAGCTTAAGGAACGCAATCTCCCGGAAAATACGGGCAGCTTTAACCGGTTCCCGGACATTATCCTGATGGATGGTGGTCGCGGTCAGGTCAACATCTGCCTTCAGGTACTGGATGAGCTGCATATCAGCATCCCGGTGTGCGGTATGGTAAAGGATGACAACCACAATACCAGAGGACTTTACTATAATAATGTAGAACTTCCAATCGACCGGCACAGCGAAGGCTTTAAGCTCATCACCCGGATTCAGGACGAGGCACACCGGTTTGCGATCGAGTTTCACCGGTCGCTGCGCTCCAAGTCACAGGTGCATTCGGTGCTGGATGACATTGGGGGGATCGGACCGGCAAGGCGCAAGGCGCTCATGCGCAGCTTTACTTCAATCGAGGATATCCGCAATGCTTCTGTGGAGGAGCTTGCGGCGGTGGACACCATGAATATGTTTGCGGCGGAAGCAGTTTATCAATTTTTTCATAAGCCGGATTGAGTTTATTTGAATATCGAGTATAATATGTGATAGAAGGCAGATTTTTGCCGCTGATCAAAAGATGGGGGGAACACTATGAGTACACCGGAAGTAAGTGTTGCAAAGGTTGCAGGACTATTGGACTTAAAGAATTTTACAACAAATATTGATCTTAAGAAACACAAAATCCGCAGTAGTGACGTCAACCGTCCGGGAATGCAGATTGCAGGATATTTTGAGCATTTCGAGGAGTCACGTGTTGAGATCATCGGTAATGTAGAGTATTACTACAGCAGAAACGTGAGCGAACAAGATCGTCAGCAGCGGTATCAGCAGTTCTTAACGTATGATATTCCTTGTATTATTTACTGCAGGGATCTTGAGCCGGATGAGATGCTGCTTCAGATGGCAGATGAGAAGCAGATTCCAATCCTTGGTACAAGCAGACCGACCTCTGAGTTTACTGCGGAGCTGATTTATTGTCTGGGCGAGCAGCTTGCACCCTGCATTACTATACACGGCGTACTGGTCGATGTATATGGGGAGGGACTCCTGATAACAGGCGAGAGTGGAATCGGAAAGAGCGAGGCGGCGCTGGAGCTGATCCGGAGAGGTCATCGCCTGGTTACGGATGATGTTGTTGAGATCCGCAAGGTCAATGAACATACGCTGATCGGAACATCGCCGGAGATCACAAGACACTTTATCGAATTGCGAGGCATCGGTATCATCGATGTAAAGACCTTGTACGGTGTCGAGTGTGTAAAGGAGAAGCAGCAGATTGATCTGGTCATCAAGCTGGAGGACTGGCGCAAGGAGGCAGAATACGATCGTCTGGGACTTGAGGAGGAATATATCGAGTACCTTGGCAATAAGGTGGTATGTCATTCGCTGCCAATCCGTCCGGGACGTAATCTTGCAGTTATCTGCGAGGCGGCTGCGGTCAACCACAGACAGAAGAAGATGGGCTACAATGCGGCGCAGGAGCTGTACCGCAGAGTGCAGGCAAATCTTACAAAGGGCAATGAAGATGATGAGGCGTAGCCTGTGACAGTAAGGCACAGTGCTGCGGCGCAATAATCTAATATATTACAGGAAACGGAGATTAAAAAATGGAAAGAAAAAATGCATGGGGAAAATACCCGGAAGGCAAGAAGAGAGACGAGGTTTTCGCTTTTGCGGAGGATTACCGCAAGTTTATTTCAAAGTGCAAGACAGAGCGTGAGTGCACCGCAGAGCTTTATGCGCAGGCACTTGAGGCTGGATTTGTAGATTTTGACAAGGCAGTAGAGGCAAAGAAGGCATTGAAGCCGGGCGCAAAGATCGTTGCCAACAACATGGGCAAGGGACTGGCACTTTTTGTGATCGGCAAGCAGCCGCTTGAAGCCGGCATGAACATCCTTGGCGCACATATCGATTCCCCTCGTATGGACTTAAAGCAGGTTCCGCTTTATGAGGATACAGAGTTTGCAATGCTTGATACCCACTATTACGGCGGCATCAAGAAGTACCAGTGGGTAACACTTCCGCTGGCATTCCACGGAGTGATCTGCAAGAAGGACGGGACAACCGTTACCGTCAATATCGGTGATAAGCCGGAAGATCCGGTATTCGGTGTGTCTGATCTTTTGATCCACCTGTCCGCTGACCAGATGGAGAAGAAGGGTGCAAAGGTGATCGAGGGCGAGAACTTAGACCTTCTGATCGGAAGCATCCCGGCAGACAAGAAGGATGATGACGTGAAGGATCGCGTAAAGGCAAATATCCTTACGCTCCTTGAGAAAACGTATGGCATCGATGAGGAGGATTTCCTTTCCGCAGAGATCGAGGTCGTACCGGCAGGCGAGGCAAGAGATTACGGCTTTGACCGCAGCATGATCATGGGCTACGGACATGACGACCGTGTATGCGCATATCCGTCTTACCGTGCAATGCTTGAGGTAAAGAAGCCGGAGTACACCAGCGTATGTCTCCTTGTGGATAAGGAAGAGATCGGTTCTGTCGGCGCAAGCGGAATGCAGTCCAGATTCTTTGAGAACTGTGTGGCAGAGCTTGTCAACTTAACCGATGATTACAGTGAGCTTAAGGTAAGAAGAGCACTTAAGAACTCTAAGGTTCTTTCTTCCGATGTATCGGCTGCGTTTGATCCGAATTACCCATCCGTTATGGAGAAGAGAAACGCAGCATATTTTGGAAAGGGACTGGTATTCAACAAGTATACCGGATCAAGAGGAAAGTCCGGCTCCAATGATGCAAATGCGGAATATATCGCAAAGCTTCGCAATATTATGGATAAAAACGAGGTATCTTTCCAGACTGCAGAACTTGGAAAGGTAGATCAGGGAGGCGGCGGAACCATTGCATACATTCTTGCAAATTACGACATGAATGTAATCGACAGCGGTGTTCCGGTACTCAATATGCATGCTCCTTGGGAGATCATCAGCAAGGTTGATCTGTACGAGGCATTAAAGGGATATGTGGCATTCTTAAAGGAAGCATAATGAATCAATTATTTTATCAGGATTTACTGCAAAAGATACCGGATCTTCATGTGCTTGTGGATGAACCGTTAAAGAACCACACGACCTTCCGCATCGGCGGTGCGGCGGATTATCTGATCACGCCGAGCGAGGAACAGCTTCCGGCGGTGCTTGCTGCCGCAAAAGAACATGATGTCCCGGTTACCGTGATCGGTAACGGGAGCAATCTGCTTGTCAGTGACCGCGGCGTACGGGGCGTTGTCTTAGAAATCGCAAAATCCATGTCCGGCGTGACGGTGGACGGAAATTACATCGATGCGCAGGCAGGCGCGCTTCTTGCAAAGGTTGCGGGCACTGCGGCAGAACACGGATTGTCCGGGCTGGAATTTGCAGCGGGGATTCCCGGCAGCATGGGCGGAGCCGTGGTAATGAACGCGGGCGCGTATGGCGGGGAGATGAAGGATGTGCTTGTCTTCGTAAAGGTTCTTACGGCAGAGGGTGATATCCTTACGATCCCGGCAGAGGAAATGGATCTGTCATACCGTCATAGCTGTGTGCCGGACAAGGGCTACATTGTGCTTGGCGCACGAATGCTGCTTCATCCTGCACCGGAGGCGCAGATCCGCGCACAGATGGCGGAACTTCGCGAAAAACGCATCGAAAAACAGCCGCTGGAGTTTGCCAGCGCGGGCAGTACCTTCAAGAGACCGGAGGGATATTTTGCTGGAAAGCTCATTATGGATGCAGGGCTTCGCGGATACCGCGTCGGGGATGCACAGGTGTCCGAAAAGCATTGCGGCTTTGTTATAAACAGAGGAAATGCGACTGCGGCAGAGGTCATGCAGCTGGTACATGACGTGCAGCAGAAGGTTTATGAACAGTTTCAGGTAAGACTGGAGCCGGAGATTAAAAAAGTAGGAGAGTGGGAGTTATGAAGCTTGTGATCGTGACCGGAATGTCCGGTGCAGGAAGAAGTACAGCGATGAAGATGATCGAAGATATGGGATTTTTCTGTATCGACAATCTTCCGATCCCACTTTTAGATAAGCTGGTAGAGTTATCGGTAAATCTTGCCGAGCTGCAGAAGATCGCGATCGGAATCGATGTGCGAAACGGCAAGGGACTCAGCAGCATCAAGGACACGCTCGACCAGATGGATGCAAAGGGCATCGCGTATGAGATCCTGTACATGGATGCCGAGGATGAAGTGCTTTTAAAGCGCTACAAGGAGACGAGACGAAATCATCCGCTTGCGGCGGGCGAGCGTATTGACAAGGGCATTCAGGAGGAGCGCAAGGAGCTTTCCTACCTGAAAAGCCGGGCAAAATATATCATCGATACGAGCCGCCTGTTAACGCGAGAGCTTAAGGTGGAGCTGGAGAAGATCTTCGTACAGAATCAGGATTACAAGAATCTGTTCGTCACGATCCTTTCCTTTGGCTTTAAGTATGGAATCCCGGCGGATTCCGACATCGTGATGGATGTGCGTTTCCTGCCGAACCCATATTATGTGGAGGAGCTTCGTCCGAAGACCGGCAACGATCCGGAGATCCAGAGCTATGTCATGCAGTACGCAGAGGCAAACGAGTTTCTGGATAAGCTTGAGGATATGATCAACTTTTTGATCCCGAATTACATATCCGAGGGAAAGAGCCAGCTTGTGATCTCCATCGGCTGTACCGGCGGAAAGCACCGCTCGGTAACGCTTGCCAACGAGCTTTACAAGCGGCTGGACGGCAAAAATGATTACGGACTTAAAGTAGAACACCGCGATATCGGAAAGGATGCGCAAAGAGGAAAATAACATGTCTTTTTCAAGCGATGTAAAAGAGGAACTGGCAAAGCAGTTCTCCAAGAGCAGGCATTGCCAGATCGCAGAGCTGGCGGGAATGCTCGAACTTGATGGCTGGGCGAATGAAAAGGGAACTGCCCTTGATCTTCATTCGGACAATTTTATGCTGATCCAGAAGTATGCGCTTTTGATGAAGCAGATCTTTGCGGTGGATATCCACTATCCGTTGCGCCCGGAAGATGTAAAGCGTGTCCTAGAGACACTTAAATGGCAGCCGGGACAGGTGGGAAACGACCGGGCGAGCAGCCTGCTGCTCCAAAATACCTGTTGCCGCAGAGCCTTTATCAGAGGAGCTTTTCTGGCGGCGGGATCGATCAGCGATCCGAACAAATCCTATCATTTTGAGATCGTGTGTGTTTCGATGGAGCAGGCAACGCAGCTGCAGGAGATCATGTCGGGATTTGAGGCAGAGGCAAGAATTGTTGAACGCAAAGGGCATTATGTGGTATACATAAAGGAAGGCTCCCAGATTGTGGATATGCTCAACGTCATGGAGGCGTATGTCTCTTTGATGAAGCTGGAGAATGTCCGCATCTTAAAGGAGATGCGCAATTCGGTAAACAGAAAGGTAAACTGCGAGACTGCGAACATCAGCAAGACGGTAAATGCTGCAGTCAAGCAGATCGAGGATATTACAAAGATCCGCGATGAAATCGGCTTTGACAATCTGCCCGATCATCTGCGGGAGATGGCGCTGCTGCGCTTGGAACATCCGGACGCCCCGCTGAAAGAGCTGGGAAATTATCTGGACCCTCCGGTTGGCAAATCGGGTGTGAACCATCGACTTCGGAGACTGTCGGAAATCGCAGACAGCCTATAAGAAAGGGAGACTACTATGAAAAAGGAAATCACGGTAAAAGCGTCTTCGGTGCTGGAGGCAAGACCGCTCGCAGAGCTTGTGGCTCTTGCGGGAAAGTATAAAAGCAGCATCCGTATTACCATGGATGACCGCACGGTCAACGCAAAAAGTATCATGGGAATCATGGGCTTGGGATTAGACACCGGCAAACAGATCGTTCTTGAGGCAGAGGGAGACGATGCCAAAGAGGCGGTCGAGGCAATGGAGGAGTTTTTGACAACATGAGCGAAAAAGTTCTATTCATTTTTAATCCACATTCGGGAAAAGGGCTGATCCGCGAGGATCTGCTGGATATCATCGACACGATGGTAAAGGCGGGATTTGATCTTACCGTTTATACGACACAGGCGCAGGGCGATGCAATCCAGAAGCTGGAGAAAGATGCCGGAAAATTTGACCGCATTATCTGCAGCGGCGGTGACGGAACACTTGACGAGGTAGTGACCGGAGTTATCCGAAGCGGTGCCAACGTGCCGATCGGCTACATTCCGGCGGGCAGCACCAACGACTTTGCCAATTCGCTGGGCATCCCGAAGGAGATGCTTCTGGCAGCGCAGACCGCGGTTGCAGGCAGCAAGTTCCCATGCGACGTGGGCTATTTCAACGGAGATACATTTGTCTATGTGGCTGCATTCGGACTGTTCACGGAGGTATCCTACAAGACCTCACAGCAGATGAAGAATGCGCTCGGTCATGTTGCGTACATCCTTGAGGGCGTGAAGCATCTGCACGATATTCCATCCTGCCAGATGCAGGTGGAGTATGACGGACAAGTCATCCAGGATACATTTATCTTCGGAATGGTCACAAATTCTGTTTCCGTGGGTGGATTTAAGGGTATCACCGGCAGTGATGTCAAGCTGGATGACGGCGTATTTGAGGTGACGCTGATCAAGAACCCGAAGAATCCGATCGAGCTCAATGAGATCCTTGCCTGCCTGACCAACCTGATCGACGACTCGGATCTAATCTATACCTTTAAGACGAATGAGATCCATTTTACCTCCAAAGAGAAGGTGGCGTGGACGTTAGACGGTGAATTTGGCGGCGAGCATGACACGCTTGTCATCAAGAATCTCAAACAACGTGTGGAAATTTTTGTGTAGGACTTTATTTTTAAAAAAAATTGTAATATAATCTAACTAACTTATGATTAGGAGGTTTGCAATATGTTAGTATCTGCAAAGGAAATGCTTGAAAAGGCAAAAGCCGGCCACTATGCAGTAGGCCAGTTCAATATCAACAACTTAGAGTGGACCAAGTCTGTTTTACTTACCGCACAGGAATTACAGTCACCGGTTATCCTTGGTGTATCTGAGGGTGCAGGCAAGTACATGACCGGCTTCAAGACCGTAGCTGCTATGGTTAAGGCTATGGATGAGGAGCTTGGAATCACTGTTCCGGTTGCATTACACTTAGACCACGGAACATACGAAGGATGCTATAAGTGCATCAAGGCTGGATTTACTTCCATCATGTTTGACGGATCTCACTATCCGATCGAAGAGAACATCGCAAAGACAAAGGAACTCGTTGCAGTTGCACATGGTCTTGGATTATCTATCGAAGCTGAAGTTGGTTCCATCGGTGGAGAAGAGGACGGCGTTATCGGTATGGGCGAGTGCGCAGATCCTAACGAGTGCAAGATGGTTGCGGACCTTGGCGTAGATATGCTTGCAGCAGGTATCGGTAACATCCACGGAAAGTATCCGGCAAACTGGGCAGGACTTAGCTTTGAGACTCTTGATGCGATCCAGCAGAAGACCGGTATCATGCCACTCGTTCTTCACGGCGGCACAGGTATCCCGGAGGATATGATCAAGAAGGCAATCGATCTTGGCGTTTCTAAGATCAACGTTAACACCGAGTGCCAGTTATCTTTCGCAGATGCTACCCGTAAATATATCGAGGCAGGCAAGGATTTAGAGGGCAAGGGATTTGATCCTCGTAAGCTTCTTGCTCCTGGTGCTGATGCAATCAGAGCTACCGTTAAAGAGAAGATGGAATTATTCGGATCAGTAGGTAAGGCTTAATTCGGCAACATCTGATAAGAGAATATAGGACAGGCAAAGACCTCATGGGCGGAGCAATCCGTTTCGTGAGGTCTTTTTGTATGCAGGTATGTGGTTTCGTAGGTAATGCGAAAAGTCGCTGCGATGGTTCTGCATTGGCAGAAAGCCGAATACAAATGGTAAGAGAGACAGCAACCACTTATACATTTTCTTATATTATTAAGAAGAATATTTAAAATATAAGATAGATTGAAACACTTGACTTAATTTAGTAAAGTTTATAGAATTGCTATCAGATAGATTGATTGTGAAAGGAAGAAAACGGAATGAACGAAAAAGGGTACTTCAATGTGGCTGACATTTTCGGAGAGAATGTATTTAACGATACCGTAATGCAGACCAGACTTCCAAAGAAGGTCTATAAGAAGCTGCATGATGTGATCGAGCAGGGCGGGGAGCTTGACCTTGAGACTGCGGACGTGATCGCGCATGAGATGAAGGAGTGGGCAATCGAAAAGGGGGCAACCCATTACACCCACTGGTTTCAGCCACTTACCGGATTTACCGCGGAAAAGCATGATTCATTTATTTCTGCACCGATGGAAAACGGAAAGATACTTATGAGTTTTTCCGGAAAGGAACTGATCAAGGGAGAGGCCGATGCATCCTCCTTCCCGTCCGGCGGACTCCGCGCAACGGTCGAGGCGAGAGGATACACAGCGTGGGACTGCACTTCTCCGGCGTTTGTACGTCAGGATGCAGCAGGCGCAACACTTTGCATTCCGACTGCATTCTGCTCCTACACAGGGGAGGCATTAGATCAGAAGACACCGCTTCTGCGTTCCATGGAGGCGATCAATGAGCAGGCACTGCGTCTGCTTCGGCTGTTCGGCAACACCACCTCAAAAAAGGTCACACCGTCGGTTGGAGCTGAGCAGGAATACTTTATTATCGACCGTGAGAAGTATCTGCAGCGCAAGGATCTCGTCTTTGCGGGACGCACGCTTTTTGGAGCGATGCCGCCAAAGGGACAGGAGATGGACGATCACTATTTCGGAACGATCCGTGAGCGCATCGCTGCATATATGAAGGATGTCAATATCGAACTGTGGAAACTCGGCGTATCTGCAAAGACGCAGCACAATGAGGTAGCACCGGCACAGCATGAGCTTGCACCGATCTATGCGCAGTGCAACGTGGCGGTAGATCACAACCAGCTGATCATGGAGACATTAAAGAAGGTTGCCGGACGGCACGGACTGCATTGTCTTTTACATGAGAAACCGTTTGCGGGTGTGAACGGCTCCGGAAAGCACGATAACTGGTCACTCACCACGGACGACGGGATCAACCTGTTGGAGCCGGGCGACACCCCGCATGAAAATATCCAGTTCCTGTTGGTACTGACCTGTATCTTAAAGGCAGTCGACGAACATGCGGCATTGCTTCGCGCATCTGCGGCAGATGTTGGAAACGATCATCGTCTTGGAGCAAACGAGGCACCGCCGGCGATCATTTCTGCATTTCTGGGCGAGCAGCTGGAGGATGTCATTGAGCAGCTTGTAAGCACAGGAGCCGCAACGCACAGTCTGACCGGAAAGCGGTTAGATACGGGCGTAAAGACGCTCCCAGACTTCATGAAGGATGCGACCGACCGCAACCGTACATCGCCGTTTGCCTTTACCGGCAACAAGTTCGAGTTCCGTTCTGTCGGTTCCCAGGATTCGGTTGCGCAGGCGAATGTCGTTCTCAACACGATTGTTGCGGAGGCGTTTTGCGAGGCGTGTGATGAGCTTGAAAAGGCAGAAGATTTCTCGCTTGCAGTACATAATCTGATCAAGAAGTATGCGACCGAGCATCAGCGCATTATCTTTAACGGAGACGGATATTCTAAGGAGTGGGTAAAGGAAGCTGAGCGCAGAGGACTTCCGAACCTTAAGTCCATGGTGGATGCGATACCGGCATATTTAGATCCGAAGAGCGTGGCAGCTTTTGAAAAGTTTGGCGTGTTCACCAAGGCAGAGCTGGAGTCCCGCGTTGAGGTGGAATATGAGACTTACGCAAAGACCATCAACATTGAGGGACGGGCAATGATCGATATCGCAAGCAAGCAGATCATTCCGGCTGTCATCAGATATACGACCATGCTTGGCAACTCACTTGCCACGGTAAGGAACGCGTGTCCGGAGGCGGATGTCAGCGTGCAGACAGAGCTTTTGCTTGAGACGAGCGCGCTTCTGTCCGACACGAAGGTAGCGCTTGCAAAGCTTATCAATGCTGTGGATCAGGCAAAGGAGATGCCGCGCGGCAAGGAGCAGGCAGTATTCTTCCATGAGAAGATCGTTCCGGTGATGGCAGAGCTGCGCAGCCCGGTAGATGCTTTGGAGATGATCGTGGACAAAGAGATGTGGCCAATGCCAAGCTACGGCGATCTGTTATTTGAAGTATCTGCCTTATAGATAAAATAACCAAAATTGTACAAAAATTTAAAATATATAAGCAGTTTTTGCACAAAACTTAATTTTTTACAAAAAAGGGCTTGCATTTTGAAAGTGTATGGAGTATCTTAAATGCAAGCAAATAATAAATGACTTGAACGAAGGCGTTCCAACGAGTGTTGGAATGCCTTTTTTTAGTGTCAATGAGAAAGGGGATTTGAAAATGAGCGAACAGGAATACTTCAACGTAGCAGACATTTTCGGTGAAAATGTATTTAACGATGCAGTGATGCAGGAACGGCTTCCAAAGAAGGTCTACAAAAAGCTTCATGAGGTTATGGATGAGGGAAGCGAGCTTGACCTTGAGACCGCGGATGTGATCGCACATGAGATGAAGGAGTGGGCAATCGAGAAAGGGGCAACCCATTACACGCATTGGTTCCAGCCACTTACCGGAGTCACCGCAGAGAAGCATGATTCCTTTATTACTTCACCTATGCCGAACGGCAAGGTGCTGATGAGCTTTTCCGGCAAGGAACTCATCAAAGGAGAACCGGATGCGTCCTCCTTCCCATCCGGTGGACTTCGCGCAACCTTCGAGGCTAGAGGATATACAGCCTGGGATTGTACTTCACCAGCTTTTGTAAGACAGGACGCCGCAGGTGCAACACTTTGCATCCCGACAGCGTTCTGCTCCTACACAGGTGAGGCACTCGATCAGAAGACCCCGCTTCTTCGTTCCATGGAAGCGATCAACGATCAGGCACTCCGCTTGTTGAAGCTGTTTGGCAATACAACCTCCAAGAAGGTCACTCCTTCTGTCGGACCTGAGCAGGAATACTTTATTGTAGACCGCGAGAAATATTTAAAGAGAAAAGATCTGATCTTCACCGGAAGAACCTTATTCGGAGCTATGCCTCCGAAAGGACAGGAGATGGATGATCATTACTTCGGAGCAATCCGTGAGCGCATTGCTGCTTATATGAGAGATGTTAACAAAGAGCTTTGGAAGCTCGGTGTAGCAGCCAAGACACAGCACAATGAAGTAGCACCGGCACAGCATGAGCTGGCTCCGATTTATGCAGAGTGTAATGTCGCTGTCGATCATAACCAGCTTACGATGGAAACCTTAAAGAAGGTTGCAGGCCGTCACGGCTTACAGTGCTTACTGCATGAGAAGCCATTCGCAGGAGTAAACGGCTCAGGAAAGCATAATAACTGGTCCATTACTACTGATGATGGAATTAATCTGTTAGATCCAGGTGAGACACCTCATGAGAATCTTCAGTTCCTGCTGGTTCTTACCTGTGTACTAAAGGCTATTGACAAACATGCTGCACTCCTTCGTGCATCTGCTGCTGATGTAGGAAACGATCACAGACTCGGAGCAAATGAGGCACCGCCGGCAATCCTCTCCGTTTATCTCGGCGATCAGCTTGAGGATGTTATCGATCAGCTTGTAAGCACAGGAGCTGCAACACACAGCCTTGAAGGCGCAAAGCTTGTGACCGGTGTTAAGACTATTCCGGATTTCATGAAGGATGCGACCGACCGTAACCGTACTTCACCATTTGCATTTACCGGAAATAAGTTCGAGTTCCGTATGGTTGGTTCGCAGGACTCTGTGGCACAGCCGAACATTGTATTAAATACCATTGTTGCAGAAGCATTTTCTGATGCATGCGACATACTGGAAAAGGCAGATGATTTTGAAACTGCTGTACATGATCTGATTAAGGAGCAGGCAATTGCTCATCAGAGAGTTATCTTTAATGGTAACGGATACTCTGATGAATGGGTAGAGGAAGCGGCAAGACGTGGACTTCCAAATATCAAGTCCATGGTAGAGGCAATTCCGGCATACGTTGCCCCAGCATCTGTTGCAGCATTTGAAAAGTTCGGAGTATTTACTGAAACAGAGCTTAAGTCTCGTGTTGAAATCGAATATGAGACCTATGCGAAGACTATCAACATCGAGGCTAAGGCAATGATCGATATCGCTGGAAAGCAGATTATTCCGGCAGTTATCAAGTATACGACTGAGCTTGCGACTTCACTTTCCGCAGTAAAGAGTGCTTGTGAAAGCGCGGATGTTAGCGTACAGGCAGAACTTTTGGAGGAAACATCTGCACTGTTGTCTGATGCCAAGGTTGCACTTGCCAAGCTGGAAGAACTTGTAGCAGAAGGTGGTGCGATGGAAGAGGGCAAAGAGCAGGCAGCTTACTATCACGATGAAGTTACTGTTGCTATGGAAGCACTTCGTGCACCGGTTGATAAGCTGGAGATGATCGTTGACAAAGAGCTTTGGCCAATGCCTTCTTATGGCGATTTACTTTTTGAAGTATAAAGGGAATAAGAAATAATAAGCAAAGAGACTTTTTTTAGATCCACAAAGCGGTGGAAGCAGGGAAAAGTCTCTTTTTTTAAAAAGAAAGAAATTAGGAGGAAAAGCTTATGACTCAAGAAATTTTGGATGCAATCAATGACAACCTGTTTGCTGTCTGGTTTTTGATAGGTGCTGCATTGGTATTCTGGATGCAGGCAGGATTTGCGATGGTAGAGGCAGGCTTTACCAGAGCAAAAAATACCGGTAACATAATTATGAAAAACCTTATGGATTTCTGTATCGGTACGATTACCTTTATCCTGATCGGATTTTCTTTTCTGTTGGGAGAGGATCTTTTGGGATTCATCGGAAAACCGGGACTGGACGTATTTACCGCGTATTCAAATTTTGACTGGTCAAATTTCGTATTTAACCTTGTATTCTGCGCAACGGCAGCCACCATCGTATCTGGTGCAATGGCTGAGAGAACCAAGTTCTTATCTTACTGCATCTATTCTGCTGTGATCTCCGCTTTGATCTACCCGATCGAGGCTCATTGGATCTGGGGCGGCGGCTGGCTCGCTCAGATAGGCTTCCATGATTTTGCAGGTTCCTGTGCGATTCATATGGTTGGCGGGACCTGTGCTCTTATCGGAGCTAAGCTTCTTGGACCAAGAATTGGTAAGTTTGGATATGATAAGAATGGAAAGGTATGTAAGGTTAACGCAATTCCGGGACACAATATCACTGCAGGCGCATTGGGATGCTTCATTCTCTGGTTCGGTTGGTATGGATTTAACGGTGCTGCATGTACCTCTGTTTCACAGCTTGCTTCTGTATTCCTTACCACAACAATGGCTCCTGGTGTTGCAACTGTTGTATGTATGATCTTTACCTGGATCAAATATGGCAAGCCGGATATATCTATGTGCCTGAACGCATCCCTTGCCGGTCTTGTAGCAATCACCGCTTCGTGTGATGTAACAGATGCATTGGGTTCCATTATTATCGGAGCTGTTGCGGGCTTACTGGTTTGCCTTGGAGTATGGCTTCTTGATTATAAGCTTCATGTAGATGATCCGGTTGGTGCGGTAGCTGTTCACTTTATGAATGGTATCTGGGGAACAATCGCAGTTGGTCTGTTCGCAACCGATACAGCACCGGGATATTCTATCGCAGATGCAAACGGAAATGTAATGAAAGGTTTATTCTATGGCGGCGGATTTAAGCTTCTCGGGATCCAGCTGCTTGGTGTAATTACTGTATTAGCATGGACTGCTGTTACCATTACGATTGCGTTTATGATTATAAAAGCAACGGTTGGTCTTCGTGTATCGGAAGAAGAAGAAATCACAGGTCTTGATGTTACCGAACATGGTCTTTCCTCTGCTTATGCAGGATTCTCCATCATGGATGTATCCGATTCTA
>CAVDTR010000026.1:0-43393 GCA_963612015.1 Lachnospiraceae bacterium | reverse complement strand
GCCAGAATATAGACCAAAAACCAAACAGGAATTGTTGGATGCTTTTAGAGAGTTTTAAAGCGTTAGATAATTTTATGAAAATCCCAGATTATCACATCGAGAAGACTTATGTATTTTCTACCGCTAATGTAGAACAGGAGGGAGCAGTGACATATCTTCCTATCTATAGTGCTATCTTTTGAAGGAGCAGAAAATAGAAAACTGATCGTGAACCTGAACTTGGATGGATTATAAAAAAAGATGCAAAATCCATACGCACATCCGGTTGCAATGTTCTCGAATGTCTGCTATGTTTTTCTATGAAATGTACAATCCTGTTTGCACTATGCAGACAGGTTATCGGGATGTGGCTCAGTTTGGTTAGAGCGCACGGCTGGGGGCCGTGAGGTCGCAGGTTCGAATCCTGTTATCCCGACTGATTATCCGGGTAGCAACGCCTACCTTTGCCACCCATTATAGTTTAGAAACGAGGAGGTATACTATGAGACTGGTAATCGTCCGGCACGGAGATCCGGACTATGAACACGATACATTAACCGAAACAGGCTGGAAAGAAGCCGAGCTGGTCGCAGACCGCATCTGCAAGCTCGAAGTCAAGGACTTCTATGTATCCCCGCTCGGACGAGCACAGGACACCGCATCCTGCACCCTAAAAAGGCTCGGAAGAACCGCTAAGACGATGGACTGGCTGCAGGAATTTCCACCGAAGATCTACCGCCCGGACAGCGAAGCACTGTCACCCGTCTGTTGGGACTGGCTCCCACAGGACTGGACAACAGAGCCAAAATATTACGACGTAGACACATGGGCGGACACCGAGATCATGTGGCAGGGGCATGTGAGAGAAACCTACGATATGGTATGCAGCAGCCTTGACCGGCTGCTCGCCGAGCACGGATATGTGCGGGAAGGCAACTATTACCGGGTGGAGAAGCCAAACAACGATACGCTGGTATTCTTCTGCCATTTTGGACTGGAATGTGTGCTGGTCAGTCACCTCGCACATGTATCACCGATGATCCTGTGGCATAATTTCTGTGCGGCACCGACCTCGGTAACGACCGCGATCACAGAAGAACGGCGGGAAGGCATCGCATCCTTCCGCGTCAGCGGCTTCGGGGATACCTCTCATCTGTACGCAGGAGGCAGAGAGCCGTCATTTTCCGCGCGCTTTTGCGAATGCTACAGCAACGCGGACGAACGACATGATTAAGAACGATCAGGAGTTAAAACAATGAGTGCACAAGACAATGTAGAAAAAGTATTACGAAGCCTGCATGTTATGCTATCCAAAAGCGAACCGGTAAGCGGACAGCCTGGAAAGGTGATCGTTGATAAACAGGAGATGGTCGATCTGCTGGCCGAGCTGAACAAAGGCATGTACGCGGTCATGGACGAGTACGAGCTTACTACACAGAGCAGGGATCACGCGGAACGCGAATTTCAGAAGCACGGCGAGGAGATCATCCGCAACGCCAACCATAAGGCAGAAGACATCTACGCGGCATCTGTCATGTATACGGATGAAGCGCTAAGCCATACACAGGAGATCATGCGCATGGCAACCAATGCGGTCGAGACGATCTGCGAGGAGCTTGCCCGCAAGATGAGAGAAGAAGAACACACCGTAAAGACGAACCAGCTTGAATTGAAATCCCAGCTTCAGGATCTCGTCGATACCGATAAATACTTAAAGCTCATTGAGGATCGCAACCGCGAGATCGAAAAGGAAAAGGAGCGTAGAGAAGGAAAAACGCCGGAAAATAAGGCTTCCATTTACGCAAACCGCAAAACGGAGGTTCGCGTCAACAAAGAATATCTTGAGAAACTCGGATTCGCAGAAGAAAAAGAGGACACCGAAGAAGCGCCAGACGAGAACGAACCAAAGCAGGAAGAGACAACAAACCAGAACAAACCGGCAAAGAATGCATCGGAGGAGGAGAAGTCCTTTTTCCGCAAGGCATTTGGCAATGTACACAGAAAGGAATAAACCGTGACGATCTTAGTATGTGATGACGACAAAGAAATAGTAGATGCGATCGAGATCTATCTGCTTCAGGAAGGCTACGAGGTCTGCAAGGCGTATGACGGCGAGCAGGCAGTCGAGATGATGAAGCAGAAAAAGATCGATCTGATGATCATAGATGTGATGATGCCGAAGCTCGACGGCGTGCGTGCGACGCTGCAGATCCGCAGGGAGAGCAGCATTCCGATCATTATCTTATCCGCCAAGGCGGAGGATACGGACAAGATCCTCGGCTTGAACGTCGGCGCGGACGATTATATCACCAAGCCATTTAACCCGCTTGAGCTGGTTGCTAGAGTCAAATCCCAGCTCCGGCGCTATACGACTTTTTCCAATCAGGCGAACGCAACGGCGGAGGAGGTCTACGAGGTCAGAGGGCTTAGCATCAACGACACGCTGAAAAAGGTATGCGTGGACGGCGAGGAGGTCAAGCTGACACCGATCGAGTACAACATTTTACTCTTGCTTGTCAAGAATAAGGGAAAAGTGTTCTCGATCAACCAGATCTACGAGAGCATCTGGAACGAGGAAGCGATTGGGGCAGACAACACGGTTGCCGTACATATCCGCCATATCCGCGAAAAAATAGAAATCAATCCGAAAGACCCAAGATACTTAAAGGTCGTATGGGGAGTCGGATACAAGATCGAGGCTTAATATATGAAGAAATACACGCTGGGGAGAAAACTATTTGCAGCAGTTTTACATCAGATGTTCATGATCATGGTGATCTGCAGCCTGTTTGCGATGGATGAGCTGGTGCGGTCACATGAGATGGAGTACCTGATGGCGTTTAGCATGTTGTCCATCATCGGGCTGGTCGGCACGTTTATCGCGCTCGCCTACCTGACGAACGTATCCGGATACCGGGATGAGGATGAAAAAGAAGTATTTTTCCACCCGATCGACAAGGTATACGGCGATGTTTTAGTTGTTGTGTTCGTTATTGTGATATGGCTGCTGCTGCGCTATACGATCCGCCTGAGAGGGCAGCAGTTTGAGCTGGCAGGACTTTTGGTGGCAGCCGGCACGCTGGCATATCTGTTTGACATCATCTTTCTGACGTTTTATTTAAGTATCATACGCCGCTCCAAGGCAAATATACTGTATACAAGAACGCTTTTGTACACGGTTTATTCCAAAATATCCGAGCGCATGGAGGCGCGGAAGCAGCATCAGCCGGTCTCAAGAAAAGCGCGTGAGCAGCGCAAGATCTGTGATGCGATCGAGGCGATCGCGTCCGGAGCACTGGACACCACACTTGCGGTGGAGAAGTTCCACGGCACGGAGAAGAATATGGCGGAGGCGGTCAACCACATCCGCGACGGCATGAGCGAAGCACTCAGCAGGAGCATCCGCAACGAGCGCATGAAAGCCGACCTTATTACAAACGTGTCGCACGACATCAAGACACCGCTCACATCCATTGTCAATTATGTTGACCTGCTAAAGCGGGAGGAAATCGACAACGAAAATGCGCAGAAGTACATCCGCATTCTGGACGATAAATCCCAGCGGTTAAAGCAGCTTACGGAGGATCTGGTGGAGGCATCCAAGATCAGCTCCGGCAATGTGAAGCTCGATATGCAGCGCATCGATTTTGTGGAGCTTCTGTGCCAGACCGGCGGCGAGTTCAACGAGCGCTTCGAGGCGAGAAACCTGACGATCGTGACGAAACTTCCGCACGATCCGGTCTACATCCGGGCAGACGGACGGCAGCTCTACCGCGCGATCGAGAATCTGTACACCAACGCGGCAAAATATGCGCTTGAAAAGACGCATGTCTATGTCGAACTTGGCGTGGAGAAGGACAAAGCCGTTTTTACCATGAAAAACATATCCAAGAACGTCTATCAGGGAGACCTGGCAAACGGCGCCTTGACCGAGCGTTTTGTCCGGGGTGAGACTTCCCGGACGACCGAGGGAAGCGGGCTTGGACTTTCCATCACGAAGAGCCTGACCGAGCTGATGGGCGGCATATTCACGCTGACCATCGACGGAGACCTGTTTATTATTACGGTTTCGTTTGGAATCGCTTGATAAAAGTAACCGCAAACTATATACTATACCCAGAAATAAAACGATCATAACGGAGGTAAACACTATGAAGTTATACGAACAGGGCGCGTACCTTATCAACGGTAAGGACGTTGTCATTCAGTCACCGGAAGCACCAGCGGCTGTAAAGAGCAAGACGGGCAAGGACGTAAACACCGCAGAAGCAAAGAAAAACACGATTGCTTATGGTATCCTGGCAGCGCACAACACATCCGGCAACATGGACAAGCTGCAGATCAAATTCGACAAACTGACCTCACATGATATTACCTTTGTTGGAATCATACAGACAGCAAGAGCTTCGGGACTTGAGAGATTCCCGATCCCGTATGTACTTACCAACTGTCACAACAGTCTTTGTGCAGTCGGCGGAACGATCAACGAGGATGACCACATGTTTGGACTTACCTGTGCCAAGAAGTACGGCGGAGTCTATGTACCGCCTCATCAGGCAGTCATTCACCAGTATGCGCGCGAGATGCTCGCAGGCGGCGGCAAGATGATCCTCGGATCAGATTCTCACACCCGCTACGGCGCACTTGGTACAATGGCGATCGGAGAAGGTGGTCCGGAGCTTGTAAAGCAGCTTTTGAATAAGACTTATGATGTTGATATGCCGGAGGTTGTCGGTGTATATCTGACCGGAGAGCCGATGAAGGGCGTAGGTCCGCAGGACGTTGCGCTTGCAATCATCGGAGAGGTATTCGACAAGGGCTTTGTAAAGAACAAGGTCATGGAGTTCGTCGGACCGGGCGTATCCAACTTAAGCGTTGACTTTAGAATCGGTGTGGATGTAATGACCACAGAGACCACCTGCCTGTCCTCCATCTGGAGAACCGACGATAAGGTAAAGGAATTTTATGAGATCCACGGCAGAGAGGATGATTTTGAGGAGTTAAATCCGGGCGAGGCTGCTTACTATGACAGCTTTATCGAGATCAACCTCAGCGAGATCAAGCCAATGATCGCAATGCCGTTCCATCCGAGCAACACCTACACGATCGAGGAGCTGAACGCAAACCTTCTCGACATCCTCGACGACTGCGAGAAGCGCGCAGAAATCAGCTTCGACGGCAAGGTTAAGCTCGACCTAAAGAGCAAGGTACACAATGGCAGACTCTACGTTGACCAGGGTATCATCGCAGGCTGTGCCGGAGGTGGATTTGAAAATATCTGTGACGCTGCCGACATCTTAAAGGGAGCATCCATCGGTTCTGACGAATTTACGCTCAGCGTATATCCGGCATCCACACCGATCTACATGGAGCTTGTGAAGAACGGCGCAGTAGCAAAGCTTCTTGAGACAGGCGCGATCGTAAAGACCGCTTTCTGCGGACCGTGCTTCGGAGCAGGAGATACCCCGGCAAACAATGCCTTCTCCATCCGTCACTCCACAAGAAACTTCCCGAACCGCGAAGGCTCCAAGGTACAGAACGGACAGGTATCCTCCGTTGCGCTTATGGACGCACGTTCCATCGCAGCAACCGCAGCAAACAAGGGCTACCTTACCGCAGCGACCGATATGGATGTCAACTACACCAAGCCGAAGTATTTCTTCGACAAGACGATCTACGAGAACCGCGTATTTGATAGCCACGGCGTAGCCGATCCGAATCAGGAGATCCAGTTCGGACCGAACATCAAGGACTGGCCGGCAATGAGCGCACTCCCGGAGAACCTCGTACTGAAGGTTGTATCCGAGATCCACGATCCGGTAACAACGACCGACGAGCTGATCCCATCCGGTGAGACCTCATCCTTCCGTTCCAACCCGCTCGGACTTGCAGAGTTTGCATTATCCAGAAAAGATCCGGAGTATGTCGGACGTGCAAAGGCGATCCAGAAGGCACAGAAAGCAGTAGAGGCAGACGAGTGTCCGGGCAAGGCATTCGAGGAGGTTGCCCCGGTTATGCAGGCGATCAAAGCCGCTTTCCCGGAAAAGAACTTCCACGATGGCAGACTTGGCGACAATATCGGCTTCGGAAGCACGATTTTTGCGGTAAAGCCGGGCGACGGCTCTGCGCGTGAGCAGGCTGCTTCCTGCCAGAAGGTACTCGGCGGCTGGGCTAATATCGCAAACGAATATGCGACAAAGCGTTATCGCTCCAACCTTATCAACTGGGGAATGCTACCGTTCATCATTGACGAGGGAGAGCTACCGTTCAAGAACCTAGATTATCTGTTCCTGCCGGATATCCGCAAGGCTATTGCAGACGGTGCAACAGAATTTACTGCATATGTTGTAAAGGAAGGAAAGCTTGAACCATTTACTCTTAAGATGGGGGCATTAACTGCGGATGAACAGGAGATTATCCTGAAAGGCTGCCTGATTAATTACTACCGGGGATAGGGAGGATACGTCTTTGTTGGAATCGAAGGAAACAAAAACAGGAGCGCAGATCGAGCGCATTATGGAGGATGATCGTGAAAAGATTGTCTTTCATAAGAGTTTTTATATTAACATCGGACTGATGGTGTTTGCAACTGCAGCTATATGTATCCTGTTTTTCTTTATTATTCAAAGATATGAGGGCTTTGCAGATGCGTGGAACAAGGTCATGAAGGCGGCACAGCCGATTATCATAGGTCTTGTGATTGCATATCTGCTCAACCCTATTATGAAGTTCTGGGAGCGGATTTTTTTCCGTTTCTTTGGCAGGCGGATGAAGAAGGAGAGCAGGGCAAGAAAGCTGTCAAGAGGTTTTGGAATTGGCTGCGCGCTGCTTGTGCTGATCCTGATCCTTGTGCTGTTTATTGCAGCGATCGCACCATCGGTTGTCACTAGCATTGCAAGGCTGATCGAGGTATTGCCGGCGCAGGCACAGAATCTGGTGCAGTTTATCCAGACAGGTGATTTCGGGGACAGCGAAGCCGCAAACGCACTCAGCGATGTGCTGCTCAATGTAACAAATTATGTGGAGACTTGGGCACAAGAGGATCTGCTTCCGTTTATCCAGTCATCGCTGACATCGATCACAACGGGTGTGATCAACGCGGTCAAGGTTATTATCAACTTTGTCATCGGTCTGTTCGTAGCCGCGTATGTTATGTCCATTCAGGAGACTCTGCAGGGACAGAGCAAAAAGCTTATTTTTGCGATCTTCCGTCCTCGCGTGGGCAATATTATCGTACATACCGTGCGCAAATCCAGCGCTATCTTTGGCGGCTTCATAACCGGAAAGATCATAGACTCCGCGATTATCGGGGCGATCTGCTATGTTGGATGTCTGATCCTGCATATCCCGTCACCGGTTCTTGTCGCAGTTATCGTCGGTGTGACGAATGTCATTCCGTTCTTCGGGCCGTTTATCGGAGCGATCCCGTCGCTGCTGCTGGTTGTGATCCAGAGTCCGTGGCACGCGCTGTATCTGCTCATTTTCATTATTGTGCTGCAGCAGGCAGACGGCAATATTATCGGACCGAAGATTTTAGGCAACTCCACCGGGCTGTCCTCATTCTGGGTTATGTTTGCGATTCTCGTGTTCGGCGGCATCTGGGGATTCTTTGGAATGCTCCTTGGCGTGCCGACGATGGCGGTTATCTATTATATCGCAGGAAAGCTTGTGCGCCACGGACTTGCAAGACGTAAGCTTCCTACACCGACCTCTGACTATGTAAAAATGCGAGGCGTAAACCTCGATACGAACACACTGCGCTACACAACCCCGGACGAGTTCGCGGAGGAGGAAGCACAGGCAGGCGGGCAGAAGCCGGAAGCTGGACAGACGCAGGAAGATAAGGCTTCACGGAAATAACAACCTGAAAAATGAATAGGAACAAGCAATAATCGGCACCAGAGTTTGCAACTTTTTAAAAGGAACAGGCTCTGGTGCTTTTGTGTTATTATTAAAAAAACATTCGCAATTCTTTTCCCATATTTTTTTGACAACACATAGGGCGTATGATAAACTAAATATAGGTTTCTATACCATTTTTCGGGTAAGAGACACACCATATTAAAAAGTCTGAGGTGGACTTCATTGGATAAGTACGAATACAATCTAAAAATAGATCAAATGAAAACACTTTGTGCGGAGGGTAATTACACCGCAGCCGCGGAACTCGCGGATTCCATCAGCTGGAACAAGGTCAAAAATGTAAATGCGCTGGTTCGTGTCGGAGAGATTTACGAGAAGGTCGGACGTTACGAGGAGAGCAAGGAGATCCTGCTCTGTGCGTATGACCGTTCCCCAATCGGACGTATGATCATCTACCGTCTGGCAGAGGTCGCAGTCAAGATGAAGGACTTCGACGTTGCGGAGGAGTATTATCAGGAGTTTGTGGAGATCGCGCCGCATGACAATCTGCGGTATGTACTGCGCTATGAGATCGAGAAGGGACGCGGCACGGATATTTCCAAGCTGATCGACATTCTCGAAGAGTTCAAAGAGAAAGAATACACCGAAGAATGGGCGTTCGAGCTTGCAAGTCTCTATCATCAGGCGAACGAGAGCGAGAAGTGCGTGGAAGCATGTGACGAGCTGATCCTCTGGTTTGGCGACGGTCCTTATGTGGAGCGTGCATTAGAGCTTAAGATGCTCTACCAGCCGCTTACCAAGGTGCAGGAGGAGAAATACCGCAAGTTCCGTCTGGCAAAGGAAGGCATCACGACCATCGGCACCGATGAGATGAAGCGCGCCGGGGAGTATGCACATGATCCGGTCGAGATCCCGCAGGTATCCATTTCGCCGGAGCGTTTTAATACCGTCAATCTCCAGAAGGAGATCGCAAAGGGTATGCAGCAGATCATAGATGCCACGGAGAAGACGACCGTCAACGATACGATTGACAACATCAAGAAGATCGTCGGGGACAACATCCCATATCTGCAACTCCAGAAGCAGGAAGAGGCGGCAAACAACCATATTGAGACAGACGAGGAGATCGACGGCTCGCTCAAGCTCAATTTCCAGGAGTTCCTCGGCGAGGAGAACGATGGACAGATGAGCCTTGTGGTCAATGAAAAGACCGACCTTGAGCGTCAGATCACCGGACAGATCACCATAGAGGATGTCCTTGAGGAGTGGGAAAAGACCAAGCGCGCAGCGGAGGCTGCACTTCAGGATGCGGAGCAGAGACGGCTTGAGTCGGCAAAAGCACGTGCATTGCAGGAAGCCGGAGACATCATGGATCGTCTGAATGACGTGATCCCGCAGTTGGACGCAGGCGTCAGCCCGAAGGAGCTTTTGGAGAAGGAATATCTTTCCAATGCGGGCGAGGCAGCGCAGACAGAGCGTGTAGCTTCCCATACCGAGGAAGTCGCAGAAGAGATTACACCGGGCGGAGCGGTAGTGCCGTTCCCAACCGAGCAGATACAGGGTGAGGATGAAGTACTTGCACAGTCACAGGACGAGCTGGCAGATGAGCAGTATCCGCAGCTGACAGCGGATCAAGCCGCATCGGAGCCGGACATGCCGGCTGAGAATGAAGAGTTGCCGGAGCTTCCGTCTGAGGAAGAATTACTGGCGACCGCGCTTGCAGCAACACAGAAGATCGAACCGGTTGGCGTGTCCGGAAAGGGTGAGCCGGTGGTATTGCCAGAGCTGTCAGAGGAGAAGCCGGTCGATCAGGCAACAGGCAAGGCGGAAGGAAAGCTCCTGAAGGCTGCAATGCTGGAAGATCTTGGACTTGACGACGAGGAAACGGAAGAAACGGTGATCGATCACCTTACTGACGAACAGAAAGCAATTTTCTCCTATTTTGTCCCGGTTAAGGGAATGGAGAGCCAGTTGTGCCAGACTTTGACACATGCAGTCCGGCATCTGAAGGAAGACCGCACGGCTTCCAACGGCAATATCATCATTCAGGGTGGACAAGGCTGCGGCAAGACAATGCTTGCAACGAGTATCATCAAGGTGCTCCAGAAGGAGTGCGGCAAGCCGAATGGCAAGGTCGGAAAGATCGATGCACAGGCACTCAACAAAAAGGATATTCAGGCACTTTTGCGCAAGGTTTCCGGAGGCTGCCTGATTATCGAACGCGCAGGGGATCTCTCAAGAGAATCTGCGGTAACATTATCTTTACTGCTCGCACAGGATGACAGCGGTGTGCTTGTGATCCTTGAGGATACAACAAAAGGAATCCGTAAGGCTCTTATGCAGGACGACGGATTTGCCAGGAAATTCACGGAGAGAGTCAGCGTACCGATCTTTACCAACGATGAGCTGGTTGCATTTGCAAGAGCGTATGCCAAGGAACTCGGATATGAGATCGACGAGATGGCGGTGCTGGCGCTTTACAACCGCATCAGCAATATCCAGCGGCTGGATCAGGCAACCACGCTTACCGAGGTAAAAGAGATCGTGGATGAGGCAATCGACCGTGAAGCACATGGCGGAATCAAAAAGGCGATCAGCATTCTGACCGCTGCAAGATATACCGACGATGACTGCATCGTCTTAAGAGAGAAGGATTTCAAGTAGTAAGGTGGAGGGGTAAATGAATAATTTTACAGAGATGGACTGCTACCTGTTTGGACAGGGAACACACTATGACATCTACCGCAAGATGGGCGCACATGCCGCAACCGTAGATGGAAAAAAGGGAGTAATGTTTGACGTATGGGCACCACATGCTGCAAGTGTAGCTGTTATCGGTGACTTCAACGAGTGGAACGAGAGCGAATACTGGATGAACCGCGTACAGCCGGAGAGCATGGGCGTGTACGAGCTTTTCATTCCGGGGGTAAAAGAGGGCGCTCTCTACAAGTTCCTGATTTACACACCGGACGGAAGAAAGCTTTACAAGGCAGATCCGTTTGCAAACTATGCGGAGCTTCGACCGGGAACCGCTTCCGTGGTAACCGACATCAGCCATTTTAAATGGTCTGATTCTGTGTGGATGAAGTCCCGTGCGGAGGCAGCAAAGGAAGATATTTACGCGCAGCCGATGTCGATCTACGAGGTACATCCGGGATCATGGATGCGCCATCCGGGACGTGAGGATGAGGGCTTTTATACATACCGTGAGCTGGCAAAATCGCTGATCTCCTATGTAAAAGAGATGGGCTACACGCACATCGAGCTTATGGGAATCTCCGAGTATCCGTTTGACGGTTCATGGGGCTATCAGGTTACCGGATATTACGCACCGACTTCCCGCTACGGCACACCGAAGGACTTTGCATACTTCGTAAATGAGTGCCACAAGAACAAGATCGGCGTGATCTTGGACTGGGTACCGGCGCATTTTCCGAAGGACGCACACGGACTTGCAGAGTTTGACGGCACGGCACTTTTTGAGTATGCCGATCCGCGCAAGGGAGAGCATCCGGACTGGGGCACGAAGATCTTTGATTACTCACGCACAGAGGTTAAGAATTTCCTGATCGGAAGCGCGCTGATGTGGGTTGAGAATTACCACATCGACGGACTTCGCGTGGACGCAGTTGCATCTATGCTTTATCTGGATTACGGCAAGGAAAACGGTCAGTGGATTCCGAATATATATGGCGACAACAAGAACCTGGAAGCGATCGAGTTTTTCAAGCATATCAACACACTGATCCTTGGAAGAAATCCGGGTGTTGTCATGATCGCGGAGGAATCGACTGCATGGCCGAAGGTAACCGGCAAGGTTGAGGAGGATGGTCTTAACTTCTCCTACAAGTGGAACATGGGCTGGATGCATGACTTCTTAGATTACATGAAGCTTGATCCGTATTTCCGCAAGAATAACCACAACAAGATGACTTTTGCCATGAGCTACAACGAGAGTGAGAAGTACATTCTGGTACTTTCCCATGATGAGGTCGTTCACTTAAAATGCTCCATGCTCAACAAGATGCCAGGACTTGAAGGGGATAAGTTCAAGAACCTGATGGCGGGATATGCCTTTATGATGGGACATTCCGGCAAGAAGCTTCTGTTCATGGGACAGGATTTCGCGCAGGCGCAGGAGTGGAGCGAGGCAAGAGAGCTGGATTGGTATCTCCTTGAGAACCCGAACCACAAGAAGATTCAGGACTGGGTGAAGGAGCTGCTGCATATCTACAAGAATAATCCGTGTATGTACGAGCAGGACACCACTTGGGCGGGCTTTGAGTGGATCAACGCGGACGACTGCGACAGAAGCATTTTCAGCTTCGTAAGAAAGAGCAAGGATGGTCAGAACAATCTGTTGTTCGTGATCAACTTCACTCCGGTGGAGCGCTTGGAGTACCGCGTCGGCGTTCCGAAGAAAAAGAGCTACAAGCTGATCTTAAACAGCGAGGACAAGAAGTTCGGCGGCGAGGATGAAGACCGTCCAACAAGCTACAAGGCAGAAAAGAGCCCTTGCGATGGCAGGGAATACTCCTTCGCTTACCCGCTTCCGGCGTATGGCGTAGCGGTATTTAAGTTTTAAATAAAGCTCTGGATAATCAGCAATCAGAATATGAGTAAAAGCAGCGTCAACCGGGGTGTTTTACAAACAACCTCAGCCGGCGCTGCTTTTAGCTATGGGGGATTGCGCATGGCAGAATGAAGCTGGTTATCCAGCCTAGGTAATCTAAATAATTTCTTCGCAGATAGCGAGATATTTGTCTGTATAGATGCTGTGTTTTTCCCAGATAACATCAAAGTCATGCTTCATTTGGAAATCGTCCAGCGGGATTTTTTTTAATGTTCCCGCCCGCAATTCATCTTCCACGGCAATTTTGTACAGAAAAGATATTCCACAGTCCTTCTTTAACAGACCAATGATGGTATGCATGTTTTCAACTTTGGTATAATGAATAAAATCAGAAATGCGTAAACCACGGGCAGCCAGACTCTGCTCCAGAATATTTCTTGTGCCGGAACCTTCTTCGCGCACAAGAAGACGTTCGCACAGCAGATCACTTATGGTATGGGGATGGTCTGTCATAAAGTTATGTGTTGCAGCACAGACGGCTATATAGTCTTCTGTGCTGTATTTTTTATGAGAATAATTTTCTTTTGGATAATTTCCCTCAACGATAGCAAGGCTGATCTGCCCATTATCGAGCAGATCCAATAGCTGGGAAGTATTGCCATAGTGAAGATGGATATTTATCTCAGGGTGGTGCATCAGAAAACAAGCGAGCTTGTCTACGATTGCATACTCACCTATTGTCATGGTAACCCCGATAGAAAGCGTCTCTATTCCGGAAAATTTGCTTTTTAGCTCCTCCTTGATAGCCATTTCATCATTTTTCATTGTCAGCAGATGCTTGCGAAGAATTTCGCCGGAACGGGTAAGGAAAAGCTGTTTGTTGCGATATATAAAGAGAGAAGTGTTGTATTGCTCCTCTAAAAAATGAATATGTTGGGAAACGGCGGGCTGCGTAATGTTTAATTGCTTTGCGGCAGCAGTAAAGTTCATTGTCTGGCAGACGGTAAGAAATGTTTCTGTTCTAAAATCAAGCATAAATTCCTCTCATATATAAAATATTATTATTGCTAAATAGAATTATATAATTTTACCTTATTATTGTCCAGTGATACAATTTCGTACATAAAAAGAAAGCGAGGTAACTGGAAAATGAATTTTATAAAAAAGAATTGGAGAGGCATCCTGATCTGCCTTGTAATAGCTATCCCATCATGGCTGCTCGGAAAAATGTTTCCGGTGATAGGAGGCGCGGTAATAGCAATTATTGCAGGGATGGTTATTGCACTGTTTTGGAGGGATAAAGGGGGAGCGGAAGCAGGAATCAAATGGACATCAAAGATAATTCTTCAGACTGCGGTTGTTTTACTCGGATTTGGCATGGATCTTGGAGTGATCTTTCAGACGGGAAAGCAGTCACTTCCGATTATTATCTGCACCATTACAACTTCTCTTGTCATTGCAGGAATATTACACAAAGTCCTCAAAGTGCCTGCCAATACATCCATTCTTGTAGGTGTCGGATCCTCTATCTGTGGCGGATCTGCGATTGCGGCGACCGCGCCTGTCATTGATGCGGACGATGATGAAATCGCACAGTCGATAGCTGTTATTTTCTTCTTCAATGTTCTGGCAGCTATTTTCTTTCCAATTCTTGGGAAAGCGATCGGATTCGATACGATACATGGGGAGGCTTTTGGCATTTTTGCGGGAACAGCAATCAATGATACATCATCTGTAACAGCGGCGGCATCAACATGGGACAGTATGTGGAATCTTGGAAGCGAGACATTGAATAAGGCAGTAACGGTAAAACTTACAAGAACACTTGCTATCATACCAATCACACTAGGGCTGTCACTGATGCGTGCCCGAAAGAGTGTAAAAGAAGGAAAAACGACCAGTGGCTTTAGCCTAAAGCGCGCATTCCCAATGTTTGTACTTTATTTTGTGATTGCAGCAGTCATTACGACGATCTGCGTACATATAGGAATTGATGCGTCTGTATTCGAGCCGGTTAAGGAATTGTCAAAATTTATGATCATTATGGCGATGGCTGCAATCGGACTAAACAGTAATGTTATACAGCTTATTAAAACAGGAGGAATGCCTATTATTGTCGGGGCATCATGCTGGTGCGGAATTACAGTTGTAAGTCTTATAATGCAGCATATAATGAAAATCTGGTAAGCGATAAGTCCACTAATAAATTTCATAGTAACTTCAAGTCACTATTGCATTTTACTATAATGGGCTATGCAAAGAGGTGACGAGATCATGGAAAAAGATAATAGCGATTCAAATATTCTTGAATCAATGCCGGTGGGGCAGCTGTTTATTAAGATGGCGCTTCCGGCAGTCTTATCCCAACTAATAAATATTTTATACAATCTGGTAGATAAAATGTTTATAGGACATATAGAAATGGAAGGAGCAGAGGCACTTGCCGGACTTGGCGTAACAACACCGATTATTTTATTTTTATCAGCATTTGCTGCGCTTGTGAGTATGGGAGGCGCACCGAAGGCAGCTATTGCACTTGGAAAAAATGAGAAGGATATGGCAGAGCGCATTATGGGGAGCTGCATGGCACTCTTGCTTGTCATATCAGTCGTTTTAACAGCAGGGATGCTATTATGGGGAAAGGGCATTCTATTGATATTCGGTGCAAGTAAAGACACTATAAGCTATGCGGTAGAATATATGCGGATATACTGTCTCGGCACAGTCTTTATACAGTTATCATTAGGGCTTAATACATTTATTACGACGCAGGGTTTTGCAAAAGTAAGCATGATAAATGTGTCAGTAGGTGCAGTGATAAATGTAGTGCTCGATCCGATTTTGATCTATGTATGTGGGCTTGGAATCAAAGGAGCAGCTTTGGCGACTGTAATCGCACAGGCTGTGTCATGTATTTTTATCGTAAGATTTTTAGTTTCTGAAAAAAGTGCGATAAAACTGAGAAAATCATATATCAGAATAGATTGGGAATTATTGTTACCATGTATATTGCTTGGGGCATCGCCGGCACTTATGCAGATTACCGAAAACATGGTTGCAATCAGTTTTAATACCGTATTACAATGTTATGGTGGCGATATGGCAGTTGCATCGATGAGCATATTAAATTCTGTTATGCAGTTTGTTATGCTATTACTGCCGGGACTGGTGCAGGGGGCACAGCCGATTCTAAGCTATAATCTTGGAGCCGGACTTATGGAACGTGTCAGGAAAACATTTCATTATCTTTTACTTGCATGTATCGCAGGAAGCTGCATCATCTGGGCGGGGTGTATGGCTTTTCCGGAAAGCATTATCGGGATATTTACAAATAGCACAGAACTTAGAGAGTATTCGGTAACGCCGCTTCGGACATATCTTTGTCTGCTTTGCATTTATGGAATACAGGTTGCGTGTCAATATAGCTTTGTGGCACTTGATCAGGCAAAAACGGCAATTTTCCTGACTATATGGAGAAAAATTATTTTACTTATTCCGCTAATTTTTCTTTTGCCGCATATTGTTCCTGATCCAACAATCGGAGTGTTTTTGGCAGAACCAATCGCGGATTTTCTGGCAGTTTGTACGACTGGAACGTTATTCTACCGGTATTATAAAAGAAAATTAGTTGTTGAACTATGAAATTTCATAGTGACTTATAAATTTGCTAATATCTTCCCAAACAATAGCAGATTCATTAACATAAACGCATAAAGTAACTGATACATACAGATATGAAACAGGAGGAATATGCAATGTTAAATGAATCAGTAATCAAGGTATTAAAAAACGGTATGTGGGATCTTGCAACCTGCGCAAATGGGGAGCCGAATGTAGTTCCGGTTGCGTTTAAGGATGTTACGGATGATGGCAAGCTGGTTGTAGGAGATGTTTTCCTTGAGACCACCTTAAACAACATCAAAGCAAATGGCGGAAAGATTGCAATTTCTGTATATGATGCACAGAGTTTGGAAGGGTATCAGATCAAGGGAACCGCTGAGTATGTGACCGAGGGAGACTTGGTAAACACATTTAAGGCTATGGTTGAAAAGATGTTCAATGGTGCGGCGACTGCAAAGGGAGCGCTTGTTATCACACCTTCCAAGGTGATCGTAACAACACCGGGAGCAGACAATAAGAAGGAAATCTAAGACTGCGGATCTGACATAGAGGAAAATCACTAATAAATTACATAGTAACTTTAAAAAAGATCACCTTCAGGCTATAATGATATAATAAAGCTTGAAGGTGATTTTTATATGGCAAAATATAAGAAAAAATTAGACGATGATATACGATGCCCGCTTGAATACGGGCTTACAATATTTGGCGGCAAATGGAAATCACGCATTATATGTGTGCTGTCGGCGAATGAAAGGCTGCGTTACAGTGAGATCCGCAGGGAAATGTATAACATAACGGATGCAGTTCTGGCTGCAACATTAAAAGATCTGATAGAAGATGGGATCATTGCCCGGAAGTCGTATGATGAAATTCCGCCGAAAGTGGAATATTCCCTGACACAAAAGGGAGCATCCGTTGTTCCTATTTTGCAGAGCATCTGCCAGTGGTCAGATGTCTTTTATAAGGAAGATGGCGAAAAGGAAATGGCGCAGTGCCAGAAATGCGATTATCACAGATAGGAGAACGGACATTATGATTAGAGCAATGCAGAAAGCAGATGTTGATAGAAGTGCGGGTATATGGCTGGACGCGAATCGGAAAGCACATCATTTTATTGCCGCATTACGAAAAGCAAATGGCATTTTTAAAGGCGGTGCTGGGATTTTTCCTTGGAATGCTCTTTTTTGCCGCAAGCATAGTCTGTCAGGCAATATTCGTAAACCGGGCATTTTTAAGCGTGGAGGACGCAGGGCTGGACGAGGAGACACTTTTCGGATACAAGAGAAAAGTTATCTGCCTAGCACAGAAGTCCATCGGATTGACGATAGCTTTTATCGGCTTTTGCGCTCCGATGCTTCTGGTTGGCGCAAACCTTGGGCTTGAAACCGGCAGTATGCTCACTTGGGGCGCGGTAGGTGATGCGGTGGAGGTTGCCGGCGAGGACAGCGGCGCAGGCACCTATTACGATCAGAATGGCAACGAGATCAGCGAGGAGGAGGCTTTGACGCGCAGGCTGGAGGACAGGAACGGCATCGAGTGTCTGGCGGTTGTTCTGGTATATCTCCGGAAAAGAGCTAGATAACGAACAACTTACGAACATAAATCTAATTTATGACGGATAAAAATATTGATATTATATGGAAATTTGGGTAAGATAATAAGCAAGATAATAAGCAAGATGGAGTGGTATAAATGAGCAGATATGAGCCGCCGTATACAATTTCAAATGAGATGCTTGAGCTTGTTGCTGACATATCCGAAAAGGTTGGCAGGATAAGTAGTTATAAGGAATTGGAAGCCAGACCGCATTTGAGAAGAAATAACCGTATTAAGTCGATCCATTCTTCTCTGAAGATCGAAGCAAATTCGCTGTCTTTGTCAGAGGTAAGGGATGTTATCAATGGTCAGTTCGTTTTGGGTGACCAAAAAGAGATACAGGAAGTAAAAAATGCATACGCTGCGTATGAAAAGATACCTGAAATAGATCCCGCCAGTATTTCCCAACTTAAAAAAGTTCATGCGATAATGACTAGCCGGATTGTGAGCGAGTCAGGAGAATTTCGTAAAGGCGAGGAAGGTGCTTTTTCGGGAGAGCAATGCATATTTGTCGCACCACCACCACATCTGGTAAATGGCTTGATGAAAGATCTGTTATCCTGGGTTAAGAGAAATGAAGGAAAAGTACACCCTCTTATAATGTCAGCCGTATTTCATTATGAGTTTGTGTTTATTCACCCGTTCGCAGACGGAAATGGAAGAATGGCAAGACTGTGGCATACTGTAATTTTGCACCGTTGGCGGAGTATTTTTGAGTATATTCCACTTGAGAGCCAGATCGAAAGATTCCAAACGGAATATTATGATGCAATAGCAAAGTGTCATGTGAATGGAAATTCTGATGTTTTTATAGAATTTATGTTGAATATGATTGACCAGATATTAGATGAAGTTATTTTGCAAATAAAAAAGACTGGTTCCGATATCTCATCGTATGTAAAGCGGCTGTTGGAAATTATGGAGTATGATGTACCATATACTTCAAATGAGCTTATGAGCGCATTGGGGTTGAAGTCGAAAGAAACTTTGCGAAAAAATTATATTCATCCGGCAATAGAATCGGGATTGATACGAATGACCCTGCCGGATAAACCGAACAGCAGAAATCAAAGATATATAAAAAGCTGAAGATAAGCAGGCAACTTGTTACAAGGATGGCAATGGATTTCAGTGGGAGGGTACGATGTCGGTAGTGACAAAGAGGGCGCTGGAAGAATCATTGAAAAAAATGATGCTTCAGAAACCTTTTGATAAGATAACAATCGCGGATCTGACAAATGACTGCGGGATCAGCAGGATGACTTTTTACAATCACTTTAAGGACATTTATGATCTGGTAGAGTGGAGCTGTGAGGAGGACGGAAGGCAGGCACTGAAAGAGAATAAAACCTACGATACCTGGCAGGAAGGGCTGCTTATGATATTTGAGGCGGTAATTGCAAATAAGCCGTTTATCTTGAATGTATACCGCTCTGTTAGCAGGGGACAGATAGAAAATTATCTGTTCCGCCTCACCTGCGATCTGATTGAGAATGTAGTCGAGGAGAAATCGGTGGGAAAACATATCTCGGAGGAGGACAAGCGTTTTATTGCTGAATTTTATAAATACAGTTTTGTGGGGATTATGCTGGATTGGATCAAGCAGGGTATGAAAGGGGATCCACAGGTTCTAGTGGATAAGATAAGCACAACGATGCAGGGGAATATTGCTAATTCCGTCCGCAATTTTGAAATACATAAGCAAAGAAAGTAATTACAAGTAATAGACAAAATCACCGGGATGAACAAAATTTTGACATTCCGGTGATTTTGTAAATTGCAGAGATTTTGCAGATAAAATATATTGTAGTCAGCAGGAAAAAATAGTTTTTAGGGCATCCCTGGAAAGGAAGGTTTTTTATGGCTAACAAGAATATGGCAAAAATCGCTGCAGTAGCAGCAGGAGCTGCAGGAGCCGGTATGGTGGCAGTAGCAGCAAAAGGAGTCAGGAAACAGAATACGAAGAAAAAAGAAGAAAAAGAACGGATTGAAAGTATAACGAGCGCATACCGCAATACAGAGCGTGGAAAATATGAGAAGAATAGCAAGGGAATTTACTACAGCAACGGTAACTACGAAGCATTTGCACACCCGAAGAAGCCGGAGGGAGTCGAAGAGAAACAGGCATATTTGGTAGGAAGCGGACTTGCATCTCTTGCGGCGGCTTGTTTTCTGGTACGCGACGGACAAATGCCGGGAAAGAATATCCACATTCTTGAGGCAATGGATATCGCAGGCGGTGCTTGTGATGGAATCTACGATGCAACCAGAGGATATGTAATGAGAGGCGGGCGCGAGATGGAGAACCATTTCGAGTGTCTGTGGGATCTGTTCCGCAGTATCCCATCCATTGAAAAGCCGGGTGCATCTGTATTGGACGAGTATTACTGGCTGAACAAAGAGGATCCAAACTACTCTCTCTGTCGTGCCACAGAGAATTGCGGTGAGGATGCACACACCGATGGAAAGTTTGGTTTAAGCCAGAAGGGTTGCATGGAGATCATGAAGCTGTTCTTCACTAAGGACGAGGATCTCTATGATAAGAAGATTGAAGATTTCTTTGATGAAGAGGTATTTTCCTCAAACTTCTGGCTGTACTGGAGAACTATGTTCGCATTTGAAAACTGGCATAGTGCACTGGAGATGAAGCTTTACATCCAGAGATTTATCCATCATATTTCCGGACTGCCGGATTTTTCCGCACTGAAATTTACCAAATACAATCAGTATGAGTCTCTGATTCTGCCGATGCAGAAATATCTGGAAGAGGCGGGTGTAGAATTTCGTTTTGGAACAGAGGTAACCAACGTTATTTTTGATATTGAGGATGGCAAAAAGATTGCAAAAGTCATCGAGTGCAAGGTAAACGGCAAGGAGCAGGGAATCCAGCTTGCCGAGAATGACCTGGTATTTGTCACAAACGGAAGCTGTACCGAAGGCACAATTTACGGCGATCAGAACCATGCACCAAATGGCGATGCGGAAGTTCGCACCAGTGGATGCTGGAGCCTGTGGAAAAACATTGCAAAACAGGATCCGTCCTTTGGACATCCGGAGAAATTCTGCTCTGACGTTGCAAAAACAAACTGGGAGTCTGCAACCGTTACAACCTCCAACGACAAGATTATTTCTTATATCGAGAAGATCTGTAAGAGAGATCCAAGAAGCGGCAAAGTCGTAACTGGTGGTATTGTCAGTGCGAAGGATTCCAGTTGGCTGTTAAGCTGGACCATTAACAGGCAGGGACAGTTTAAAGAGCAGGACAAAAAGGATGTCTGCGTATGGGTATACAGCCTGTTTACTGATGTACCGGGCGATTATATCAAGAAGCCAATGAAAGAGTGTACAGGTAAGGAGATTACGGCAGAATGGTTATACCACATGGGAGTTCCGGTAGAGGAGATTGACGAGCTGGCAGAAAACGGGGCTGTCTGTGTTCCGACTATGCTGCCATATATCACAGCCTTCTTTATGCCGAGAGCAAAGGGAGACAGACCGGATGTAATCCCGGATGGCTGCACAAACTTCGCATTTTTAGGGCAGTTTGCAGAGACACCAAGGGACACCATTTTTACCACGGAGTATTCTGTTCGTACAGCAATGGAGGCTGTTTATGGTCTGCTTGGAGTAGACCGCGGTGTGCCGGAAGTATGGGGCAGCGTATATGATGTGCGTGAACTGCTAGACAGCAGTGTCAAGCTGATGGATGGAATGTCCCCGCTTGAGATTTCACTGCCGGGACCGCTCAATATGCTGAAGAAACCATTGCTCCGTGCGATCAAGGGAACTGTAATTGAAAAAGTCTTAAAAGACCATGATGTGTTAAAGGATTATATGTTAGAATAGAGCATGGATCGGCAGGATCAAGGGATTATGGGGCAGTCAGCAAGCAGCCGGAAAATATGAACGGTTCGTTCCAGAATCATGAATGGCTGGATTCAGTTTCTGATAAGGCAAATGAGAAGAGAAAGCGACATTCGGTATGAGCATCTGAATTTAAAATAGTACCTGGACATATTTCCATCTGTATTCCCTCTTTCGCAAGCGTTTGTTATATTATGGCTGATTCTTAAGATAGCCAATATAAAGGAACTTAATTTCTGCATCAGATGAGCCGATATATTCCATAGAGTAACGATTCGGTCACTGGAGATGCGCCGGGATGTCGAACCGTCACATAGAAACGAGGTGCGGTATGCAGGTAGATCAGACGATGCTTTTGGACAGCTTATCATATAGTCACAACACGCAGGAAAATACTAAGGGAATCGAGAATTACATAGCACAGGGAGCCGACAAGAGCGGCGGAGTCCGAGTCCATGTGGCAGGCGCTGCAAAAAAGGATGACGAGACGAGCATCCATGCGGCAGAGACCGTTGATATGTCACAGACCACCTACTCGCGCCCGACTGCGGAGCACGACAAAACCGTAGCAGATTCGCTGACAACGGATGATACCTCTGCGGCAGAGCGTAGCAACGAGATGGCAGTTGTTGCAAACACGACCTCGGAAGCCGACTTAAAGCAGATGCAGGAGGACGGATATTCCGTAGCGGATACAGACACAAAGACGATCATCACGGTTACAGACAAGATCAAGGCGGCGCTTGCCAAAGCGGGCGTGGATATCTCGGCGTATGGGGACACCTTATCCGAGGAGCAGCTTGCCGAGATCACCGGAAGCGTGGAGGTAGCACGGCAGATCGTTGCACAGCTGATGGCGCAGGATCTCCCGCAGACCGCACAGAACATAAACGATATGGCTGACGCGGGGGAAAAGGCAGGACAGCTTGCACCTTTAGGCGCAGATGCCATTTCTTACCTGATCAAAAATGCGCTGCCGCCAACGATCGCCAATATCTACCGCGCCGAATACAGTATCAGCGAGAACCGCAGCGGGGCAGCAGGCATGAGCGATGCGGATTTTGCACAGCTGCAGGATCAGATCGCACAGATCATCCAGAGCGCCGGCTTGGAGGTCAACGAACAGACCTTGCAGGACAGCCGTTTTTTGCTGGAGCAGGGCTTGCCGCTGACCGCGGACAATCTGGCATATTTACAGGATCTGCGGGCGGTTTCCGACCAGATTGCCGGATGGAATGAAAACGGTGTGGACGGCGCAATCTACCAGAAAATGTGTGATTCCATAGCGGAGGGGGCGCGTCCGATGGATGCGATGCTTGCCGATGGCTGGTCGTTAAGAGACCGAGCGCGGGAGAGTGCCAAGATCGTGGAGGACGCGACTGATGAGGATGTCGCGTATGTGCTTGCAAAGGATCAGCCGCTTACGGTAGAGAACTTAAAGGCTGCCGAGAATGCAAGGAAAAATGGCACCACAGGAGAAAACAATTCCGGTACGGCAGAGGCAGCAAAACAGATCCTCTCAGAGCAGGGGCTTGCCTTTTTGACAGCGAAGCGGCAGCTTGAGGAGATCCGTCTGGCGATGACCTCGGAGGCAAATTATGCACTTTTGAAAAAGGGCATTTCCATCGACACCAAGCCGCTTGTAGAGCTGGTGGACGATCTGAAAGGGCAGGAGGACAGCTACTATCGGAAGCTTTTGGCGAGTGAAGGTATTGACACTGAAGAAAACGTTGTTGTTTTTAAGGAAATCAGTCAGGTTCTGACCGACTTAAAAACAGCTCCGGCGTATGTGATCCGACCGAAAACGATGGATACGCTTGACAGCCTGCACGAAGCGGGGATGGAGCTGAAGGACAAGCTTGACAAGGCGAATGAGAGCTACGAGGCACTCATGACAGCTCCGCGCAAGGACATGGGCGACTCCATCCAAAAGGCGTTTGCCAATGTGGACGATATATTAAAAGACCTCGGACTTGATACGACAGATGCGAACCGTCGGGCGGTGCGGATCTTAGCATACAACAATACCGAGCTTACACCGGAAAATATCGCGCTCGTCAAGGCGAAGGATGAGGCGGTCAATCGCGCATTTACAAGCCTGATCCCAAAGGTTGTGGTGGAGATGATCCGGAAAGGGATCAATCCGCTTGATATGGATATGGACACGCTCAACCAGACCGCAGCAGATGTAAAAAGCGGGCTTGGCGACGAGGACACCGAGCGCTACCAGAAGTATCTGTGGAAATTGGAGCAGAATAACGATATTTCCGAGGAGGAGCGAAGCTCTTACATCGGAATCTACCGCCTGATTGCACAGGTGGAAAAGACGGACGGAGCTGCGATCGGATCGTTGATGCAGCAGGGAACCGACATCACCATGCGCTCGCTGCTTACCGCAGTGCGCATCGGAAACAAAGGCTCTATGGATTATCAGGTGGATAATCAGTTCTCCGGTGTGGATAACGTTGCCAAAAATGAGCGGATCGATGATCAGATCATGGCGGCTTATCATACGAACTGCCTGCATGACGCGGCGGAAGAGCTGACACCGCAGGCGGCAAAGGTGCTCGCAGAGTCCGATTACGAGAACATGAGTCCGGAACAGGTGAAGGAAGTAGTCACGCAGGCAAATTCCGAGGCGGCGCAGGAGGATGCACTCGCAGAGCAGCGGTATCTGCAGGGGCAGATGGAACAGGTCAACGAAGCGGTTGCGGCGGAGCAGGAAATCTATGATTTTCTGGATAAGGCACAGCTTCCGAACACCGTCAGCAACGTGCTCGCGGTGCAGCAGATGTTAAACGACCGCAACAAGATGTTTGAGACCTTGTGGAATGCGAAGGGATCAACGGCACAGTCAATGGAACAGATCGCGCAGATGAAGGAGCTGATCCTTGAGCGGTTCGGGGAGAGTGTGAAGTCCCCGACCGAGATGGCGGATGCGCAGGAGGCTCTTGCAGATGTTGCTGAGCACGTCATGGACACCATGATCATAGAGGACAATCATCTGGGCAGCATCGACATCCGGGCGCTGCGCCTGATGAATACGCAGCTTGGAATCTGTGCGAAGCAGGCACAGGAGGAAAGCTACATGATCCCGATACAGACCGGCGAGGGAGTTACGGGTGTATCGCTTAAGATCGTGCGCGGAACAAAGAAAAAGGGAATGGTCGACATCCTGTTCCACGGAAGTGTCACCGGAAAAGTCGCCGCGACGTTTGAGGCGAAGGAGGACGGCATCAGCGGAATGCTTGCAACCGACAGCGAGGAGACGAGACAGCTTCTGTCCGATCACCTTGGAATGCTTGCGGATGCGCTCGGAGATGACCGCGCGGAGAAAATCGATCTGCGCGTCGCAAAGGTCAGCGATGTTTCACTGGATCACTATACCGGTCAGATCGCAAACCGGAGCACCGGAGCTTCTGCCGCGGATGCTGCTGCGGAGGATGTGGATACACAGAACGGAGCACAGTACGAGGTGCAGACCAGCCGTTTGTACCATATTGCGGAGAGCTTCCTTAAGACCATTCAGGAGTTTTTATAAACATAAAGCTTATGGTACTTGCATACATTAGTCTCAAGTGAGTGAAAATGGATGTGAGTCATGAAAAATATATTTCCAAAAATAGTTGCCCTTACGCTTCTCGTGTCGGTGTTTTTTCTGGCGAGGCGTGGGGCAGCTTTTGTTTCTGCCAAAGCTGTGCAGGAGGAAAAGCTGCCCTGCATCGTGATCGATGCGGGACATGGGGCGAACGATCCGGGTAAGGTCGGGGTGAACGGCGTGCTGGAAAAGGACATCAATCTGGCGATTGCCCTAAGACTTCGCACTATGCTTGAAAATAAAGGCTATAAGGTAGTAATGACGCGGGACACGGATGCGATATTAGCAGACAAGAATGCCACGAACCAGAAGCGTGAGGATATGGTCGGACGCGTGCGTGTAATCGAGGAGGCTGATCCGGTAATGACGGTCAGCGTACATCAGAACAGCTTTTCCAACGGCGCGGTATGTGGACCGCAGGTGTTTTACTATTCGGAATCACCGGAGGGAAAGGAGATAGCAACGACAATGCAGGCAAGCCTCGATGAGATCCTTGTGCCGGAAAGTCCAAGAAAGACAAAGGCGAACAACGAGTATTATATGCTCAAAAAAACACCCACACCTACGGTTATCGTAGAATGTGGGTTTTTAAGTAATGACCGGGAGGCGGAGCTTCTGTCCACAGAGCTGTACCAGAACAAGGTTGCCCGCGCGATCTATTTTGGGATCTGTGATTATATGCAGGATGCACAGAGCAAAACGGCATCTGCCGAAACATAGATCGTGGAATGCGATCAGTTGATGTACTTGATCACGGTATCCCAGATGTCGCTGCTCTCAAGTCCGAGCTTCCAGAAGGATGCTCCGGCGAGCGAATAGCTGTCCAGCAGGCGGAGACGCTCATCAATGGAGGAGGCGTCCTCCAGCCAGATTTTGTAGATCGATCCGTTCTTCTCGTACTCGGCGTAGAACTGACCACAATCCTCCAGCCAGACCTTTTCCGCTTCATTTGAAGCGACCAGCCTTGCAGCGGCGTTCATACCGTATGCCTCGGAGGTCGTGTCATAGATCATTTCGGTGTCGGAGTCATCTGAACGCGGGGTGAGGCACCACACTCTCGTATAGAATGGCATTCCGAGGATGATCTGATCGGAAGGAACTTCCTTTAAGGTATTCTCAACGCCTTCCTTCACCCAGCTTAAGGATGCGACAGATCCGGCATCGGAACCGCTGTAATGCTCATCATATCCCATGATGACGATATAGTCTGCAAAGTTTGCCTGCTCTGCGCGGTTGTAAAAGGCGGTGTAATCGGTCGGTACATAGTTGTCTACGGCGAGCACGATTCCGTTGTTGGCACATTTGAGGGAAAGCTCCCGGACAAACTGGATGTAGGACTCTCCGACAGCCGGACCGTTCATAGCCTCAAAATCCAGATTCACACCGTCGAGATTGTACTGGATCGCCATGGATACGATCTGGTTGACCAGATTCTGGCGGGTGGAGCTGTGTGTCAGCACATAGGTGGTGTCAACCTCTGTATTTTCAAGATTGCTGAAAAGCGCCCACACCTCAACACCCTGCTGGTGGCAGTAGTTTACATAGTCGAGGCTTGCCAGATTGGACAGATTTCCCTCGTTGTCGTTGAGGTAGAACCAAGTCGGGGAGATTACATTGATACCCTTTGAGGAGGACAGGATGGAGGCAATATCAGAGTTGGCATCCGTGCTGAATACCTGATGCCATGCCATGCAGATCTCAAAGTCCTTCTTGATGTGGGTAAAGGTCTCCTCCGTAAACTCATGCGAGAGTGTATCGGTTGTCTTTTCGTTTAAGAACTTGTTGCGGACATAGCCGATGATACCGTCGTCGGTCATAACCTTTGTCCAGTTTTCCTCCTCCGCGAGAACTGTGACCGGCACATCACTTGCGAGATCGCACAGGATCGGGCTCTTGATGCCGCCCTTTTCACGGATAACGGTATCCTTGGAAGTGGAGACAACATTGACGGTTCCCCACTTGTTGTATAAGACGATACGGGATGGAGAATCATAATATGTATAGGTAAAGTCGGAATACTGTTGTGCAAAATCAATGTTGACCCATGCGGAGTCGGAGGTCGCCTTTACGATCGTGCTTCCGAAGTCGACGGAGGACTTGGTCACAAGGTAGGAAGAGGATTCCGCGTCGGCAGAGATTACATCGCTTGCTGTTGTGTAGAACAGGATATTTTCGTTTTCATCCCAGTAAAAACGAGGATTTAAATAGTCATGCACAAAGCCGTAATCCAGATACAGATGACCGTCGATCTGCTTTGCGCGCTGCTCGGATCTGGCATGGTTAAAGACAATGCTTACCATGTCATCAGAGCCTGCATCAAAATACTCGTTTAGATCGGCGCGCTCGGTGGATGGCGTGTATTTTTTAATATAAGATGAGATGACCAGCCCTCCTGCCACCACCACGATCAGCAGCAAAACGATGAGAACCGGCATTATTTTTTTCTTCATGTAAGATAAAATCCCCCTTTGTCAATGTGTATATCTGATGCGCCACCTGCCAATGGCAAAGGGCGCTTGCTCATTGAATTATATCATTGTGGATTTTAAGATTCAATATGTATCAAAACGGAACCGTCTGCAAGAACAGGCGGTTCCGGGCTCTTTTTTATCTTTTTCTTTTTTCCTATTATTTATGACGGTTAAAGACACTAATCCTTTTTCCGTAAAAAATAAGAAATCTTTTTTAAATTTTGTGATTAAATTATTTTACCTTCTGCCTATAATGGCAGGATTAACACTAAAAATATCTAAAAGCTCAGTTATCGGATAGACTTATCACCTCACCTTCGCATACCGCCAAAGCAGCTTCGCTTTGCGGCAGTATTAACATGGCTCCCCACAGCTCACGCGGGGCAAGTTCAATAAAAAGCTGCATTAAAGATTCACTTTTCATGTTGCATCCTCTTTGCCGGCACAACGGTTCATGGTATATTAACTCCGGTTTTTGCCAGCATTTCTTCAAAAAAGGTACAATCTGCTGTGGTCAAACGAAACGGATTTGGCAGGTACGGTACAGCAAGGGAGAGAATGCGGTTACGCTGTCCAAGTGGCTTTACGGTCTCTTTTATCCCTAAATTTCCCAGTAAAAGCACATGATCCTGACAAGTATTCATATTGTATAGAAGCGTTTCCTGCAATTCCTTCCAATGATGCACCTTCCACGGACTGACACTTGCCACGACAAGCTTGATGTCGCAACGATAGAAGTCCCAACAGCTCTCGGCTGTAAGAACACCAAGGTCGATGACAGTATATGCAAAACGGTTTTGCAGGACGCGGGGCAGATCTTCGTGTCGCAAAAGCGGATAACAGATGATATCCATATAGCGAAAAGAGCTGCACTGTGCGTCGCCGGTCAATGCAAGGATCTGACCGCTTCCGTTTCTTTCCACATAAGCTGTCTTTTTTCGGAGCTTACTGCATAAATAATTAGAGAGTGATAGTGCAACGTGCGTTGCTCCGGCTCCATGCTCGGTTCCGCAGACGCCTATCGTCCATACAGAAGAAGCCGAAGCCTTCTTATAGCTGTGCATAGCGTGTGTTGTCCTTTCTGATCGAGCAGCGTGCGAAAGAAATCCCGCTTTTTTCTTGTGATCCCAAAGGCATCCGTATCTGGGAAAAATGGATACACGGAAACCCCAAGTGCTTTTGCCAGAGAGCTGGCAGCGCGTTTTCCTCCGTGGTTTACGATGACTTTTACGGTATCCTTATGTGTATGCAAAAAATTGTTTTGTTCAATGACATCCTTCCTCCGCCAGGGAGCGCCATCACACACGAACAGGATCAGGTCAGCCTGCTCGATCGCCGGATCGGCAGAAGCTGTGCCATAATCTGTTACACGGATCGCGCCCGAAGGGTAGGAAATGGTTATGCCTGCGCCATACATTGGGTATCCTTTAAAGCAACGTAAGTAAAAGCAACCATCTTTTTCCCGCATATCGGGATACGCAAGGGAAAGCTTATAAAGGCTGTCGGTGCTGTTGCGCTCGATATAAAAACAGTTCTGTGCAAGCAGATTGAGCGTGGACACAAGCGATATCGCTATGTGCGTACAGCCGCAGCCGGGATGACTTCCGATTACTGCAATGTTTGAGACGAGATGCTGCGAACGAATGTTTAAAAACTCTTTTTCAAGCGCGGACAACAGCATTTCCACCGTTTCATATCGAAATGCCGGGTCCGGATGAATGGATTTTTGGATAATTCTGGAAATGTTCCGGGGGAGAGACGGATCAACATATTTGCTCAGAAGCTGCATAAGCTTACCTAAGGAATAAACATCTGCAGCAGTTGAAAGATCTGCTCCTGAAAAGTTCTCCGGCGCGGAAAACTGTGCATTCCCGAAATGTCTGATACGTTTTTCCGGATGAACCGAGTAGCCGGTTACGCCAAAATCGATTAATTTGAGCCGATCTCCACATACTATAATGTGTTCGGGCTTTAAATCCTGATACAAAATCGGAATTGGCATAAACGTGTGAAGATAGATAAAGATCTCGCACAACTGCCGGCTGAATGAAAAAAATAAGTTTCCGGAAATAATTGGTTGATTAAGCAGAAACGTGTCCAAAGAATCACCGCGAATGTATTCTTCGATCAGATAGAAGAAATCGTCATCCTCTTCAATATCATAGATCATTGGGATTCCGGGGTGATGAATAGACTTTAAAAGTCTCGCCTCGCTTAAAACAGAGAGTTGATCGGCTGTGGCCTTGGGGATGACCTTGATCGCCTGTTCCAACTCAAGAACATGGTGCCTAGCAAGATAAACAGTGCTGTAAGAGCCACTGCCCAAGGTACGGATAATCTCGTACTTGCCGGACAAAATAGATTGGTTATTGTCGTTCATACGCTCCTTTGTGGTGTCGCGCATCTCGTGTCTATGTTTATAGCATAAAAAATTACACTTGGCAAGTCCTAATTTAGAAATTTTTAATGTGTTGACAACTTTACATCGAAGAATCATTTGATTATAATAGGTTTTACAATTTACCAGAAGATTTTCAGAAAAGGATGTGATTGCATGAAAATTGAAAAAGTAAATGAGAACCAGATCCGTTGTACACTTACCAAAGAGGATCTGCAGAATCGTCAGATCCGGCTCAGCGAGCTGGCATACGGTTCTGAGAAGGCAAGACTGCTTTTCCGTGACATGATACAGCAGGCCAACCACGATTTTGGATTTGAAGTGAATGATATTCCGCTCATGGTCGAGGCAATACCAACCTCTGCGGAGTCGATTATATTATTGATCACCAAAGTTGAATATCCGGAGGAGCTTGATACACGCTTCTCCAAGTTTTCCGAGCCGGACGAAGCCTTCTATGATATGGAGGACGCAGGCATGGGCGATACCGCCGTCAAGCAGGGCGCGGACGATATTCTCGATCTTTTTGAGAAAATTCGTCAGGAACGCGCAAAGCAGAATGCCGCAGCGGAGGAAGCCAAGGAAAGCGATGAGGCAGCAGAGGAGAAAAGGGAGCAGCCGACGATGCCGGTTGAACCGGTCGACCTTACGAGGATGTATGAGTTTTCCGATATGGAACAGATCATCCGGCTGTCCGGAGTCTTAAATGGCTATTATATGGGTGAGAACGACCTGTACAAGAATGTGCAGAAGAACCGTTTTTATCTGATGCTCCACAACAGCGAGCATACGCCGCAGGAGTTCAATAAGGTATGCAATATCATCTCCGAATATGCGAGCCAGAAGGCATATACCGAGGCTGTGGGCGCCTTTTTCGAGGAGCACGGCAAGCTATTGGTAAAAGGCAATGCGTTACAGACGATTGCACAGTTATAACGGAAAAGCAAAAAAGCCGTCACACGATAATGTGTGGCGGCTTTTTACTTTATAGGGATATAAAGTGAGAAAATTGATTAGCCCTGCTGTGCTAAGAAGGTGTTGATCTCTTCTACAAGATCATCTGCATCGATACCGTGTACCATTGCAGCCTCCTCAATGGTCTCCATCTGGGAAGATGGGCATCCAAGGCAGTGCATACCAATATTCAAAAGGATCGGTGCAACGTTCTCATCGATCATAAGTAACTCACCGATCATAGTGCTCTTTGAAACCTGTGCCATGATATTGTCCTCCTTTAAATAGATCTGTTTTAACGTGGCTATTATAATACGATTCCCTCAGAAATGCAAATTATACTTTGTGCTGCGGTTAAGAATCGCAAAAATCGGACGATATAAAAGATAGGTGACAAGGATTGTCGATCGGTAAGCAGGGACGCGGGATAACAGGATTTTGGGAAGGAAAAAACCGCTATGAAAATCAATCAGAATATGTCAGCAGTTCTCACGAATAAACAGTTGCTCCGCAATGAAAACTCTTTAGCATCATCCATGGAGCGTCTGTCCAGTGGATTAAAGATCAACTCTGCGGGGGACAATCCGGCAGGAATGGCAATTTCCAATAAGATGAAAGCGCAGATCGACGCGCTCGGTCAGGCAAAGGACAACACCTCCAATGCCGTATCGACCTTGCAGATCGCGGACGGCGCTTTGAATGAGGTATCGAACATTTTACAGAGAATGCGTGAACTTTCCGTTCAGGCAGCTAACGGAACCAATTCGACAAGCGACCGCAAGACCATCCAGGATGAGATCAATCAGCTTACAAAGGAAGTAGACCGCATTTCTGCGGATACCGAATACAATACAAAGTCGCTTCTCGACGGATCTTCCGACGTGCGCGTGTACGCAGACAGCAAGAGCGTAAGCCGTATCATGGTAAGTGACACGGTAACTACCGGATTTTACAATGTATCTGTAACCGACGTGGCAAAAGCGGCTGAATGCACGCTCGATACATCCGCGCTTGTGGCAGGCACGATCACGATCAACAAGACTACGATCGAGGTGACAGCCGATATGTCAAGCGAGGCATTTTACGAGACGCTGCGCAATGCTGCTGAGGTGGCAGGCTGCCAGTTTACGGACGACTCCACACCGGATTCCATCACACTTACCTCAATACTCTACGGCGGTCAGGGCGAGATCGATCTGTGCGTATCGCCGGAACTTGCAAAGGCGCTCGGTGTAGATGCGATGGACGGGGCAAAAGTTGATGATGATGGCAATTATATCGCCAAGACCTATGGAAAAGATGCTCAGGTAGGATTCCCGAACGACAGTGCAGCAGATGCCGGATTTTCTTCCACAGCGACCATTTCCGCAAGCGGAAACCGGATCACGGTAACGGATGTACACGGATTTTCCATGGATTTTCTGGTAAATGCCGCTTATGACCCGGCAACCGATTCCGCAGATGGACTCGGAACGATCGAGCTTGAGGTGACAGACATCGGAAGCATGACGATCCAGGTCGGCGCTAACGAATATCAGACGATGGATATCCGCATTCCGGAGACTTCTGCGGAGAGCCTGTATCTGGATACCATCGAGCTTACGACTTATCAGGGACCGGAGCGCGCAATGGTGACACTCGACGAGGCAATCGCAACGCTCAATGAGACACGTTCCCGCATCGGTGCGTTCCAGAACCGTCTGGAATATGCGTCAAACAGCCTTGCAGAGACGACGGAGGATATGACCTCCGCATACTCAACGCTGCTGGATACCGATATGGCAGAGGAAATGACGGTCTATACGCAGGCGAGCGTGCTTGAGCAGGCATCCGTATCGGTGCTCTCCCAGGCAAATGACCTTCCGCAGACGGTGCTTTCCCTTCTGCAGTAAGGAGTAGGATATGCAAAATGAGTTGAAACTTGACTTTACACGCAGGCTCAGCCAGTGCAACCGCGGCGAGATGATCGTGATCATCTATGACATCTATTTCGCATACGAAAAGGATGCGCGGGAGGCATACGATGCAGGGCAGCATGAGAAATTTAAGGAAGCGGTGCGGAAAGCGCAGAACGTGCTTGCCGAGCTGATACACGCACTCAATTTTTCTTATGACCTGTCCAAAAATCTGTATCGTCTTTATATGTATTGCACGAACTGTCTGGCGCGCGCAGTCTATGAGAATAAGATGGACGGCATCGAGGAAGCGGGCTTCGTGATGCATCGATTGTATACAAGCTTTGAGGAGGTGGCAAAGGCGGATGATTCCGAACCGCTGATGCGCAATACGCAGCAGGTTTATGCCGGCATGACATACGGGCGCACCTCGCTCAATGAAAATTTGTCCAACGTGGATAGTAACCGGGGGTTTCTGGCATGAGTGTCAGACACCCTCGATTTTTTTTACGCATTCCAGCAAAAATTTGTAGCGCATCTGGACTGCTTTTGCCTGATAGATATAGTAGTCGATAAGGTCAGGCTCAACAACGTTCTCAAGATTTGCGTATGCCACGCGCAGTTCATCCGTGGTTCGCATCAGATTGTCCTTTAGGGCTGCGTAGCCATCATCTGTAACAGGGGTACTCTTAAAAAGTTTCATAAGTTCACCTGCTTTCTTCTTTCCCTTATGCTAATTATAAGCAAGATTTTGTAATTCTATACAAAATTTTCCGGTTCAATTTTGGTACAATCTTCTGAAAAAACTTTTTTGAGCAAAAAATACTGGACAAAATAGAAGCCCCGTTGCTATAATTCGATTCACAACACGAAAAGAGGTGATGCAGTTGGACGCTTTGGAAGTGTCAAGGCTGGTGCTGCTGCTTCTTGTAATGTCGGCAGTAGTGCTGGATTTTTTGTGTTATCGGATCAGTAACCGGCTGATCGCAGCAGGCATGATGCTTGCGCTTGTACTCGGCTATGCTCAGGGCGGAGTGCAGCAGATGATACTCGTTCTTAGGAACATGTCTTTTCCGGTTATCGTACTTTATCTTTTTTATCGCATGCGCGCCATAGGTGCGGGTGATGTCAAATTATTTTCCATGATCGGTGGTTTTTTGAATTTCAGACAGATCGTTTGGTGTATGGGGATTTCCTTTGTGATCGGGGCTGTACTATCCCTTGGAAAAATGCTTAGAAACGGGACTTTGTACCGTGGGCTTTTGGAGGGCGGCAGCTATATTTGGGGACTGATGGGAGGAAAATGGCAGGAATATCTGCCGTCCGGAGACACTAAGGATCATGTGATCCATTTTTCGCTTGCAATATTATTGGGGATGCTTGCGGTGCTGATCGGTGGAACGTGCGGAAATTTATAGGAGGAGGTAATTAGAAGCTATGCAAAGAGTCAGATTGGCGCTCTATATCAATGACGATGACTACCGCAGCAGGCTGTCCGGGCATCTGCTTTTGCAGGAAAGGGAGCGGTTTGAGCTGCATCTTTTTACAAGCGCACAGCAGATCGCGCAGGATGCCGGTCGGTATGACATTATCGTGTGCTCCGGCTGTCCGGAGGAGGCAAAACAGCTTGCAACAGAGCGCACGGAGCCGGTCGTCTGCCTGATCAATGGAAAGCAGCAGGGACAGACGCAGCCGGGGATGGAGGAAAGGGTGCGCTTTGTCGAGAAATTCCAGAGTGCAAACAATATCGTGGATGCCATATTGCAGGAGGTCGGAAGCGAGGTAAAGCTGCTTGCGGACGGAGGGCAGATCGTGCCTAAGACAAGGTGCATTGCCATCTATTCGCTTGCGGAGAATGAATACCAGCTTCCGTTTCTGGTGACGCTCGCCTCTGTTCTTGGGGAAAAGAGCCGCGTGCTCATTCTCGATATTCAGGAAAACAGCGGGATCATGCACCTTTTACAGCAGGTACCGAGAGGCGGGATCGAGGAGGTGCTCTCGATGGCAGAAAGCGGCAAATACAGTAAAAGCCGCCTGCTTTCCTGCATCGGGCATTTGGATCACGCCGATTATATCTACCCGGCAGAAAATACGGAATGTCTGTCGGAGGCAGACGGCGGAATGTATCTGCGCCTGTTGCAGATGATCGGGGAAGAACTGGATTATGCGGTCATTCTGATAAATATGGGTTCACGGTTCCACGGATTTTTTGAGGTGCTAAACCATTGTCAGAATGTGTATCTGTTGTCGAGAAGCGGCGGGCTGTGCCAGTGGCGGGAGTATGAATTTAACGAGGAAGTCTCCAAACGCGGGTATGCGGCACTTATCGAGCGGACGACCAGAGTGGAGATCCCGCTTATGACGATGCCGTCCAGCTGCGAGCGGATCGTGGAGCAGTGGAAGTGGAATGAACTTGGCGATATGATCCGGCGGATGCTCCTGCAGCCGTTTGTGGCAGAAGGGGCGCGTGCATAAGTGGATGAATTTGAAAAGAATGTGCTTCTCATCCGGGAGAAGGTGCTTGCGCGGGTAGACCTGTCGCGGGAGATCGACGATGAGGAGCTGGAGACGATCATCACGGAAGAACGCATGGCGTTTGCGAGGGATGGGATGCTCTCCATCCGGGATCGGGTGCGATTGGAGCAGCAGGTGTTTAATTCTCTTAGGAAGCTGGATGCCATACAGGAGCTTGTCGATGATCCGGAAGTGTCCGAAATCATGGTCAATGGACCTAAGCAGATATTCTATGAGAAGCGGGGGCGCATACACCGGTGGGCGGGGCAGTTTACCTCGGAGGAACGGCTGGTTGATATCCTCCAGCAGATCGTTGCCAGACACAACCGTGTCATCAATCTGTCCGCCCCAATCGTGGATTCGCGCCTTGCGGATGGATCGCGTGTCAACATGGTGCTTGCACCGATCTCAATCGACGGTTCGGCGCTCACCATCCGCAAGTTTCCGAAGAATCCGCTTACCATGCAGCAGCTGATCGCAATGGGGGCGATCAGCAAGGACGCAGCAGAGCTATTACAGGTATTGGTCAGGGCGCGTTACAGCATGGTCATTTCCGGAGGTACGGGTTCCGGGAAAACAACATTTCTAAATGCATTATCGCAGTATATTCCCTCCGATGAACGCATTATTACAATCGAAGATTCCGCAGAGCTTCAGATACAGGGTGTGGATAATCTGGTTCGACTGGAGACGCGCAATTCCAACACGGAAGGCGTTGCGCCGATCACGATACATGACCTAATCCGCACGGCGCTTCGTATGCGCCCTGACCGGATCATTGTCGGGGAGTGCCGCGGGGCGGAGGCATTCGATATGCTGCAGGCGTTTAACACCGGGCATGACGGAAGCCTTTCAACCGGACATGCCAATTCCAGCAGGGATATATTGTCACGGTTAGAGATGATGGTTCTTATGGGAATGGAGCTGCCGCTTGGTGCGATCCGCAGACAGATCGTTTCCGGTGTGGATATCATCATTCATTTGGGACGGCTCCGGGACAAAAGCCGGAGAGTTCTTGAGATCGCCGAGGTGACAGGGCTGGAGGATGGAGAAATTCTGCTCAATTCACTGTATGTATTCGAGGAGACCGGAATGGCAGATGGAAAGATCCTTGGAGGTTTGCAGAAGAAAAATCCGCTTAGCGATACCCGAAAACTTCTGGCTGCCGGATATGATTCTTTGAATGGAAAGGAGCAGATTTGAACTATCAACAATACAAATTGTCTGTGCGGGACATTGCCCTTGTCATAGGCAAAGCGGCAGGGATCACCGGATGCGTGGCATGGCTGTTCTATGAGAGCCTGTGGGCGCTGCTTCTCTTTCCGGCAGTTGTCGTGGTCTTGGCAAAGAGACAGGTGCGGCAGCAGCTGGAGAAGCGGAAGGAGCGTCTGGCGGAGGAGTTTCTGGACGCGATGCGAGCGGTGAGTGCTTCCCTATATGGCGGCTATTCCATGGAGAATGCATGGCGGGAAGCGCAAAAGGAGATCCGGATGCTGCACGGCGAGCGTTGCGATATGTACCGGGAACTGGCGGAAATTAACCGGAGCGTTGCGCTGAGTGTCCCGCTGGAAAAGCTTCTGGCAGATTTTGGTGCAAGATCCGGTGTTGAGGATATTGAGAGCTTTGCGGAGGTGTTCGCGTTTGCAAAGAGAAGCGGAGGCAATTTCCTGCAAATGATCGAGACGACCACGGAGCATATCCGGCTGCGGCAGGAGACAAGCCGGGAGATTGCAGTTGCCGTCGCCTCAAGGGAATTGGAGCAAAAGATGATGAACGTTATCCCGATGTTTATTCTTGCATATCTGCGGATCGGAATGGGTGACTATCTGGATACGCTGTATCACAATGCGTTCGGGATCGTATTTATGACGGGATGTTTGCTGGTCTATGCGGCAGCAATCGCTTTATCGGCACGCATTATGGCGATTCGTGTGTAGGGGGAGTGCATGACAAAGAAACAGATCGCGGAGATATTGGCGGTATTTGCGCTGCTAATTGCTGGCGCTTTCTATATGGAATACAGCGACCATGAGATCGGAGACGGCGGCAGTATACCGAGGAATGTGTATGGGGACGGAAGCCGCGAGATCGATCTGGTGGTCGATGCGGACGGCGTACTGGAGGATTACAGCTACACACTTACCGTGGAAGAACAGGTTTTGTCGGAAGAGGAGGCAAAAGACCTGCTTGCGCAGGCGAAGCGTGAGATTGATGAGTCGTTCTGTGAGGAAGGGCAGACCATCGATCATGTCAGCGGAAAGGTAAATATGTCAGATACCTATGCGCAGGGTGCGGTTGAGGCAGAGTGGTATCTATCGGATTATACCTGCATGGATGATGATGGCACGCTTTTGGATGACAAGCTAAGTCCGGGCGGAACCTTGGTCAAGGCGGAGGTGGAGCTTAGCTGCGGATCGGAGCAGGAAATCTATGAATTTTCATTTCAGGTGTATCCGAGGGAGCTCGAAGAGGCAGAACGATTGATACAGCAGATCGATATGTATATGGATGAGCAGCAGTCGCGGGAGGACGCAGAGTACCTGTCGCTGCCCGACCGCGTAGATGGGGTGGATCTCCTCTGGAGCGAGAAAAAGCAGCACCTCGTCCTTAAGGTTATTCTGTTAGAGGTGTTCTTAGTCTTTCTTTTTCCGCTTGTGCAGAAAAGCAGGCAGCGGGATGCCCGGAAAAAGTATGAGAAAAAGCTGATGCTGGATTACCCGGAAATGGTAAGCAAATTTAACGTTCTTGTGGGCGCAGGAATGACAATTAAGCAGGCTTGGAATATAATTTCCGCTCAATATCTTGATAATAGGAATAAAAATGCAGTTGCCGAAATGCCGGCATTTGAGGAGATGGCAAAGACCTGGAGAGAGATCTGCGACGGCGAAAGCGAGAAGATGGCGTACCAGAGATTCGCGGATCGGATCAAAATGGCACCCTATCACCGGTTTGTCCGACTGCTGATCAACAATTTACAAAAGGGAAACAGCGGTCTTTGTATGCTGCTGGAACAGGAATCGGAGCGTGCATTTGCGGAGCGAAGGATGTTTGCAAAGAAGCTTGGGGAGGAAGCCTCCACGAAACTTTTACTGCCGATGATCCTGATGCTCGGAATCGTGATGGCAATCACAATGGTTCCTGCAATAACTGGATTTAAAATGTAAAAGGAGAAAATTATGTTTGGATTTAAGAATTTTATTATGGAAGAGGACGGGATCGGAGTAGTAGAACTGATCTTAATTTTGGTAGTTTTGATCGGTCTCGTTTTGATTTTTAAGAAGAGACTTACGTCACTTGTGTCAGATATTTTCCAGTCCATCACGGATCAGGCAGGGAAGATCTATCAATGAGGATGCGAGGGGTAGAAGGAAAGCGAGCGGGATGCAAAAGCAGCAAGGCGAAATGTGAAGGCAGTATGACCGTATTCGCGGCGCTGAGTATAATGCTGGTTGCTTCGTTTTTGTTTGTGCTGCTGGAGGCTACACATCAGCAGCAGCTCTGCCGAGTGGCACAGATGAACACTTCCTTAGTAGTAGAGTCGGTCTTTTCAAATTATTGCAGCCCGCTGTGGGAGAAATATCAGATACTGGCACTGGATAACGGTATGACCGAAGAACAGGAGCCGTTTGTGTCATGGGAGTATTATGCGGCAGACCTTTCCAAGAAAAATCTAAGCAAGAGTGGGTTTATGAGAGGGACAAATCATTTGCGCATGGACACAAAAGGTGCAGAGTTTGTGGCATACCGTATGCTGACCGATGAGGACGGAAAGGCGTACATAAAAACAATAGCCGACTATATGCGTAACACGATCGGACAGCAGGCGATCGTGAAGCTGGCTGCCGAGTATCAGCAGCTTTCCGCCATGGACATATCGGACAAACCCGATGATACAGCTTTTGCAGGAGCGGACAATGCGATCGCAGAAGCCAAGCGGCTGGAGGAAGAAAAAGAGAAGAAGGCGGAAGAAGCAAGAAAGAAAGTACAAGAAGCAGCAGAAAAGGCGGAAGCAGCGAAGAAAGCAGAAGATGCGAAGAAAACGGAAGCAACGAAAAAAGCTGAGGAAAAGGCGGGAACAACACCTAAGGAAGATACCGAAAAGGCAGAGAAAGAAGCTCCGAAGAGCAAGGGAGAATGTGCGATTGAACTGGCGGAAAATCCTCTGGAAATCATAAAAAATCTTTGGTATCAGGGAACACTCTCGCTTGTGATCAAGGACGCAAAAGCTGTTTCCAATATGAAAGAAGACTGGTCGGATGCCGTGTCAAAGAGAGAGAAATATGCAGGAATCGGGATGGAGCCAATACAGATCGATGCCACTGACACCCTGCTTTTTACCGAGTATCTTTTGGATCACTTTGCCTGCTATACAAACGGGGAGGCAACCGGGACGCTTGCCTATGAACTGGAGTATCTGCTTTGCGGAAACGAGAAAGATCAGAGCAACTTAAGTGAGACGGTGCAGCGGCTGCTTGCCGTGCGGGAAGCAGCGAATCTGGCGTATTTAGCAACCGATGCATCCAAACAGGAATTGGCGTATTCGGTCGCGCTGTCGTTGGTGGGTGCCACGGCAAATCCCGGTATCATATATGCGGTCAAATGCGGATTGCTTGCGGCATGGGCGCTTGCGGAAAGTGTGCTGGATGTAAGGGCGCTCTTGTTTGGGGATAAGATTGCAATCATTAAAAACGGTGCGCAGTGGACTTCGGATCTGCTTCATCTGGGAAGTGTTTTCTCTTCCTTTGGAACAGCCACAAACTGTCAAAACGGGCTGTCCTATCAGCGTTATCTCGGCTTTTTACTGATGATGCAGGCGCAGAAGGTCAGTTACCGTTCAATGAATATTCAGGAGCACGTGATCCGCAGCATGGAAGGATTTGAGGACTTTTGCATGGATCACCTTGTGGTCGATGCAGAAATTGCGATGAATTACAGCTCCCACACCATTTTTACAGGGATGGAACTGATCACGCGAAATAAGAAGCGGGCGTTTACCATACCCGTGCAGCAATCATTTTCATATCGAAAGGCAGGTGTGTAGGGGTGTCTCTTTGTGTTCGTATACCTTCAAATAGCATGAATTATAAATCTCTCCCCAAAAGCGCAAACAAAACAATGTCCAAACAAAACGCGAAAGAGACACCCCTACGCATCTGCCGAAGATCACAAAAAGGATCATTTACCTTGGAAGCCGCGTGCATCATTCCGCTCACCGCTGCTTTTCTGGCATTTATTCTTTGCTTTTTCCGAGTGCTGGTTGTGGAAACAGAGGTGTATGCAGCACTCAATTACGCGGGCAGACGGGCGGCAGCGATGCGGCAGATTTCCGGGAATGAACTGGTCGGGCTGTCGGTGGCAGAAGGACTTTTTCTGACAAAATTGAGGGAATCGGAAACCGCTTCAACATGCTTGAAGGGTGCCGATGCCCTGCTTGCAATCTCCGGTTCAAGCCAAAATGAGGAGTATTATACGTTATCTGCCGATTATAGTATTCCGCTTCCAATTCCGTTTTTCCTTATACATGAAGTCCCGATACATCAGGAGATCAAATGCAGGAAGTGGATCGGGAGTAATGCTGCGGGGGAAGAAAAGGCATATGTGTATGTTACAGAGACGGGAACGGTATATCACGTGACAAAAAAATGTACATATCTCGATCTTAGCATCCGGGAGATAAAATCCGCTGAAATAGAGGTTTTGCGAAATAAAAACGGACACAAATACTACGAGTGCGAGCGATGCGTGGCAAAAAATACAGGCAGCAAACACTGGTATGTCACGGACTATGGAGATTGCTTTCACAACAGTTTGCAGTGCAGTGGATTAAAGCGCACGATTACCGTACTGCTGCGGGAGGAGGTAACGGATAAACGTCCGTGTTCTAAGTGTGCAAAAGAATAGGAGATAAGGGGAACTGAAATATGCAGATAGAATTGGCAAGATGGATTATAGCGATCATGGGATTAACGGGAAACAGTATTATGGATATGCGGAGGAAGGAGATCTCCTTGATCGTGACTGTGGCATGTGGAATATGTGGCAGTATACTGCGCATTGTTGCGGGAACTGCGTGGAAAGATTTTTTGCTGGCGCTTATTCCGGGGATCATCTGTATAGTTCTTGTCTATGCGACGAAAGAGCAGATTGGATTCGGGGATGCATGGGTACTGCTGGCAACCGGCTGTTGCATCAGTGCTTCGGAGTTGTTTGGAGCAATGTGGCTGGCGATGACAGGACTGAGCCTTGTCGCGCTGTTTCTATATGTTATCCTGCGAAAAGGTGCCCGGTTCGAGATACCGTTTGTTCCGTTTTTATTGGCGGGAGTTCTTTGTATAAGAGGTATAGGTGTATGAATCTTTTAAAAGGAAGCTATACGATCGAGGCTGCGTTTACGATTCCGCTGTTGCTTTTTACATTCGCCTTTGCAATGCGGACAGCGGTGCTTTTCTATCAGGAGAGCAAAGCGGATACCACCGGATATTATAAGGATGATGCGAGGATCGTTGAGGTGTTTTACAGGGATGAATTTGTAGGGGGACTGATAGATGGAACAGGATCGGATACTTTTTGAGCGGACATTGTCCGGCAGCTATATGAAGATAAAGGCTGGAAATGTGGCAGCTTTTGATGAGCAGATGTTACAGAAACAGAAGCTTTCGGGGCTGCTTCCCATGGAAAAGTGTTATGTGGATGGTGGCGTGTGGTATTGGTATGACATATCCGGCAAGCAGTCACTGGATACCTTTTGTAGGATCAAGCCGTTGGGGGAAGCCTTTTTAAAGCAGATTTTATGCAGTGTGTGTGCACAGATGGAAATATTGGAGCAGCATCTGATATACACCTCTTGTCTGCAATTAGAGCCGGAGCTTATCTATATTGTAAATAATACGCAGGAAATTGTCTTTACGGCTTTGCCGGGAGCGGAGGGCGAGGTGGCGCAAGGTTTCTGTGCCTTGATGGAATATCTGCTTACGAAGATCGACCACAAGGATGCACAGGCGGTACGGCTTGCGTATGAAATATATGAGCAGACACTTCAGGAAGGGTATCGCATCAAGGATATCCGGGATGCGATCTTTGCGGTATCTGAGCCGCAAGGCCATAATACTTATATGAAGGAAAGAGAGCCTCAAACGATGTTGCCGGATAGTTATACTATAACTAGCGAGGAAGCAGGCGTGACACAGCGGGAGTCAAAGAGACAGCGGGAACTACCGGATAAGACGAAGAAAGACTGGAAGCCAACGGATGAAATAACAAAGTTGTGGAAGTCGGCGGATGAGGTGAGAAAATCGCGGAAACCGGTAGACGAGATGACGGAGTCGTGGAAAACAGCCGATGAGATGGGGCAACCGTGGAATCCCACAAATGAGATAAAAAAATATTGGAAACCAACGAATGAAATGGAGCAACCGTGCAAGCTAGCAAATGAGATAAAGAATGGGATAGAGAGGGAGAAAAAACCGGCGGCTTGTTCTGCAAGTGCCGGAAAATGCAAGCTGATCTTTTCAAGGATGCTCAAGATCTGGGACGAATGGAAACAGAAGATGAAAGCGGATCAGCCGAAGGAGGACTGGCTAGTTGTAAGACCGGAAGATGACGTGGAGGAGGCAGCACCAGTAAATATGCATGCGCAGATACATCCGACGATCTGCCTGACGGATTACAGGGAACATCCGGAAGGGCTGTTACTTTATGAGGGCTACGAGCATTTTGACAACATCCGTCTGGGCGAAAAGACTGTGCAGGTCGGTCAGAGCGAGGAATCGGACATAAAGATCGCCAAGGATACTATAAGCCGTATGCATGCACGGATCGAGTACCGGGAGGAGGAATACTACTTAGAAGATCTCAACTCGACAAACGGCACATTTGTAAATGATGAGCCGCTGTCTTACAAGCAGGAGAAGCAGCTGAAAACAAACGACATTGTGCGCTTTGCGGATGTAAAATATCGTTTTGTGTGATGCCGGAAACATTGCATTTCCAACCGAAAGCCTCTATAATACCATATTATGGATCAGAATTTTGAAAACGTACAGGACACAAAAAGTAAATACCTTG
>CAVDTR010000025.1:36202-44306 GCA_963612015.1 Lachnospiraceae bacterium | reverse complement strand
TCTCTCTCATGCATATGTGTCATACGCTTTCTTATAAAATACCATAATGATTCCGATCATCCAGCCCGGCCAGAACTTCCGGAACATCGTCCGGTCGTCTGCTTCGCGCCTGTGATCCACAATAAACTCCTTGCTGGTTGCGCCATCATGCACACGATAATAAGTCAGTGGCTGATCTACATACACAAATGCACCATCCATATCTGCAATCTTTAAGAAAGTATCCCAGTCGATATTAAACTTAAGTTCGGAAGTAAAAAAGCTGTCTCCCAACTTCTTTTTATTGTAAGTAACCGCCGGACAACAGATCGAGTTGCCAAGGCATAAGACACGTCTCTTCCAGAATCTTGAAGCTGCCCTGCGGTCGTTCTTGATCGGCTGCCGCAGAAAATGACGTATTTTCGAGTTGACATCTCTCGGTCCTATTTTTCCATTCTTGATCGGCATATAGTCACTCACAAATGCGATTGCATTGTCTACCTCGGAAACCTTTTCTAACAGGCACTGTGCATATTGTTCGTTGTAGCGGTCATCCTGGTGAGCGATCGTAACCCACTCGGTATCTGCCTGATTGTATGCAAAATTCCAGTCGTCCCTGATATCGCTCTTTCCGTCACGGATATACAATGGGATGTCGTACTTGTCTGCAAGTGTCTGTATCATTTCATTCGGCGTGGATGTTGCCATGATGATGTTTGTTTTAACCGTCTGCCGTTTTAGCGACTGTATGCATTCTTCCAGATACGGCGATTCCTTATACGCACAGATTGCAAAGGTATGCGTTATTTCCCTCATTTTAAATATTCCTCAACGATATACCTCGGTCGTCCCTTTGTCTCCAGATATATCTTCCCTATATACTCCCCAATAACTCCGATCGCAAGCAGTTCAAGCCCTCCGATTCCCCATATGGAAACCACAAGTGTCGCCCATCCCTCAATGGTATTACCTGCGAAATATCCAATAATATAATAAATCAAAAGCACGATACTGACCAGAAACAGCATCACACCTAATCCTGTGATAAAACGGATCGGGCGGATGCTAAGGGATGTGATTCCATCCATTGCAAATGCAAGCATTTTCTTAAGCGGATATTTGGATTTTCCAGCAAAACGCTCATGCCGCTCGTATTCCACGATCCCGGACCGAAATCCGATCATCGGCACGATTCCTCTTAAGAACAGATTGACCTCTTTATAATTTTCAAGTTCTTCGATCGCCCTCTTGCTCATAAGCCGGTAGTCCGCGTGATTGTACACGATATCAACGCCCATATGACTCATCAGCTTATAAAAACTCTCTGCGGTAAACTTCTTAAAGAATGTATCCGTCTTTCTCGCGCTCCTTACCCCGTATACGATCTCACAGCCCTCTTCATATTTCTTAACGAACTGGTCAAGTACCTCTATATCATCCTGCAGATCAGCATCCATCGATACTGCCATATCACAGTCATCCTTTACGGTAAAAAGCCCTGCTAAAAGTGTATTCTGGTGTCCCCGGTTCCGGGATGATTTAATTCCGAGCACGAGTGGATTTGACTCATGCAGCTCCCGGATCAGTTCCCATGTCCGATCCTTTGAGCCATCGTCGACAAATACCATCCTGCTTCGGTCAGACACTACCTGATCCGAGATCATTCTGTGCAGCTTGTCCGTCAAACGCTTTGCCGTCTCGCAAAGCACTTCTTCCTCGTTATAGCACGGGATCACAATATACAACACTTTACCTCTCATATTGTTCCACTCCTTATATCAGCCAGCAGATCAATGAATATACAGCTCCTGCCGTAAGCACGCTGTCAAACATACTGCGTTCCTTTTCCGTAGTATTATGAAGTCTTTCTTCCAATAGGAACAAAGACAGGATTGCAAAAACAAAATACATTGCAAGATATGTTCGCTCTCCGGATGCCCAGATAGTCGGTGAGAATGCCATCATTACCCTTGTCGCATACGCTCCGACAAAAAGAGCTGCCATAACGATTCCCTTTTGCAAATTATCAAATGCAGCCAGCAGAGACAATCCAATGCAGATCGCACATCCTGCAACCACGAAAAGCATATAAAAGCCATTAAATGTCAGGAAATTTTCCGCTGTGACTGCACCGATACGGGTTGCTTTTAATCCGCTGATGTCGTACTTTGTTCCTGCCAGCACGCTTGTAGAAAGCGGCCATAGGATTCCAAGTCCAAGCGGCACCGCAGCAACTGCCTGATATAGCGGCTCCCTGCCATTTTGCTTTACAGCCTTTAAAAGAAGGTATGCAAATACCAGATATGGCAGATTGATCTCCTCCAAAAATTCAGCCATAGCAGTCGATATTCCCAGATCTATTTTGTTGATCATATTTAGCATCAGAAAATCCGGGAACTGCTTGCTGATTTCCTGCGCATAGCGTGCGCTCTCTCCCGGAACCATCAGGTGAATCATAAATGCTGCTACAAGTACCAGAATCCATACCAGGATCAATGGCTTTTTCTTTTTCTGCATGAGCGTATAGATACAGCCGCCACACACAACAACCGCGCCAAGCACTGCCATCTGTTCAAGGTTGGTTGCATACAATCCCAATAACACAGACAGAACTATTTTCCAGTAGCATGGCTTCTCCCCCTGTATATACTGCTTCAAAAGCAGCAGCCAATACAATAGGGCAGTTGCAGGCCACAGATAGGTCATACTGGTCACGATCCAGCCGGATTGTCCTAAATACTTCCACGGAAAGAGAAGTACAATTCCGACAATGTACCAACGATACCGGATATTCTCCCCAGAGAAAACCAATCGTTCCACGCCATGTATAAATAGCAGCACAACCGCTGTATTACATAATACCCATACCAACTTATGCGTAACTAGCACATGGATCGGAAAATTGACCAGAATGCGCGAAGACCAGTTCAGATAGTCCTCCTTCATAAGCAGAATATGCTGCCACAAGCTATTAACATATCCATACTTCTGAATAACTGCTATATCATCCTGAATCGTCTCACTTCTAAGGAAGTAAAGCAGGAAAAGAATCCCCGCTGCAATATATGGGATGCTTTCTTTATGAAATATCTTTGATTTGCGTTCTGCTGTTTTCTTCATTTTATCCCAATGTCACCCCTGTATCAATGTATTTCTTTTGTCCATTGTTATCGATCAGGAAAAAGATGTCATATTTGTAGTCTGGTCTATACTTCATAAGTCTTAAAATGCCCCATGCGTATACGCCTCTTCGGATATTGGTATCCTGTTGTTCCGATACTTCTGTTGCCGTATCGTCTGCTTGTAAAAGTTCCACATACTGCGATGGCAACTGATACAATTCCCCGGTATTCTCACAGTATAACGCAATATGCACATTAAAAACATCTGTGCTTTTCTGTTCAATCCATGCATTTGTTATCTGCAGCATACTTCCGGAATTGTTCACATCCCCCAGAGAAAATGCAACACTTTCCGTCTTTTCATAATCTGCCAGATTTACTTTCCTTATAATTGCATTGTTACCTGCGATTGCCACAAGCAGTATCCCAACCACACACACACACACGATCATAATTGCAAGATACGCTTTTTTCGTTAATTTCTGTTCCTTCATGACTTTTCAATCCTTACCCTTTGTCCGTCCTGAACCCATTATATAGATTTACTATTTTTCCCGCAAGCGCAACCTCTATCTCCTCGCCTTTTGCTTCACAAATGAGCTTATGCACACATAAACTGCCGACAAGGCAATCGTAATTCCATAGTACATTACCAGACGGATGCGTCCGATCGGTGCATAGATAGAGATAAATGTGCCTACCAGCCAGTGTAAGATAAACATCGGCATACTCAGGCGTCCGAGCCACTTGAGCACAATATTAAGCGCATTGTTATTGATCTTTGCGGTAAAGCTTTCCCCTGACATCATAATACTAAGCTGGATTGGGAACAACAATACCAAAAATACAAGCTCCGGTTCCGGTTTTCTGGTAAGATCGACCGCAAGAATGAGGCTTCCGACTTCAAGAATCGTAAGTACAATCCTTCCAAATGTATGAAACTGCTTTTCCTTGATGCGCTCTGCCACGAAATAGCAGAATGTACCAAATGCCATGCACGCAAATGCACGGTACATCTCCATCGGCCAGTCTCTGACTGTATTCACGCCGTATTTACCGTAATAGATCATCGGAAGAAGGAATGCAAGTATATACCAGGCATCCGCAAATCTGGTCACAAAATAGCAAAGGATCGGCAGCGTAATGAACATTGCCGCCACAAACCAAAGCGGTGACAGGTTTGGGTTAAATCCGAATATGGATGAAAGCATTGACATCTCAAACGGCATATTGATAAAGCCGCGCAGCGTCGCAACCCAGTCCGTCGGATGTGACTGGTATACCACCACGATATACTGGATCAGAATACACACGATTGCAAGTGGCATAAAGCTCTTGAATTTGTTGAGTGTGTAATCCACCGCCGTCTTTCCGTAAGTACCTGTTTCCGGAACACTCCGTTTGAAATGCGCGATCGTAAAAAATCCGGTCAGCATGAAGAAATAATCCACCCATGCCCAGCCTCTTGCAAACGGATAGTCGCCGGTATAGCCCATAATGTAAGAGTGGTGCGTCATAATAATGCCGATTGCCAAGAATCTGCAAAAGTCTACCATATAGTTGTGCTTTTTCACTTGCTTTCCTCCCATGTCGCATTTGCCGGTCCTACAAGCATACCGGTCTCGTTTTCAAATACAATATTCTGCTTATCCCAAAATTCCTGATTCTGCAAATACATATCGCTGTCCTTTAGGACAATGACAGCCTCTGCCTGTGCTTCATCCAACAGCTTCAAATTCTTCAGAAGCTTCTTGGCAGTCAGCTCCCCGACCAGCGAATCGGTATCCTCCCCAAAATATGCTGTGTATGCCTCAAGCACAACATTTTCTGCCTTTTTGTCTGACAGGATCTTAAGGTTCTGTGGGTATACATGCTGCTTGATATACAAAATGATTTCAAGCTGTCCCTCCGGCACATCTGTAAAGCGGTTGAGCAGATCCTTCCATGTTCCGCTCGTAAGCTTAAGGATAGCGCCCTCATCATTCTCCTCAACAGTCTCAAGCCCGGCTAATATCGTGCTTTGATACTTTTTCCACTGCTTATCCGTTTTCTGGTAAAGAACATAAGTCGTATCGTTCTCATCCAGCATCCGGAGCATATCATATAACGTTTCCATCCGCAGGTCATACGTTGGGTTCAGATGATCTATATCCGTGATCGCGTGATACCACGCGGAGCGCATAACCGAATAATAGGAGGTCAGCATCGGTACTTCTTCCTCTCCCAACTCTCCGGTCACCGTTTTGTACAATTCCAACATCTGTGGACTTACTGCGGCATCCGCTCTATGTATCAGCTCATTGGATGTAAAGGCATAAAGCGGGCACATGGTCTGGTTCGTTTTCTTCTCTAAAAACATGGAATCATTGATTTTTTCCAGCTTGGCATTGATTCCGACAACCGAAGTGATCACTGCAATCGCATACAGGACTCCGTAAGAAGCAAGCATTGCTGTCTGCTTTTCCTTAGCAAGTATGCCGATCGCATGGGCTGTCATAAGCCATGAAACCATCCACAGTACATAATAGTTACGATAATAATAATAATTTGATAAATGCCCGCTCGCAAACAAAACAAACCAGAAGATCATAAAAACAAGCGCTGTTATATTCATTCTCCAGATGACATATGTTTCTGTCTGCTTTCCTTCTTTTCTCCTGCGATACAGCATAATGCTATACGCGATAAGGATCGGGACAAAATAAATAAAATCAAGGAATGGCTCCTTGTATGCAAGACCTTCTGTTCGCAGATTATCAAAAATTCCCGATATTGTCGCCGAACGCTGCCTTACAAAATGGATTCCGATCAGTCCGACCATCAGAACGATCCCTGCCATCTTCCACTTTGTCTTTTTGGTAAGACTGTGTGCGTGCTTTCTTATCCAGATGACGATCTCCGGCAATAGCAATACCGCGGTGATCACGATAAAAAACGGATAGCAGATAAACAATCCAAAAATTCCAAGCAGGAAAGAGGCAAGTCCCTCTTTCGTTGTTTCCTGATGCTGCTGTAATTCCAACAGGTGGTAAATCAAGAACATCAGTATCAGTATACCATCCTCCCAATGGAAGAACGTACCATATGTCAAAATATATAGCTGAAAACCGCCGACGTACAATGCCGTGAGCACAACTGTCACGATCTGCGGATATCTTCCTTTGTTCAACTTGTGCGCAAGGCACCAGAACATGCAGGCACTTAACACCTGTATAAAGATATGTGCAAGGATCATTCCCTTGTACATGGAAACCGTGCTCACAAACGGCTCTATCCACTGGATAAACAGGGATAAGATCAGTGGAGATAAAAATTCTCCCGATACGCGGTGCGTCCGCCGCAGCTCCATTGCAAGCTTTAAGTATCTTGCCGAATCAATATCAATATAGATAAGTGAAAGCCTTGGTCCGAAGTGTATGATGCACGCGGCAAGCATAAGCGCAATAACCGCCAACAGTCCGATTAATTCACTCTTTTTAAACGTAATATGTTGTTTAAGCTTTCCTTTTTTGCAGACACGGACTACCAGAAACGCATCCACAATCGCTACTCCTGCCGTCACTGTTTCCAACATGACCGGAATAAATGTAAAATTACAGATCGTAGCTATCACCCCGATACACAGGATAAAGTATACGCCAGACAAAACCGGCGCATATAACCCGCAATCTGATTTATGCGCGATCAACTTTGTTGTAAACAAAATAAATACAAGTGCAGCCAGCAGGCTGATGATCGATACGAACATATAAATAGATTCTCCTCTATGATTGCTCTTTTAAATGATGATATAGCTGTTGCATGCCTTCCCGGTAGGAAATCCTTGTGCTTTCCGCGGATTTTCCTTCGCTGCCTTTTGATTCTGCCTCTGTTTGCGGTAAATCACTGCGTTTAGCAACCTGCGTTTCCGTGTGAATCTTTGAATCGCTTCCGGTTAGCTCCACCGCCAAGTCCGCAAGTTCCCAGATAGTAACCGGTGTCTCGTTTACGATGTCAAGCATATGACAACCGCTGTCCGGCTTCGGTGCCTGCTTAAGAATGCGGATAATCTCCCGGCACAGATCGTCAACATACACCATATTACGAACAGCACTTCCATCGTCCCGCAGATAGATGTCCTCTCCTGCCATCGCCTTCTTTAGAAATGTCCCGGCGATCTTTTGATATGCTTCCTCGCCCGGTCCATAGATTGGTCCGAAGCGCAGCAGCCAAAGCTCTGTATCCGGCAGGTTCTTTTTTAGGATCTCCTCGCATACGCGCTTGGATGCTCCATACCGCCCGTCTGCGGTGCTCTCATCCATATTGTATACACTGACCGAGCTTCCAAACAGGAAACGATCCAAATCCTCCGGAAGTCTCTCAAGCAGATGCTTCGTGGTTCTCACATTCTCCTCATAATCCGCGGTCTCATCGCTCCCGTTTCCCTTCGGAGTCAATGCGCCAAGGTGAATCACCGTGTCGATACGCTCTGCCGGCTTCAAAAGTGCCTTCAGTTCCTCCGAAGAATAGGTGTAATTCTTATGCACCAGCAAGCGAAATCCGGCTGTCTCAAGTGCCTGATCCGGCTTACTTACCACAAGTAGCATATCCTTGCTCTCATATCCGCTTTTAAGCATCATCCGTATGAAGTTTTTGCCGACAAACCCGGTTGCCCCGGTAATCAATATACTCACACGCGCCGTCCTTTTCCATCAATCGCGATATGGCATCTGATGATCAAGTGCATCATTTCCGCCAAGTTCCGGATACACATATGTGTTTTCTGTAAATTCAATCTCGATGAGCTTCGGACCCGTCACATTTTTCACCGCATCCGTCAGTTCATCCAGATTTCCCGGCTTTATGTATTTCAGCCGGTATGCCTTGCATAGATACTCCAGATCCGGAAGAGAGAATCCCCACACAGAGCCAACATAACGCTTATCGTAATATTTTTCGTGGGTGTCACGGATGAGTCCTAATGCATGATTGTTCATAAGCAGTATTGTGATCGGGAGCTGCCT
>CAVDTR010000025.1:31397-35957 GCA_963612015.1 Lachnospiraceae bacterium | reverse complement strand
CCCCAAGATGCTTTAATATCACATTGGGATTGTTCTTTCTGCACTCCGGCCGGATTTCCAGTTCCTCATCGTCCGGGTATTTCTGTTTCCAGTTGTTGATCGTATCCATCCACGCGACACGGTCTGCGCTGTCCGCGCAATTCCCGCTTCCCGCATGGTCATTGTCTTCTAAGATCCGATCCCATACATGTAAAAATTCACTTACCGTACAGGCAATATTGACATCCTCTTTTACAAAGTGTCCCAGCTCATGCTCATCAACATCTACATGAATCAGCTTTGCATCAACCGCAAACAGATCTTTCCGTTTTCCGGTCTGTCTCATATCAAGTCTCGATCCCAGAACCAGAATAACGTCCGCCTTTTGGACTGCAATATTCACATAACGGTTTCCATAGCTTCCGAGGAACCCTACAAAATAAGGATCGCCATGATCCATCGCATCCAGTCCCATCATGGACGCTGCCACCGGTATGCCCTGTCTGTGTACCATCTTCCGAAAGGCTTCGGCCGCGCCGTCCAGCCGGATTCCGCCTCCTGCAATGATCAATGGTCTTTTTGCATGCAGGAGCAGCTCATACGCCTTTTGAACATTCTCTGTGATCTTATCTGCCACCCCGTTTTCCGTTCCTTCCGGCTCATGCTGTACGCGGTATGGGTGTTCGATGCATTCTGCCAGGAGTTCCTCCGCGATCTGCATTCCCTGTACATCGACCGGAATATCTACCTGAACAGGTCCCTTCCGTCCATCCTTTGCAATCGCGATTGCCTTTGAAAGCTCCGGCAATACGCGCTCTTTTTCCATTACCGTCACCGCATACTTTGTGATGGATCTCGTGATGGACAAAATATCGATTTCCTGAAAGCTTTCCTGCCGGATCAATGGGCTTTTTTTCATTGCAAATGTATGCACCTGTCCGGTCAGAAAGAGTACCGGAACGGAATCGCAGTATGCATTTGCAATCGCGGTTACAAGGTTAGTTGCACCCGGTCCGTTGGTGGCGATCGCCACACCGAGACCATCCTTTTCAATCCTTGCATAAGCGTCCGCGGCAAGCCCGCTTCCCTGTTCATTATAATTTTGAATATATGCAATCCCTGCCCTGTCGAAGGAGTCGATCAGGTGCGTAATCGCACCGCCCTGATAGCCAAATATTACCCGGACGCCCTCATGGGCAAGGTATTTTGCAACAGCATCTGATACTTTCATCATATCACCATCCATGACTTTTATATGGTATCTATCTCCGCGACAAAATCACGGAATGTTTTTGCAGTCTCTTCCACAGAATTTTCCTGTATGCAATCTTCGATCTGCCGTGCATAGTAGTCATGCTTTTCTTTATCGTCATATATATCTATCGCCATCTGCATACACGCTGCAAGACGCTTCGGATCATCCTCGGTATAGACTAAAGCAACATCCTTCAGATATGCACTTGCATCCGCCACATCGGAGGTTATTACCAGCTTGTGGGCGGACATATATTCAAATATCTTGGACGGGAAAGACACCTGACCGAAAGAAGCCTTTGAACGCTGCGCACAAATACATACATCCGCTTCCTTTAATACCTTGCAGTAATCCTCATAGGATAAGTACCCAAGGTATTCAATCCGCTCATCCTCTATCTGCTGAAGTGTTCCTTCCAGTTCGCCCCGCCCTGTGATCAAAAGCTTACAGTCCGCTTTCAGATGTTCCATTGCCTCTAACAGCACGGTCAGTCCTCTCTGATCGTCAAGCGTGCTTGCAAAAAGAAACTTTTTAGGCTCTGTTTTGGCAGGACACGGCATGCTGCCCTCCTGTTGTATCGTACCGCCTCTGGATATCATAGAAGGGCATACAAACTTTTCCCGCAACATCGAATTAACCAGAATCGCTCCATTGATCCGGCTCTTTATCTTTTGCTCCAGCCGCGCATAAAACCGGCGTTTTCCTTTGCTGTTATTTAGGTCTGTCTCCAAGCCATCCTCATATTCCAAAATGATCGGCACATGGTATCTCTTCTGGATATAGCACGCCAGTGCAGAGGTTTCCCACCGCATATTGTAAAAGACAACATAATCGAGTGTATGTGTTTTCATAAATTGGCGTATAAAACGTTTTCCGGATCGTATACAGGAAATTGCATTAAGAACCGGCGCGCCGAAGATATCGGAATAATACACATCCGGATCCTCTTTTGACCAGAATCCCTTATATTTCCGGAAGCTCCTGCTGTTGGTCCACGCATTTGAAAATATGAATGTGTGGTAGCCGGCAGCCTCAAACACGTTCCGCAGGAAGTTCATCTTATTCATCCCCGCCTGTGAGATATACGGTGCGCTGCCTCTCTGTTCAATTACATCATTCTTATAATAGTATCCTATATAAAGGATGTTCTTATCTGCCATATTTACTCCTGAGAATTATCCAAGTTCCCGTCACTGAATTTGACAACAATCACATCATCCACGATCCGGATAGCATCTGCATCCGGGTAGCATGGCATATCGCTTATCACGCTTACATCCGGCACCTGTGCCGCATACACCGGATCAAATCCAAGCTGCCAGCGCACATATTCCTTCCATGCATAGTCATTGATAAATTCATCTGTCGTCATCGTATATCCGGTCATTGTCACCGCCGGAAACTGTGGCACTTCCGTCAGGTTCTTATCACTGATCTCAAGTGCCCCGGCAATATAGATACTATCGCTCTGCAGATATCCTTCCGTTCCCTCGATTCGGGCAATCAGACGGTTATAAAAAGCGGTCGCCTCATTTTGCAGAAGCTGCACACGCATATATGCCTGATTATCCACAACCGCATAGGAAAAGATAATCAGATACGCCATTGCGATAGAAAGTGCTGCTGCCCCAAACGTATATTTTGTTTTTTCAAAGCTTACCGCACAGCCCCCGGTATATTTTGCGATGATTACGATCGGAAAAATAAACATCTGCGCCAGCGAATAGAGCATCAATGTATGAATGCCCGTATCGCCACCGGATACCATCACATTTACAATATGGAATGCCAATGGAAGCAACGCAGCCATTCCCCAATACAAAATCTTACACCATACGCCATCTCTTCGCTTTATGGAGCCTCGTATCATATATCCGATTGCCAATATCCATAAAACGATAAGTGCCAGCCGGATTGGCAGCACACTGGTAAGCCCTACATAATCTGTCACAAACATACTCGCAAATGCTTTGTAAGTTCCCGCAGCACTTGTAAATAATCCTGACAAGGTAACCGAGAACATATTATTGACCCCCCGGTAATCTGACAGTTCATAATGCGTAATTGCCAGAAATACCTTATTGAGCACCGCATACATCACCATTCCGAGCGCCATAAAAAGAAGTGCCCGTATTCCGCTAAGCAGGATCTTTTTTGCACCATTTTCCTTTGCGTCTTTTCCCGTGATCTCCTCGAAGTTCCAGATCAGGTAACTTAACACAAGGCTCACTGTCACTGCAAAATATGCCTGATAGATGCCGACAGCGATTGCCATGCTAAGAACTGCACCGATGCTGCGCCAATCATACCATTTATAGTTCCTTGTGATCAAAAACGCGCCAAGGACTGCAAATACCAATGCCACCATATAATACGGAGCTGTAAACATATAGGAAAAGGTCGAAGTCACGACCGGGATTGTCTCCATAATGCCGCTGATCGCGACGATCCACCAGATGCTCTTGACAGAAAACATCTCCACGATGAGTACAGATGCAATACCGATCAGAAAAATCGACAGTATTCCATTAAGTCCCGGCGCACTGTATGTGCCGCCAAACAATCTGCGCATAAGTGCTCCAAGTATTCCGAGCGACCATCTGCCGGAGCCGTATGTGCCGCCAAGCGTATACAGGCAGAAAATATCATCATGGTATGAGATCTTGTTATACAGGATATACGCATGCGTCAGCAAGCCAAAAAGAAGGGCGCTGCACATGGTCCATTTTATTTCGTTAAGATTCTTTCGCATGTTCATCTAACGTTATCTTTCCTTCCCCTACACGATATACAAGGTCACAGTTTTGGATCGTCTGCAATCTGTGTGCGATAATGATCATGGTCTTCTTTCCATGAAGACCGTTGATTGCCTCCATGAGTGCCTCCTCCGTCTCGTTGTCAAGAGCAGAGGTTGCCTCGTCAAAGATCAATACCTTCGGCTGCGTATACAATGCCCTCGCAATGCCGATTCTTTGTCTCTGTCCACCGGACAGGCGCACTCCGCGCTCTCCGATCTGCGTATCCAATCCTTCCGGGAGGCTGCGCACAAACTCCTCAAGCTGTGCTTCCCGCAGTGCCATCCAGACTGCATCATCCGATGCATCTGTCCCATTGCCAAACATGATATTGGCACGGATCGTATCATCCAGCAGATAAATAGTCTGTGGAATGTAAGAGATGTTGCGCAGCCATGCATGGTAATTGTTCTCAATGTTCTGACCGTCCACCAGCACCTGTCCGCTTTCCGGTTTTAACAGTCCAAGCAGGACATCGATTGCCGTTGTCTTTCCGGCACCGGATGTTCCGACCACCCCGACAGAGGATGC
>CAVDTR010000025.1:11540-31334 GCA_963612015.1 Lachnospiraceae bacterium | reverse complement strand
AATATCCTTCAGCTGTATCTTGTCTTGCAGCGTAAATGCAGGAGCGCCGGATGGGCTCTGCGGCTCGTTTGAAGCCGCCGATTCCTCTATTTCCCCTGCTTTTTGGATGTGTTCAACCGTGCGGTTTAGCTGCGGCATATTGTATGCGATCTCGTTTGCATACGAGCTGACACGGTTTGCACTCGGAAGCAGGCGCACTGCTGCCAGCACAAACGCAGACAGCTGAGGTACCATGTTGGCAATGTTCTCGCCCTGCAACAGACGCACGATAAAGATGAGCAATACCCCGGAAATGCAGGTTGCCTCAAGCATAACGCGCGGAACATTCCGGTATACTGCACGTTCCTTCTCCATTTTCTTGTCAATTTTATCATTATATGCGTAATTCTCTTCAAAGAAGTTCTCGCTCTCGGCGATCTTGATGTCCTTGATTCCGCCTGAAAACTGTAACAGCCACTTGGTCGCAATCGTATCGTACTTTACATGGCTTGCACCATAGCGGTTGAGCTTTGGCTTTATAACCTTAGCAATAAAAAACATCAGAAGCAGAAGCATTACGCCCATTGCGAGTGCCATACCCGGATCCATGACAAAGACAGTAAGTGCAAGAATGACTGCAACAAATATCTCCGCGCACATTTCCATGGCATCCTGCACGATCACAAATGCTCCGACCGTGTCCTGACTGATCAATCGGACGATATCGGAAGTATTTATTCCAAGATAGTAGCTGTACGGCTTGTGCAGAAAAATGTTGACCAGTTTTTTCTGTGTGCGGTAAAGGTTGTCAAATGAATACTTTGCAACCACATAATACTGCAGAAGCTGGAACAGGTTCTTACCGACAAACAATACGATCAGGATCACCATAAGTGCGATGGTTAAGGTCGTAACGGAGGTTATGTGAAACATATTGCAAAATCCCGCAACCAGACTATTGGATTCCATCGTGTCCGGGTTCATCACAAGCGTCACGACCGGAACGATCATGGATACACCAAGCACCTCTAAGATCGCGCTAAAGATCATCATGATGACAATAAACGGAATCTTTCGCTTTTCACTTTTCTCCAAAATAATACTTAATTGATGTAAAACATTACGCATAATTTTCCTCGTTTATCTAAATTCGTTGATGGCGCTTATCACATAGCTGACATCTTCATCCGTCATGCCATAGTACATTGGGATGGATAACTCTGTCTCTGATATCTTCTCAGCAACCGGGTATGTTCCCTGCGGAATCTGTAAATCCTTATACGCCTCCTGCATATGGATTGGGATTGGATAATGGCAGTTCGTTCCGATTCCCTTCTGGTTTAAGAACTTCTCCAGTTCATCCCTTCTGTCACAGCGGATCGCAAAAATATGAAATACATGTGTGCCATACGGTTCCACCGCTGGAAGTGTTATAAGCGGATTGTTGATCTCCTTTAAATACCGCTCTGCCGCCTGATGTCTGCCGTCATTCCATCGGTCCAGATTTGCGAGCTTAATGCGCAAAAAAGCCGCCTGTATCTCATCAAGTCTTGTGTTGTGTCCCTGATAAATATGGTGATACTTATAATCGCTTCCATAATTGCCAAGTGCTCGCACCTTCTTTGCAAGCGCCTCGTCATTCGTCACGACAGCTCCCGCATCTCCGAGTGCTCCGAGGTTCTTTCCCGGATAAAAACTAAATCCGGCAGCATCCGCAAGTGCCCCGACCTTTCTTCCCTTGTATGTAGATCCGTGTGCCTGCGCCGCATCCTCAATCACCTTGAGTCCATGCTTCTTTGCGATCGTACAGATCTCATCCATATCGGCCGCCTGTCCATAGAGCTGCACCGCGATAATCGCCTTCGTCCGATCGGTTATCTTTTCTTCGATAAGTGCCGGATCTATGGTATAGCTTTCCAGCCGCGGCTCCACAAACACAGGTGTCGCCCCTGCATAGGTTACGGCAAGTGCCGTTGCGATAAAGGTATTCGACGGAACGATAACCTCGTCTCCCTTTCCGATCCCATATCCCCGCAGGATCAAAAGGAGCGCATCCAGCCCGTTTCCTACTCCGACACAATATTTGGCGTTGCAGTAGTCGGCAAATTCCTGTTCAAATGCCGTACACTCATCTCCCTGAATGAACCAGCCTTTCTCAAATACCTTGCGAAACGCTGACTGAATTTCCTCTGACACTTCTTTGTGCATTGGTTCAAATGTTGAAAATGGAATCATTTCCTTACCTCCCGGACATAATCAATAAATTCCTGATAATTTCGGATATAATCTTCCTCATTGTACAGCTCCGATGCAAGCACCATCAATACTGCGCCATCTGTAAAATCGTACATCTCTCTCCATGTGAGATTGTCGATGTAAAGTCCCTCATACGGTTTGTCCAAACGCACTTCCGCACATTCCTCCCCATTGTCGAGGTGGATGGTGCAGGCACCGTTTACACAGAAAAGTACCTGATGCAGGGACTTATGTGCATGATATCCTCGCCGCACATTCTTTGCTGTATCATAAATATAATATACTCTTTTGATTGAAAACGGAATTTCCTTTCCCTCTTCTACCGCAACCAGATGACCTCTTTCGTCCCCGTGCTGCTGAAAGTTTACAAGCTTGACTTCCATTATTGTCCCTCCTTCTGCTTCCCCAGCAGTTCCTCATATAATGCAAGATATGATTTTGCCATTGTCTGTTTGGAATAGCGTTCTGCCGCTGTTTCTGTCATTTTCCTCCGCTCATCCGGTGTCATGGTGCGCTTATATGCCCCCCATTTTTCCACCAGTTGTGCCAGCTTATCAACATTCCCGTATTCACAGAATGCCGTATATTCCGGTAAGGCGATGCTTTCCGTTCCTCCGCTTAAGAACCCTGCTACCGGGGTTCCGCAACACAGGCTTTCCGCGCATGCCATACCAAAAGTCTCCTTTTTGCTGGTAAGTACGACAAGATCAGCATTCCGGTATTCTTCGGCAAGCTGTTGCTGGTCGTTTAGATTGCCAAGCAATGTGATATTTTCTGGCAGATTCTCGTTATCTGCCAGATGACAGGCACCCGCCACACGGATCTCATATTCCGAAGATAACCGCTTTGCCATCGCAATCAGGTGAATACCTCCCTTGATATCCGCCGGATCATCCGAAAAACTCGAAGTCACCTGCAAAAGTGTAATTTTGTCTGTGTCCAAGTGTCTTTGCTCCGGCAGGCCATGAAAAACCGATGTATCGATTCCATTGCCAATGACACACCCCGGCAAACCTTTACATATTGTTGACTCCTGCAATCTCTGTAACTGCCACGGAGACACACATACCATCTGCACCGTTTTAAAATCGTGCAAAGCCGCATACATCTTCTTCCAGGAAAGTGCCGCCCTGTTAAAGATCAAAGAATTGGTTGCCCGCTTGTAATCCGTGCACTGTCTGCATCCATCCAGATACTGTTTACAATCAAATGCATACGGACAGTTCCCGGTATAGAAAAACTCTGCATGATTGGTGATCACAGTTAAAATATTATTCTCTTTTAAATATTCCAGTACCTTATACAGATTTAATGTATTGCCATTCGGACAGTGTAGATGCACAATATCCGGCTTGTATTCCTCAATCTTGCGAAGCAGACGCATAGTCGGAGCGATCCCGTTCTGATACTGTAAGCCCTTTAACCTGCTCATCCGGTTATGCACGCGGGTAAACAGCCATCCGGTCAGACAATATGCGTTTAACGCCCCACCGATCGTATTGTACTCATAACAATGTAAAAACTCACACTCTGGAAGCTCTTTTTCAATATCGCAGATCAGCTTGCCTGTGCTTCCATATCCATAGGTCCAATTTATCGTTAATATTTTCATAGATTATTCTCTGATCAAAAGCACTCCAAGGACTTCAACACCAAGAGACTGCATCGTCTCATGGATTTGCGCAAGAGTGCGGAGTTTTGTGTCATTTACCTTTGCTACAATGATCGCCTGACCTGCCTCTTTCACACCGGCAAGTTCTCCTGTATCCTTCAAAAATCCGGTATATACCTCGCCTCCGGTAATCTTCTTTACAATCTCCAGATCCTGACTCTCTTTATTCTTATCCATTGCATCAAGAATTGCAATTTTACTTTGGCTGCTCCAGTGATCCGATTCAAGTACCAGCTTAACACTGTCCTCCAGATGTTCCTTCGTTGCGTCTACAGTATTTACACAGTAACCATAGTTCATCCGTATCTCATCCTCGGAATGCAGATATCCGGAAAGGAGATACCACAGAATAAAAAGTGCAACCAGCATTGCCGCACCGATTATTATTCCGCCAAACACCATATTTTGTGTAAGTACCGGGTACGCACGGATATCGTTCTCATCAACCCCATTGAGCAGATCGTAATACCGTGACTGATAGCTGTCATATGCATAACGGTAACTAATGCTCAGTGACCGGATCTTATCAATATTTTCCATCAGTTCTTCCATGCGCAGGTACTGCTCTTCCGTAGGTTCCTCGATCTGCCGGAGTTCCTCAAGCTCGTCCTCATGACCTTTCATGATTTTTTCCATTGCAAGGGTAAGATTTACCTCCCGCAGCGCACTGTCACTCATATGAGCCAAGCATTCGTCCTTGGAATAAAGCTTTGCGGTCTCATGGCGGTATGCAACCACCTCATTAAAATACAAAAGTCCGCTCATCAGGGCTGCCAGAATAACAAAGCCCGGAATCAAAAGCTTCCACTTACGCCCGATCCACTTTAACATCGCCTTTAAGTCAATTTGAATTTCGCTTTTCATATAAGATTCCCTCCTTGCCGCATTCTACGACGGCAACTCTTTTTGCGTGTTTTTTGTATAACATATATCCCAGATAAAACGAAAGGATCGGACATGCCAGCTGCACTGCCGAAAACATGATTACCGTCATGCTCGCCGCAATGGTAAATGCATGTTTTCCCTCCGCAAACAGTACCGCAAATAACACAATAATCAAAATTGCCGCAATTCCCGTCTCATATAATGCAGCACCATACCCGCTCATGATGCGGTATTGGGAGTAGCCATGCGGCATTCCTATATTCTCTACAAACGCCGAGAGCGCCGATTTGATATCATCCATCCGCTGGTTCATGCTCGGATCATCAAGCAGTACACTGCGGTCATAGTACAGCCCCCTTAGCATCCTAAGCAGACGGTTGTCACTTTGCAGATTGCGCATTGCGAGGTATCCGCCGAACAGGAAGATAACTCCCATGCAGGCGACCGAAAGCCCAAGCCAGCCCCGCTTTACCAGATCCTCCAGCACATAGAAGACCACAAAAATCATAAGATAAAGAATGGTTATTGTCGACATCGCCAGAAATACGATCTGGAACAGCAGGCAGCCCATATACACAAGCTTGTGCTTCTTAAATTCCATTGCAAACAGTAAAAAGAAAATGCACATATACCCGTAAAAAGACGGCTCCCCGGATAAGCTGACCACGCCTCTGTCCGCCGAGGTTCTCGGAAGTGACAAAAGCCCATACGCGAAGCTTCTATCCACGAACCGTTGGATCATGCCGACCGCAAACCATATCCATATTGCAAGCTTGATCCATTTTTCGCTTAGCCCATCCTGCTCTTTTAGCATCTGATAAACAGCAATCGTGATAAAAAAGATGGACGCATAATTAGCGCCGCTCCGCGCCAGGCTCATGATCGGCAATCCCTGTGTTGCCGAAAATAGTCCAATAACTACGCAAATGCCAAAGTATAGCGTCAGAATGTCTATATATCCGTTGCGCTCCCAGCTTTTTGTCACAAGGCACCTTCCGAGCACAAGCAAAATCGCCAGAAACAGCGCCCAAGGCTGTGTGTCCGTGTTGACCAGCCGCCCTCCGACAAACGGAAAGCACAATGCCATATAAAACACAAAATATACGATCTTATTTAGTTTTCCGTTCCATAATCGTCTGATATAGTTCATAATACGCTCTACAAGCTTCCTCTTTAAAGAAAGCCTTGTTTCTCTCTAATTTTTCTGTTTTTCCAAGCCGCTGGCGTTTTCCGGTCTCAAGCTCCCGGATAATATCTGCAACCGCGTCTATATCACCTTTTTCCACGATATACCCTGTTGCATTCTCTCCATCCGGCTGCACACATTCCGGCACCGCAGTGCTGTTGTATACAACAGCCGGTGTTCCGCAAAAGATTGCCTCCACCGTTGTAAGCCCGAAGGTCTCCTCCACGCTTGCGTTGAAGTACAGATCCGCCTCCGAATAGATCTGAGCCAGTTCTTCCACATTCTTCGTGCGCTCAATGCCTAATACATTCGCAGGAAGCGTCTCGATCTGCTCTTTTTTTAACCCCACCATAACGATTGTCCAATTTTCCGGCAATCGCTCTGACAATTTGCAGAAGTCCTCGTACCCCTTGCGCTTAGACCAGGTACTTGCAACTCCAAGCAGTATCTTCTTATCGGTCAGATGATATTTCTGCCGAAATGGCTGCCCGACTCTCGGATAAAACTTCTCTGGGTCGATGCCATTGTATATTACCTCACATGGATACTCCTTCAAAAAAGACTCTCCTACAATTTCCTTTAACCATTTTGAAGGTGTGACAAGTGTCATATCCGGCACTTCCAAAAAATAATGCTGTTTATCCCGATAATTTTTCTTTGACTGGTCAAGCACTAAGCTCGCCGGATAATTTTTCTTTTCCGGGCAATCATGGCAGCCGGTTTTCCACCGTTCGCATTCCACAGCTGAAAAGTATGGGCAATGTCCTGTAAATGCCCAACAGTCGTGCAACGTCCATACCACCGGGCGGTTATACGCCTTTAAGAAGTCAAACAGCACCCCCACATGCAGATAATACCCATGCAGATTGTGTAAATGTATGATATCCGGATTCCACTCCCTGATCTTGTCGGTCAGTGCTTCCGTTGCCCTTTTTGAATAAAACCCGGTACGGTCTGTGATCCGTGATAAAACCGCATGTGCATACACATCCGTCTGGCTTCCGATCAATATGGATGGGATATCCTCTGCTACGGCATTTCTGGCATACGCCAGTACACCTTCCCCACCTTTTTTCTCTACCTCCCGGATAATATCGGAGGCAATGTTCCCTGTGCTCAAATTGCCACAGATATTTATATGCAAAACTCTCATATGGTTGTGTAACCTCTTACGGACTATACCGTCTCTTCATTTTGTCGCTGTGCGGTTGGAAGCGATCTTATAACACGCGCCGGATTGCCTGCAATCACAGAGTCCGGCGGGAACGTCCCGCTTACTACGCTTCCTGCACCGATAACACACCGGTCACCGATCTGTGTTCCCTTTAAAATGATGCAGTTGCACCCGACAAATACGCTATCTCCAATCGTTACATCCTTGCACACTAAATTGTCAAAGATGTCATTGTTGCGCTCCTCCACATCCAAAGAATGCATATCGTTGTCAATGATCTTGCAGTTTGCTCCGATAATCGTGTGTGCTCCGATCGTAATGTGTCCTCTGGAATAGATCGTTGAACCGGAAATTCCGACATGATCACCAATGGTGATCTGTCCTCCGCCGCGGGCGATAATGATCGTTCTCTGATACAATCCAAGAAGATTTGAAAAAAATTCACTGTTAATACGGACATTTTCCCCCATGACAACGGAGGAACCCGGAAACTGGAACACAAACGGCCAGCCTTTCATCCGAAGTCCTTTTCCAAACCGTACATGATTTAACTTCATGTACACCTTGGGGAAATAAGAATTTAACTTAAGCATAGATTTCTCCCTTTTCCGGGGACATTCACCCCAGAATAAACTTTGCAGTCTCGATCATAAGGCATTCCCAAAAATACCATCTGCTGTATCCATTATTTCGGTAAATGCGATACCGCGCTTTTCCTCTTTTGATATTGGCAGAGAGCCTGCGTTCATGGCTCATGCCCTCCATTGAGAAGTTTGCCAGCACCTCGTTTAATATGGCAATCTTGTAATCAGACTTCATCACGCGCAGCAGCAGATCAAAGTCATCATGCATACTCTCAACCTTATACGGATACTTCATGTATACTTCCTTGCGCGCAAATTGTGTCGGATGGTTCCATCCACGGGAAGTTGCGATCCTCGTTTGTTTGGAATGCTTGATAAATGTACTTCCATCCGGTTTGATCATGCGAAGATCCGCGTACATGAAATCGCACCCTTCTTTTTCAAAAAAGGCTACTACCTTCTCAACTGCATCCGGCTCGTACCAGTCATCCGAATTGATATTCCCGATAATCTCTCCGCTCGCCATCGCGATTCCCTTATTGATCGCATCATACATTCCGCGATCCTTCTCAGATACGATCCGGTATTTGATTCCTTTTTGCAGCATCTTTGCAGTATAGCTTTCCGCGATCGCAAGAGTGTCATCCTGCGACATTCCATCTACGATGATATACTCGATATCCGGATACGTCTGGGCAAGTACCGATTCGATCGTTCGTGCCAGTGTTGCCGCACTGTTATAGGTTACGGTTGTAATTGAAACCAGCATCTTATCTTCCTTCTGTCCTTTGAATAGATTCTTCCAGGCCTGCAACCCTGTACGGATATCCGATCTCACTCATATCCATGTCATAATAGCTGCTGCCGAATGCCTTTCTGCAAAGATTGCCGATCTTTCCCGGTATATGCTTCCCAAGTGCTACAAACGGAGTCAGCACACAGGTAACGTGTGTCCTTTTATTCTTTGCTTTTGCGATCATCCGGACAAGTGTGCTTGTATTTACAAGTTCATCATTCTGTGGGAAAAAGACACCGCTCAATTCCTTCTCGATCACAATGCGTAAAAACTCGCACAAATTCTCGATATAGAGCATGGATCGCCTGTTGCTTACCTTCGGAAATACCGGCAGCTTTGTGGCAAGCTTTGCAAGAACCGGATAATTTCCCTTGCTCCCCTTTCCATAGATCATCGGAGGTCGCAGCACCGCAACACGAAAATGGGCATCTTCCAGCTCCCGCACACCTTTGTCTGCCTGCCACTTGCTGTCTCCGTAAAAATTGGCGGGTGACGGCTGCGTCTGGGCGGTTATGTGTTCCTTTCCACCGTAGACGATCATCGAACTCATAAAAATGAACTGCCCCGCTCCGTCTTTCTTTGCCTTTTTTGCTGTTTCGATCGCAAGATCCGTATTGACGCGGTAATATAGCTGCTCTGTCTCCTTTGAGACATTCGACACATCCGCGTGTGCGATTCCAGCCACATGAAAGATGGCATCATACCCCGAAAAGTCCGTTTCCTTCCAATGCTCATCCAGCATATCCAGTGTATCGATTTGTAATGCTTCCGGGAAATTGCGATTTATATAATCCTCAAATGAGGTTCCAATATAGCTGTTTGCCCCCGTAATCAAAAGTCTCTTCATAAAGACTACTCCTTGTCATTTTTGTTTAATGTACCGGTTCCGCCCTCCACAACACCGTCATGCTTTAACACACTGCCGATCGTTCCGAAAAAGCACTTCACATCAAATCCAAATGACATTTTCTGTACATACTCGCCGTCCAGTTTTGCCTTGACCGGGATTTCAAGCTCGTCGCGTCCGTTGATCTGTGCCCAGCCCGTAAGCCCCGGCATAATATCATTTGCTCCATATTTGTCACGCTCCTCGATCAGGTCATACTGATTCCAAAGCGCCGGTCTTGGTCCGATAATACTCATATCGCCTCTTAAGATATTGATCATCTGCGGAAGCTCATCCAATGAAGTCTTGCGCAGGAATTTTCCCACTTTGGTGATATATTGTTCCGGATTGGCAAGCAGATGCGTCGGCATATCCTTCGGTGTATCAATGCGCATTGTACGGAATTTAAGTATATTAAAATGCTTTTTGTGAATGCCGACTCTCTTTTGTTTAAACAGGATCGGTCCCGGAGAATCCACACGGATTGCAATGATCAGGATCAAAAACAAAGGTGATAGGATAATGATTCCCAAAAAGGACAAAACAATGTCAATAAAGCGTTTGATAAATAAGCGATACATACAGCACCTTCCCATAAAGTTAATCACTTTATAATACCACAGTTCCCTACATGTGTCAAAAAAGCCGGAGCTATAAATAACGCTCCGGCAAACAATAATCATCCGTCTGATATCTTCCGAGATTCCATAAATATTCGTACTCAAATCCACTCGAAATCAAATATGCGATTGTTGTAATTCCGCATCGCCCGCCGATTAGTGCGTCACAGCCTCCCAGCAGATAAATAACTGCCAGGTACTTCATGCCCTCCTCCTTCGGGCTTGTCTCCTTTGCAAAGTTATCCTGCAATGCAAGCGGTGTTTTTCCGTCCTCATACCGCTGCTGTTCTACATAAAGCAATTTATCACCCAATCGCTCCTGAAACAGCTTTAAGACATTAGCATCCTCCGTCGCCAGAAACAGTTTTCCGTACCCTCTCTGTGCCATGACCTCCTCTGCTTTTTTTAAAACATCCTCCGGCAATGGCTGCACCGGATGGTTAAGAGGTCTTCCCTGAATGTAGTCAGTTCCCCGCACGATACATCCTAAGACCTTTTCCGTCGTATCTTTAAAAATAAGCTGTCTCTGTTTCTCAACAAATGCCTGTGCATCCCCGGAAAGACGGACATATTTCCTGTATATATCCCTCCAGTATGCTACGCAGCACTCATTGGTATAAAATTCCATAGAATCTGTCGGACAGATGGAAAGCTGATTCTCCTCCGTCACGATCACATTGTCCGCTCCGGCGATATCGGAGAGGCTTACATCACACGGCTGGTGGAAATAGTACTCCCACGCATTGACCTTTCCGACCTCTTCCGGCATCAGATAGGGATTTTTCCGGTTCTGGTAGTCCATGACCAAACGATATCCGTTCTCGGCAGCATACTTTGCATGGCTTAAGACGCAACGGATTGTTGTAGCAAGTCCGCACTCCTCGATATTTGGGCGCATCACATAGTAAATATCCTGTCCCTTATATTTTTCTAAAACCATCTGGTTGTGTTTTGCCACCTGCTGACGCTTGATGCGCCGCACAACGCCCTTCGGATAATCAGACAACTTTCTACGCATTGCCAGTTCCTCCAAATTTTTTCTTCATAAAGCCCGGAAGTTCCCGATTGCTGCAATGGATAAACGGAACTAGAGCCGTCATCTTCAGAAATTTTCCAAAGCCTAAGTAGGAAATGAGCTTGCCAAGCTGATGCTGGCGCAGTATCGGATAGAAATAGCGGTAAAACCACACATACTGCATGCCGTCATAATTGTGAACCGGATGCTCTTTTTTGATCATCTCCACCGCCCCGTACTGATCCACAAACATATCGAAATAGCTGTGGGTGGAGTTGTAGTTGGAAGCGCCTTCTTTTTTTACATAACGGTAAGTCGTCAGATATTCATGCAGCACCTTATGGGGCCCCCGCTCTAAAAGGATTGTCCATAACGGAGTCTCATCGTTATTCCGTCCACATTTATACAAAAACTCCAGTTCTTTTGCTTCCTCCTTGAAATAATTGCGGAAGGTTCCCTTATCGCTTCCATTGCAATTATTCATCAAAAGCAGATCCGACAAGTGATAATCCACCACCGGATTTTCAATATTCATCAGAAAGTTGCCATCTTTATCCACCTGAACCATCCAGTTTGACACACTTGAATATTCCGGGTTATGTTCCAGAAAATCCACATGTTTCTGGATCATCTGAGGACTGTTTACCCAGTCATCCCCCGCGCACAGGTAGATATATCTTCCTTCTGCCTGCACAAACATATCATAGATGCTTCTTGTCAGACCAACATTTTCTTTTCTGGCAATCAGCTTCACCTGATCCGGGTATTTCTGGGCAACAAGCTCGGCGGTATGATCGGTGGATGCATCATCATTGACGATGATCTCATAAGTATAATCCGTCTCCTGTTCCAAAATACTGTCAATCGCCTGACAAATATATTCTCTGTGATTATATGCTACCATGCATATACTGATATCTACCATGTTATCTCTCCAAGCCAATCCAATCTGCCACGTCTGCAATGCAGTCCGCGTAACAGTCAGCCTCCAAATATTTTTTATCCCGCAAGCCGGTTATCATCGCCACAAAATCAGCCCCCAGGCTCTTTGCGACCTGCTCGTCATCCTCTGTATCTCCGATTACAAGTACGCGCTTTCCTGTAATATCCGGTATTGCTGTGCTGACAACATCAGACTTTTTTTGCCCCTGCAATGATTTTCCTACAAATATACCATCAAAATAGCCGGCTATCCCAAGCCATTGCAGCTGCTGCTCCACACATTCTGTATGATTACGCATCGTGACAAGCGCAACCTTTTCTGCGACAGAATGAAGCTTTTTAAGAAGCTCCTCAGCCCCCGGTCGAAGTACCTCTCTTCTAAGATATCCAACCTGCTCAATCCGGTCGATCCATTCGTCCAGATACTGTTGGTAGGTTCCCTCAAAAGCTGTTTCTTCCAAAAGAACCGTCCGTTTGATCTTGTTGCGTTTAAGCTCCCAATAGCGTTCTTCGGGTACCGGTGTCCCGCCGTACTTCTCCACAATGTCCAAATAACACGCATAGTGTCGTTTTCTATCATCTAAGAGCGTGCCATCCAGATCCCAAATCACATAGTCATACGTTGCCATTTTTCCCCATGTTTCCTTACTTTTCAAAATGATAGGTCGGAACAAACTCCGTAACGAGCTTTTTCATATTCGGATCATCCGCATATGCCGCCGCTTTTAGGTCTACAAGATCCTCAAAGAACTTATCCTCGTCAAACTCAATCGGCTTACCGATAAAGATAAGATCATTCTGTGTCTTTTGAAGTCCCTCTTCTTCTCTTAAGCACTCTTCATACATCTTCTCGCCCGGTCGAAGTCCCGTGTATACGATAGGAATATCCACATCAGGCTCGTACCCTGACAACTTGATGAGGTTGCGCGCCATGTCGTCAATCTTGACCGGCTCGCCCATATCAAGGACAAAGATTTCTCCACCCTTTGCATATGCACCTGCCTGCAATACCAGGGATACTGCCTCCGGGATTGTCATGAAGAACCGGATGATATTCTTGTCCGTAACGGTTACCGGGCCACCCTCAGCAATCTGCTTTTTAAAGATCGGCACAACGCTTCCATTGCTTCCCAGCACATTGCCAAAGCGTACTGCAACGTAATTCGTATTCGGATATTTATTATTCATCGCCTGAATGACCATCTCACAGATGCGCTTGGAGGCACCCATGATATTTGTCGGGTTCACTGCCTTGTCGGTAGAGATAAGTACCATTCGCTCAGAACCGTTTTCTCCCGCGGCACGCGCAACATTCAAAGTACCAAACACATTATTCTTAATTGCCTCATTTGGGCTGTCCTCCATGAGCGGCACATGCTTGTGTGCTGCGGCATGGAAGATGATTGCCGGCTTATACGTCTCAAAAATGCTATTTACACGGTGTGTATTTCTTACGGAACCGATAAGCACCTCCAGATTCAGCTCTGGATAATCATGGCGCAGTTCTCTCTGTAAATCATAGGTTGTGTTCTCATAGATATCCAGAATAATCAACTGCTTTGGCTTATGGGACGCAATCTGACGGCACAGTTCACTTCCGATAGACCCGCCACCTCCGGTGACCAGTACAACCTTTCCGGAAATATACTGCATAACTTCATCGAGATTTGTGCGCACCGGTTCTCTTCCTAGAAGATCTTCGATCTCGACCTCTCGCAAATTGGATACAGAGACCTCATCATTTACAAGCTGTGTCATACTTGGCAGAATGCGCAATTTGCAGCCGGTATTCTTACAAATTTCCAGTATTGCCTTCTTTTTTGCAGGTGCCAGACTTGGAATTGCAATAAAGATCTCCTGTACGTCATAATGTTCTGCCGCCCAAGCGATCTTGCTGTCATTACCCACGATCGGAATGCCAAGGATCTTACTTCCGATTTTTCTCGGATCGGAATCAATGACGCATACGACTTTGTTGCGTACTCTCCAACTGTTGTTATTGATGTCCTTGATCAAGGAAAACGCGGTGTCTCCCGCTCCGATGATCATCGTGCGATTCATAAATCCGCTGTGGTTTGCCACGATTGAATTTTTCATCGTGCGGAGCGCACGGTACAAAAATCTCGAAAAGACAACAAAAAACAGCAGGAAAAACAAATATAAAATATAATAAGATCTCGGCATATTCCATTGAAGCAGGATCAGTCCGAGTGTCTGTGCGCAGGCAGAAATGGCACAGGCAGCAATTACATTGAACATTTCGCGCACACTTGCATATTCCCAAAGGCTGCTGTACAGCTTAAGGAATGCAAAAATAATCAGCGTCACAACGATATTGATCGCTGTATAGTGCAAGGCCCGCTCTGCAAAAAGAGGCTGGATCTGGTCAAACGAAAATTCAAAGCGTGTCCATAACGCCAGAAACTCCGATATTACGATCGCGCAGACATCATACATGATCAGCAGAATAACCCGCATTGTCTTGGGCATATTATGATACAAATTTCTAAGTTTCTTATACATCCTTTTGCTCCTTCATAAATTCCTTTGTCACACGATATAATTCCATCTCAAAATCCTGCCGGTTCTTTTGGTACATCGTCTGTAAAATAAGCCCGGCGAAAAGTGACTGGATGGATGCCATCACAACAAAACCGCAGACAATGAGTGTCGGAAACTTCGGTACAAGTCCGGTCTGGATAAATCCGACCATGATCGGTACAAAAAAGATCAGTGCGAGCAATAAAAGCAATACTGCGACGATTCCAAAAAACGCCATCGGGCGGTACGTTCTGTACAGCCGGATCATGGTACGGACAACCTTAAGTCCATCCGATACCGTATTCAGCTTTGACTCGCTGCCTTCCGGTCTGTCCCTGTACTCAATCACTTCATTGACCACATACATGTTCTTGTCAATTGCATGGATACTCATCTCTGTTTCGATTTCAAACCCCTTAGATAATACCGGAAACGTCTTTACAAAACGATAACTAAACGCCCGGTATCCGGTCATGATATCCTTAATGTCATTCTTGAAAAACAGATTGATGCATCCGCGTACCAACGAGTTGCCAAAATTGTGAAACGGTCGCTTGTTCTCCTCGAAGTAGGTGGAGGAAAGGCGGTCTCCGACCACCATATCTGCGTGCTTTTCAAGCACCGCCCGCACCATATCCGAAGCTGACTGCGCCGGATATGTATCATCCCCGTCCACCATTAGGTAGCACTCCGCATCAATCTCCATAAACATTCTGCGAATCACATTGCCCTTGCCCTGCTGGTATTCATAGCGGACAACTGCGCCAGCTTCCCGCGCCAGCACATCGGTTCCATCTGTCGAATTGTTATCATATACATATATGGTAGCCTCCGGAAGCGCCTGCTTAAAGTCGGTGACCACCTTTTCAATCGTCTTACTCTCGTTATAGCACGGAATAAGAACCGCTATCTTGTCCATAGTTTATCCTTCCATTCTGATTCTAGCCCCAATATGAAAAATACAGAACACCGAAAATATAGAACAGTATAACTGCAAGCCGCGCTGCGATCATTCCGTGATCAAAACGGATTGTCTCGTTCCCCTCTTCGTTCCAGCCCTCTATAAGTCTGCTTGGACGGTTGATCACAAGAAATGCGATCAGACATACTGCAAATACCGCAAACATCGCCGGTGCATAGAAATCCAGTCCATGTGCAACAATCCATTCAGAAGACTGGGCAAAGCCTGTCCCATTTGGCTTTAACCCGAGCTTTGGCAGAATCATAAGTTCAATATTTGTCTCTGTCATAAACACGCCAAACTTTGTGTGGTAAACGAACATTACCGCCACGCTTAAGATCAGTTCCAGAAGCATATTTATCTTGCGCTGCTGTCCATTTAAGGTAAGAAGTATGATCATAAACGGTACGATCAGCACGATCCAATACGGATGCGCAAATACAAAGATAAAAAATGCCGCATACGCAAATAATCCAACCCACATAACCGTTGCAAACAACTGGCGTTTTTCCGTAATGTTCTGCATATAGCACCAGATACATATTGCGATAAGAAGCGCAACAAAGATCGGGATATTGACATTTCCTGCCGGGAACTGCGTACCGAACAGCCGCTCGATCATCACATCGTTTAATACGGCTGTCGATTCCTTATAATCCTCTCTCCACGCATACGGGATCACGCAGATAAGGATAAACCAGAAACCCACAAAGATGTCCCAGATCACATAGAGCGTCCGCTTTTCCTTTAAAAATACCAGCGGCAGAAACAGGAACAGCGCAAACGTCTTTGCCGCCGCCGCAAACGAAAAGATCAGCAGAAACTTCCATGTTATTTTGTCAGTCTGTACATATTCCCGGATGCCAAATAGCATAAGCGTGAGCGCTATAATATCGATCTGTGAGATCGCCACGACCGGAAGCATAACAAGCACGGAAGATAAAAACATAAACTGTGCAAAACGGATCTTTTCTTTTCCGGTTTCAAAATCCGAAAGGATGCGTCCGATCAGCCACGTTGCAAGTAAAAGCACAAGGCAGATGCCGAGCTTGATCCAAAGATATGCCTTTACACCGTCCGGGGCAAAATGGATCAGCTTGTTTAAAATGTAAATCGGCAGGCTCCATACACCCTGGATCAGATACGGAATCCAATAGTATACAGCCCCAAAGCCATAGCTTGGCTTTTTCATGGTATTCCCATAAAAATTAGAAATATCCCCATGAAACAGGCTGTCTAAAAAGGTCAGGCTGTGATCGTGAATGATGATCAGATCCGCATAAAAAATGGTCAGGTAAATAAATACCCCCATGATTCCGAGCAGTATCCAGTCTGCCTTTCCGACCGGTCTGCTATTGTATTTGTCTATTTTCTGAGATAACTTCATCTTGTCCATTCCTTCGCCATCATATAATTTAACTAAATAAGTATAGCAGTTTTCTTCTCCAAAAACAACCGCATTCGCGCTCATCTTCATCTTGCCTTTCTCATGCATTGATAATATAATGATTTCATTAAGAATGGATGGTAACAATACGATGAAAATATCACTGATCATTCCTTGTTACAATGAGGAGGCAGCTCTTCCTTTTATCTATAAAGAGCTTGTTTTAGTTTCCTCACAGTTAAAGGATTACGAATTTGAATATCTTTTTGTCAATGACGGCTCTTCCGACCGTACGCTCAGTATCCTAAAGGAATTGGCTGCCAGCGATCCCCGCGTGAATTATTACTCCTTTTCCCGCAATTTTGGCAAGGAGTCTGCCATGTTTGCCGGCTTTTGCAATGCCGATGGCGACTATGTAGCCGTCATGGATGCAGATCTGCAGGACCCGCCTTCACTGCTTCCGCAGATGCTAGAGATCCTTCAGACCGGCGAGTACGACAGCGTGGCAACCCGCCGTGTAAGCCGGGATGGCGAGCCAAAGATACGCTCTTTCTTCGCGCGCAGCTTCTACAAGATCATCAACAAGATCTCCGATGCCGATATCGTCGACGGTGCACGCGATTTCCGGCTGATGAAGCGGGAAATGGTCGATGCGATCGTGGCAATGAACGAGTATAACCGCTTTTCAAAAGGTATTTTCGGCTGGATCGGATTCCGCACTTACTGGCTTCCATACAAAAATGTGGAGCGTGTTGCGGGTGAGACCAAATGGAGTTTCTGGGGTCTTCTTAAATATGCGATCGACGGCATCATCAATTTTTCGCAGGTTCCGTTGTCCCTTGCCTCCTACGGTGGAGTTTTCTTAACCTTTGTCTCGTTCCTTGCAATTATATTCGTGGTTGTAAGGCGGCTTATTTTCGGAGACCCGGTAAGCGGCTGGGCTTCACTGGTATGTATCATTACCTTTATCGGCGGTGTACAGTTGTTCTGCATGGGTATCATCGGTCAGTATCTCTCCAAGACCTATCTGGAGACCAAGCGCCGACCACACTTTATCATTTCAGAGACTAACAAAAAAGACGCAGATAAGATCCATTGATCTTACCTGCGTCTTTCTATTCCTCCTGATCTTTGTCATAGGAAAGGATCTCTTTTGAGATATAGATTGGTCGGTTCTTGACCTCTATATGCACCTTCGACAGATATTCCCCAATAATTCCAAGTACGGTAAGCTGTATTCCTCCGATCAGAAGAATAAGCACGATAATAGTCGGATATCCCGGAACATCGTTTCCGAATACCAGCTTCTGGATCACGACGATCACCATATACAAAAATGCAAGCGTTGAGGTTCCGATTCCGAGCTTTATTACCATCCGAAGCGGTTTTGTTGAAAAGGATACCACTCCCTCGATTGCATAATTGATGAGCTTACCCACCGACCATGACGTTGTTCCCGCGTTGCGCTCATGGACTTCATATGGGCGATAGTAAGTGTTGAAGCCAACCCACGCAAAAATCCCCTTCGAGAAACGATGGTATTCCGACATCTGAAGGATCGCTTTTACGACCGTTCTCCGCATCATACGGAAATCACTCGCACTTTTATACAACTCCACATCACACATTTTGTTGATAAACCAGTAGAAACCGTCCTTTGCCATCGTCATCAGTTTGTTCTCGATCCGCGCTTCCTGGTAGGCAGCCACCTCATCATACTCCGGGTTCTGCTCCAGAAATTCCAGCATCTCACGGGCAACCTCGATCGGTTGCTGCATGTCCGTATCAATGATGCACACAAAATCCCCCTTGGCATGTGTCAGTCCTGCGTAGATTCCTGCCTCCTTGCCAAAATTGCGGGAGAAATTGATCAGCGTGATATTTTCTTTATGCTCGTCATAAATCTTCCTCTGCTGCTCATATGTGTGATCCTTGCTGCCGTCATTGATAAAGACGATCTCGTATTCGATCCCCTTCAAAACTTCGCGGGCGGTCTCACAAAACACACGCACATTTCCTTCTTCGTTATAACATGGTGCCACTAATGATAATTTCATACACATGCCTTTCTCTTCGTTCTCTATCGATTCTTCCTACCAATAACATCCATCCTCTATCTTCCCCGCGTCCTTAGGCCTATCTGTCGCATCCACCCGCGTCCACGCATCCGAATAATATTGTTTCAGAAATTGGTGATTTTTATCTTCATCCCAGCGTTTCCCGTGAATACCGAACAGTACCTGCGTGATACCGCCCATATGCACCGCCTGCCTGCCGGCGTCCTTCAGCATAGATGCAAGCGGAAACCCGTATGCACCGCATCCAAGGATCGCCAGATCAAAGTCAATCTGCATTGCCTGTTCATACATATCATCCAGCGCCTCAAACCAGTTCGCATAACGGTGATCCTGCTCCCCGGCGCTCGTCTGTACCGCTTTTAAGGTGCGCAGGGTAAATTCCGGCAGGATATTTGTCCCCGGAAACAACTCCCGTCCATGCTTCTCATACTGGCTTGCGATCAGCTTGTCCTGCGGGTGGATGACCAGAACCCGCTTGCCCGCGAGCGCCTCTGTCCACGGATGCTTGGGGCAGCGGAACGGATCAATGTAATGTAGATACGTCATGTGCATATCCCTTGGAAATACATTCGCCAGATAGTAATCCTCAAAGGGCTGGAACCACGCGGCAAGATAGTCTGTATTTTTGCAGGCTTTTATCATTCTCTCCCAAAATTCCGGTAAAAGCCCCGGATCATCCGGGAAAAATCCTGCGTTCGTGCATAGCTGTGAAAGATTCTTGCGGATGATCCGCTTATCATCAAATTCATACGAGCGCATTGCTGCCAGCTCCACTGCTCCGAGTCGCCCCGCCATAAAAGGCTTTCCCTGCCGGATATCTTCCGCCATCTGC
>CAVDTR010000025.1:0-10794 GCA_963612015.1 Lachnospiraceae bacterium | reverse complement strand
GATGCCTTATCCAGCATATCTCCGAGCATGATCTGATCGATCTTTGAATACAGGATTGCGATCAGCCCTGAGATCAGATAGTAATACGATTGTTTTAACAGCTTCTTTCCAAGTGCCAGCGATATCACCGGCCGGAAGCCATTCTCCTTCACATAGAAGATAAACAGCACAAGCGCCAGCACCAATGTATCCACGGAGGTTGCAAACGCAAACCACAGGATGTCCGCACCGTTTGCCAGAAGATAGAGGCGGTACAGAGACATCGCCAGATACGCGATAACTCCCGCAATACTTACATACTTTCCGAGCAGCTTGCCCTGAAACCAATACATAAATGTATCAAAAGCGCTCGCTAAAATTGCAATCGACTCAAGTGCCGCAATCAGTACAAGAAGCGGATCATTTCTCTTGGCGATCGCAAAAAAGGCAACTACCGCAATGGTGGAGGCAACTGCCGTCAGGAAACGCATAAGGATTCCTGTCCAGATGACCTTATTGTCATCCTCCTCCCCGGAAGAGACCTCCTTGATCACGATCACACTCAGTCCAAGTGATGCGATCGAAGAGAAAAAGGAGACATACGCAGCAACGTAATTGATAGAGCCAAAATTTGACGGTCCAAGATACCTCGCAGTTGCAAGAGACACAAAGAAAGACAGGATCATATTTACGATCTTGCCGCCCATCAGCCAGCTCATATTTGCAATTACACGTTTCTTGTTCTTTTCCATCCCTGCTGCTCCATTTTTACTGTCCGTTCTCGGAATGCGTCTCGATAACCTGCCAATCCTCCGGATAGAAATCTCTCTTCCAAAATCCGGTGATCGGTGCGATGACCGTTTTCCCCGGATTGGGATTTAAATATGCCCCCCACCAGCTAAATGAGCTGTTGGAGATAATATCATGCGAGCATTCCCGCATACAGAAAAATTCTTCGATATAATCAATGTTCTCCTGTCCGGAGATATACAAAACATTTTCACTTTCCGGGAACTGTTCCTTCACCCATTCCATATCATCGGAAAAGAAACAGAACGTGGCATCCGGATACTGCTGCCGCATGATCTCCATCGCCTGTCGGAAATAGGTCAGTTCAAGATTGGCATTGTTCATCAGATAGTCGCCTCTTCGGATATGAACCGCCACGCTGTTCTCCCTTGCGTGGATCTGTGCGATCAGCCGCTTGGCAGCCTCCGATAATTCAGCCTTCGGTGTAAACATCCTTCGGATATCCTCGGAATACTCCTTAAAATACCGTTCATTCTGATAATATCCATTAAACATCACATCCCCTTGGGGGCTTAAGATCTCCGGATGGTACACAAACAGTTCCGGTTCCTTTATGATCTTCGTCCCAAGTCCGATCGCTTTTCTTCTCCGTAGCTTATTAAAAATCGCACGGTTTACAATATCCTTTTTGTAAAGATAGCTGATCCTGCCGTCAAATGCAATATTTAACCGCGTGATTCCCAGCTCGCGTGTCATGCCGTTATCTGACATATAAGTATTGATATATAGCTTTGCATTATTTTTCTTTGCACAGCTATATGCGCAGGCATACGCAAATAGCTGATTGCCAAAGCCTCCGGTAAGTTCTGAGATTACTTTCATTCTTTCGGTTCCAATCTGTTTTCGTTTTTTGTATCTTTTTTAACCATATCCCGATACACATCCATATAGCGCTGCACCTGCTGCCCGATATCATACAGAGCTTCCGCCCTCATGCTCTGCTCCTCAGCCGGTTCAAGTGTTCTCTCTGCAAGCCGCATCACATACGAATCCAGCTTATCTGCAAGTGCCTCCGGCGTCGGCTCAAAATAATCCACATTCTCTAATTGCTTATCCTTGAACTCATCCAGTCCTCTTACATCTGCAAGCAGCACCGGCATTCCCGTAAAAATCGCCTCAAGTGCCGCAACGCTTAGTCCCTCATACTTCGAGGTCATCACATATACGTCCGCCCCTTTTAAGTAAGGCATCGGCTGCGTGCGCCCTACAAATGCCACCTCATCAGCAATTCCAAGAGATTTTGCAAGTGCCTGCTCTTTTTCCGTCTCGCCCTCTGCATATCCGATATGAAAATACCGAAGCTGTTCCCGGTACTGCATCCTTGCGATCGCCTGCAGCAGAAGCGTGTGATTTTTTACGTCCGCGCAGGTTCCGACTGTCACGATCGTAAGAAGCCTTGCCGGCTGTAACGACAGTCTTGGGCTAAGCTTTGCAAGCATTTCCCGCTTGGAGATGATCTTTTCTTCTTTTGGGATAAACCCAAACTCCTTGTTGTTGCACCAGTTGTAGATAACGTGATCGCAGTTGATCCCGAACACCTTTTTTTCATTTGCCGCAACGCCGTCACTGATCGCGATAAACTGCACGCCCATGCACAGGCTCATCAGATTTCTTGTGATGGATTTGATGAGCCGCTGGATGCCCGTATGTGAAAAGGTGCTGTGTACGGTGCGGCACACCCGCTTATTGCCGGTTGTCTTACAGATAAGCGCGTACTCAAATGCCAAAGATTCCCGGTGGATATGAACCACATCGTACCGGTGTTCCCGCATATAGCGGTAGAAGGACTTCAGATGCTTTAATTTTGCCTTTTTCCCCGTTCCGACTGTCGGAACATGAACCACCTCATATCCCGTCTCCCGCAAGGTCTCTGCAAATGGACCGATCCCATTTCCGGTAGCCATGATAGTCCCGTCCATCTCATTGTTCCAGTACGGATATGCATTTTTGATCATCATTTCTGCACCGGACGGATACAGCTCATTCAACACATGTAAAACTTTCATTTACCGAAATCCCATCATTTCTTAAATATATCATCCGCTTTTATGATACTTTCCCATAAAAAGCAGGTCTTTACCTTTTCTTTTGCGCGATCGGCAATACGTTTCCGCAGACCTGCATTTTCAAACATTTCCGTGATCTTCTCCGTGACCTCTTTATCACTTTCCGCAATAAAACCATCTGTTCCGTCACTGATGATAAACTCCGGTCCCGGTGCTCTTCTCGCCACCACCGGACAGCCATAGTACATCGCCTCAAGGATTGCCATGCCGAATATCTCCCCGATGTTCAGATTAACCATGACATCGCTGGCACAAAAATACCGCCATACCTCGGCATTGGGAACCGATTCCACATAGGTAACCGATTTGCGGAGGCTGTATTCCTCGATTTTCTTTAAGAATTGCTCCTGCAATTCGCCTTTTCCGATCACTGCCAGATGTGCCGCATGATCCGTTTTCCTGATGTCTGCAAAAATAGAGAGCATTTCGAGCGGACGTTTTTCCTGCGTCAGGCGAGCCAGATACAAGATGATCCTGCCCTGCTTCGGAAGCCCCAGTTGTTCTCTCAGCGCCCCTTTATCGGCTTTTTCATACTCCTTGTAAAGCCTGCTCTCGTCAAGCCCCACGGGCATAAGCGTAACATCCTTTGCGCCGATTGCCTCAAGTTCGCGTTTTACCTGCGGTGTCTTGGCAAGTACATGCATGCTCCGGTAATAACGCTCATTGGAAGCCACACTGTCCATGACAGCCCGCTTTATGGGATTGCCGCTGTGGCTTTCCAGTACTCCGACATAAGGATAGCACGGCACGCCAACCCTGTCACAGCGCTTTTTAAGTCTTCCAAACCCGATCTGGTTATCGGAAAAGCAAAGAACTGCATCGACATCCCCCGCTATAAAGTCATACGAATGCAGCGAATGGTTTCCGATCGACCGGCTCTTTTGATAGTGTACACACAACCGCTCTGACAAAAACACATCCTGCTCATCCTGTTTTACGAAATCATATATATCAACGGTATGCCCCGCTTCTGCTAAGGCACGCCCCAGTCCGATATCCTGTGCATTATAAAATGTTCCTCTTCCCGCGGTGGTCATTGCCAATGTAACAATTACGATCTTCAATGCTCGTTCTCCAATATATCCTTATAGATTTGCTCCAAAATAGCAAGATTTCCCTGCGGACTCAACTGCTTTTCATAATACACCCGCGCATACTGCCTCATTTTAGGATGCTCCTGCCCCGCAAAATCAGAAACCGCCCGACACAATTCCTCTTTGCTGTCATACGCATAGAGAACGCCTGTCTTTCCATCCTCGATCAAAGAACCCATATTGCCGATGTTTCCGGCAATGACCGGAAGTCCGTGTGCATACGCCTCTGTGATCACCATCGGAAAACCCTCATACCACTGTGATGCTACCACCAGTGCCGCCGAGCCTGCATAATAGCTGTCAAGCTGCTTTTTGTCCAGTTGTCCTAAAAAATGAATATTCGTAAGTCCTTTTTCTTTGACATACTGCTGCAATGGTGCTTTGAGCGGACCTTCCCCCGCCACACACAGTGTCAGCTCCGGCAGTTGTTCAAACGCATGGACTACCAGATCAATTCCCTTCATCGCTTCCAACCGTCCCACAAATAGGAACTGCCGACCGTCAACCGGCTGCGAGGCTTCGGGTATATCCGTATTGAAAGTAAAGTTCGGTTTCACAAAAATCTTTGAGGCATCAAGAACTCGCCTGCCCTTACAGTTAAGCTCTAACAGCTTGTCCCGGTTGAACTCCGTCAGGCAGATAAAATATGCCCTGCGGTAGGTGCCTGCCATCCGGTGAAGCTTCGTCACCGCCGCATTTACAAAGGTCTGCATCCTGCTTCCGCGGTAACAGCTATGCCGGATCGAACAGCTTAGACCTTTTTGCAGGCATTCCTCGCAGATATGCCCATCCTTGTAAAAAACGCCAGCCGGACATGCCAGCCGGAAATTATGCAATGTCTGCACTGCCGGAACGCCCATCTTCCATGCCGCATAAAAAGCCGACGGGCTGATCCTCATGTGCGTATTGTGTATATGCACCAGATCGATCTGCTGTTCCCTGATGATCCTTTTTATATCCCTGTATGCACGAAACGAATACGCTGCCGTAAACGGAATGGTAAGTTTCCCAAGTCCGTGTATCTCATTCAATTCTTTGTTGTTCTTGTAATAAGTAAAAACGGTATGTCCTGCCTGCTCCAAAAGCTGCTTTTCATTTGCCGCCACCGTATCTTCTCCGCCCGGCTGCTGGTAAAAGTTATGAACCTGCAAAATATTTAGTTTCCCTTGTGCATTCATAACAAGCGCCTTTCTATTTTCCGGTATGCGTAAATACGGCTGCCACCGTTTTTAACAGGATCTTGATATCCAGCCCGATCGACCAGTTATCAATATATTCCAGATCAAGCTTTACCACGTCATCAAAATTGGTGATGTCATTGCGTCCGCTTACCTGCCACAGCCCGGTAATTCCCGGTTTCGCGCTGAGCCGTCTCTTGTGGTAGGACTTGTACTGGGCGAACTCATCCAGTGTCGGCGGTCTTGTCCCAACGAGGCTCATATCCCCTTTCAGCACATTGAAGAACTGCGGAAATTCATCCAGACTCGTCTTGCGGATGAATTTTCCCACCTTCGTCACGCGCGGATCGTCCTCCATTTTAAACATCAGACCGTCCATCTCATTTTGTTCCGTAAGCTCCGCTTTGCGCTGCTCCGCATCCACATACATCGAACGGAATTTGTACATATAGAAGAAGCGGCCATTTTTTCCTACGCGCTTTTGCTTAAAGATCGCAGGGCCTTTCGATTCCAGCTTGATTGCCGGAACCAGAATAATTCCGATCAGAATGGTAAAGACCATCCCGATGAGCGCCCCGCAGATATCCATAACGCGCTTCCATAAAAGCTGCCTGTAATCATAGTCATTATTGGCAAACGAAATAACCGGAATGTCTCCCATTGATTCCAGCGAAACATGAAAATCCTTGAATTGATTGAGAATCTCAACCGAAAGATTGACGCGGATTCCCATGTTCTCCAGCTCCATCACCACATCATGCAAATTGTCGCCGGTGTCGTATGGAATGCTGATGAACACCTCGTCCACAATCTGTCTGCGCACATACTCCAGCATATCGCTTTCGCCTGCCACAACCGGTACTCCGCAGATCTGCTCTCCCATGCAGTCGCGGTCAACGATCACGATACCTGTGATGCGCTTTGTCCACTCGCGCCCTTTGACCACCGATTGCAGGATATTCTCCGCACGGTCTGCCGTTGTCATAAGGAGCATCTGGTTGGTGGAAAACCGGTTTTTGTATACCTTAAGCAGATACGCCTTCAACAAAAGGTGCGACACATACATCAGCACGACATTCAGCATTACCGTAATGTACGACACGCCTCGTCCGATCGGGGACACTTCGTGCATCGCAAATTCGATAACGGAAATAACCGCGCCGAAAATGATATTGGTGCGGATCACACTTCCCAGTTCGACCAGCTTGCCCCTCTGAATGAACTTATCGTTGGAGCTGAAAAATATCATGATGACCGCATACGCGATCAGAATGATCTCCACATTGTCCATCAGCTCGCTCATGGTTCTGGCAAACGTGTTGCCGCGATACCATCCGAACCATAGCACGCCCGCGAGGAAATAGCTTGCCGCAATGCATACAGTATCTACAATCAGCAATATGAAGTTTTGAATACGGTCTTTGGACTGCTGCATTGTACCCCTACCTGCCTGTCAAAATTCGTAGATACGGCGTAAATCCATGTAATAGCGCCGCCTTGATTCCAAAATTCTTATACAAAAAATAAAACCACTGTTTAAACGGAGCGCCCTTAGGGTTCTCCTTCTTTTTAAGCCTGACACCTCTCGGAAGGCTTTTATCCATCCATGTTCCGCTGACACTGTTCTTCTCGCATCGTCCCACATAAAAGGCTGCCACATAGATTGGAATGTTTCTTTGCTTCATGCCAAGTCCGTAGTCGAAGTCCGCAAGCCCGTGGACATAGCACGGATCAAAGTTCGGATTCTCCGCGAACAGCCTGCCGCTTAGCAGGACGCAGTTCATATTAAACGTGTCGCATCTGCGGTCGTCTGTCTCCGGTGTAACTGCTGTATAGTGGATTCCCCTGTCATAACGGATTCCTCCATAGGTAAATCTCCCGTTTGCATCGCAGGTTGCCCCTACCAGTGCCGGCTGTGCGGCTTCTGCCTTGGCGACCAGCTCATATTCTGCTATCAAATGTTCCACAGCGCCTTCCGTAAAATCTACATCATCATTCACCAGAAGATAATATTCGGAAGCGGTGTGCTCTTTGGCGTACGCGATCGCCTTTCGCATTCCGCCTGCCCAGAAGGAATTGCCATCCCCTTTAAGAACGATAATATCCCTGCCCTCATTCTGAAGTGCCTCAAGCATCTGTGCCGTCTGATCCGTGCTGACATCATCCAGCACGATAAAGGAAAACTGGAGGGCTGGATTTTGATCCGCGATACTTCGTATGCAATTTTGCGTCTTTGCTGCCCGGTTATAACAGGTAAAAAGGACCGTTACCATTTCTCGCGCCATACCTTCCAGATAAATTTCAGATTGGTTTTCAGATAGCGGCTTGCAAGCCGTTTCGGGTCCTGCATCAGCCGGTAGAACCATTCCATTCCGATCCGCTGCATCCACTGTGGTGCCCGTTTGATCTGTCCGGCATGATACGAAAATCCTGCTCCCACGCCGATCATTACACCGTGCAGCATCCCCTTGTGTGCATACATATACCGCTCCTGTTTCGGCGCCCCAAGTCCGATCCAGATGATATCTGCCCCGCTCGCATTGATCGCCGCGATATCCGCAGCCTCTTCCTCTTCTGTAAGCGGCCGAAATGGCGGAGAGATCATCCCCACGATCTTAAGGTGTGGATATTTGTCCATCAGCTTTTCTTTAAGAACCGCAAGTGTCTCCGGTGTATCTCCATAGAAAAAGTGCTTCAAGCCATTGTCTCTTGCAAACAGTTCTCCCATCAGATCCGGTCCGGTCACACGTTCCGCCTCCGAAAAGCCTCTATACCGGCTTACCACCGACAGTGGCTTTCCATCCGGCAGCGCAAGTGCCGCCGCGTTCTGCACCGTGCAATACTCTGGGTCTTCGTATGCCGTCACCGTCGTATGCACATTGGATACACAGATATAGTTTCCCCGCAGTGCCTCCAGATTTGTCTCTATATAGTTTATGGTCTCTGCCATGTTGGTCACGGCAATGTTCACACCAAGAATCTTACAAGTTTTCATGTTTTTCCTTCCTATGCACCAGCAGCTTAATATCTGCAAGCTCTCCATAGGATACGCCCATCAGAAATACATTGAAAAATACATACATCATGTATACTTCCGAAATGCCGTAAATTCCATACGCCAGCAGTCCGATGATCATTCCCCAGTCACGCATCCGTATCGCGTAAAGCATCGCTGCGATCATCACAAATAATATGATCAGAAGTCCGACGATGCCAATGCTTACATACAGACGCATATAGGCGCTGTCCAGATACATATTCGTCTTGCCGGTTCTCTGGGCTTCCGCAGATCCGACCATCTTGATCTTCTGCCCCATCCAGGTATGCAGATACTTGTCCAAAAAGGCATGTCCGAACGCGACGCGCCCGCTGAGTGCCGCATTAATCTTCTGGAAGAACACACTGTCCGGTGTGTAGAAATAGGACAGACCAAAGATCAAAAGAAAGCAAAGCGGTGCAAACAGGCTTAAAAGCCACCGCACAAATGTACAATCCAGCAGCCGCTCACCCCAAAACTGTGCGATAAGCATGACAAGGATCGCAAATGCGATCGAAATTGCAGAGGTACGGCTCATCGGTCCGAACCAGCAGAATGCTGCCAGCGCCGCAAGCACAAGGTAATCCCATATCTTGTGGCGCTTTGCATAGTTCGCTGCCCAGATCAGTCCAAACGTCATTACCATGCATCCAAGTACATTCGGATGATTATAGCCGAGAACCAGACGCATCCGCTCTCCCTTATAATACTCAAATGCAGTCAGTATCCCGGCTGCATACAGGATCAGTCCTGCCACGATAAATGCCCCAAATCCATACAGAAGCACTTTTCTAAGCCGTTTCCAGTCCACCTGTCTTGCCGACAAAGCAATTACAAAGCCCTGATATACAAGTCTCGTTCCCGAATTTTTGTAGGAATGATACATCAATATCATCATAACCACATACAGTACAACCTGTATCAGAGAATAATCTGCAAACAGTATCACATTTACGATTGCAGCATATACGCAGTACCCTATAATCTGGGTAAGCAGCTTGTTAAAGTCCGGATAGCCGGACTTTATGGAAGTATACTGCAAAAGAGAGGCTGTCATGTACACCGCCAGGCAGATATAGAACAGCACTTGGGAAATGTATTTTCTTGTGCGGTCATTCCCCACGATATCTGCAACCGAATGCCTGTTTATATAATTCATTACACTTTTCATATAAATGTTTCCATTCTTAATTGATTATTTTACCGACAGACACGCGCGATGATCACACCATACATCTTGTCGCCGTATGACTTCGTGCGTTCCACGGTAAGTGAGCTGTAATTGCCCGTGTACATATCCACATGATAAATGCCCTTGTACCTTCCGTTGTTCTCTCCGGTCTCAAAAATAAGATCTCCCGGAAGGAGCTTGGCCACATCGACCTCCTCGTCTTCTTCGTAAAGCACATAGCCATTCTTCTCACACCATTTTGCCAGTTCTGCTGCCGTCGGCGCGTTGTACCTGTCGCCGCCCAGAATAACACCCGCATCCCGGTATGCGCGGTACACATACGAACTGCAATCATATTTGCCTTCCGACATACGCTGTGCCTGCGAATACTCCGACCCGAAATGCTTGATTGCATAATGAACTGCCTTGATCGCGCCCTTCGATGCAACACCCACTTCATAGCTGATGCTGCCGCCCTCCGGAAGGTTCGCCGTGATGGTGCAGTAGCCGTTTTCTTTTGCCTTTACCACACCATCCTTGCTTACCGTAGCGACCTTTTTGTCGCTGGTCTTCCATTTGATCTTGCTTCCAGCTTTTAAGCCCTTGACCTTAAGCTGCTCTGTCTCGCCCTTGTACAGAGCGAGCATCGTATCGCCCTCATGCCAGATCTTATCCATCCAGGCATCAACACTGTGCGAAGCCTTATTCTTGAAATACGCCGAAAATACCTTAACTTTTACCTTGAAGGTCTTACCATCGATCTTTACATTTACGGTGTAGTCTCCCTTTTTCTGACCGTACACCTCCAGTTTTAACGTATCGTCCCACCAGTCACGGTACGCATACGCGGAAATCTTACTGCTGCTTGTGGTGCATTCGATGTCACTGTAAGAATTGCAGCCGGTAATATCCACGGTCGTATAATTGGAGCAATGCTTATTGATCCCGACCGTCTTTTGTGCCAGCTTCGGATTTGTAACGTATATGGTGGCGGAGGATGTATAGCGGTAAACATAATAGCCGTAATCCAGCTCATAGCTTACCGAAAGGGTTGCCTCGCCTTCTTTTACCGCACCGATCTTTACCTTCTTATGGTTTGATTTGGATTTGATCTTTATTGCATCACCATCCACCGACCACACGATGTTTTTCAGGGAGACCGTCTCATTCAGATACCAACTGTAATAAGACTCACTCTCTATGGAAAAATACCGGTTGCTTCCCTTCGCCATAGACGCTTCACTCAGCACATAGGAATCCTCATCATAGACTTCCTTCTCGCTGTAACTGCCTTCGTCCGTCACGCCCGCATTTACCGGGCATCGGTCTGCTCCCAGCGCCAGTGTCCATGCGACCGCGCACATCGTTACTATCTTAAACCATTTTTTCATTTGTAAACTCCCAAATTTTCTTATAGTAATACAGAGTAAGTTTATCATTCTAATTATAAAAATTCAAC
>CAVDTR010000024.1:0-44475 GCA_963612015.1 Lachnospiraceae bacterium | reverse complement strand
CTTTTTGTATACAAAAACAGCGCACAAACTACAAATAAGAATCGAAATTCTTTGAAAAACGCGCTATAATTAACGCAAAGGGTTTGAATATACAATGCAGGGGGATCTGACAATGAGCAACAATCAACTAACCAAGGCACCGGTCAGCTATACGACCATCACGAATAAAAATGGTCCGACGCTTGGCTATACGAGCGTACCGATTATTGAAAAAGACGGATTGTTCTTTAAAGATTTTGAGCGCACAGGGCAGCTCGTCCCTTATGAGAACTGGCGGCTGTCGCCGGAGGAGCGCGCAGAGGATCTGGCTTCCCGGCTTAGCATAGAGGAAATCGCCGGACTTATGATGTACAGCAATCATCAGCTCGTCCCGGCGGAGGGCGGAAGCTGGACATCCGGGACATACCACGGCGGAAAAGGACTTGCAGAGTCTGGTGCTGAGGACTGGGAGCTTACAGATCAGCAGATCAAGTTCCTGACCAAGGATCATCTTAGATTTGTGCTTGCAAAAGACTTAAAGAATGGCGAAGTTGCAGCCAGATGGAACAATGAAATGCAGGCGTTATGCGAGACGATGCCGCACGGCATCCCGGTCAACACCAGCACCGATCCAAGGCATGGAGTCGGCTGTGCCTCTGCCGAATACAAAACCGATGCGAAGGATACCAGCAAATGGCCGATCGGGCTTGGAATGGCAGCAACTTTTTCACCGGAGCTGGTAAAGCAGTTTGCAAGAGTAGCGGCGCGGGAGTACCGCGCACTTGGAATATCGACCGAGCTTGGACCGCAGATTGATCTAGGTACAGAGCCGCGCTGGATGAGAATTTCGGAGACCTACGGCCAGAGCAGTGACATGGTGACTGCGTATGCCAAGGCATACTGCGAGGGGCTGCAGAATGACCCGGATAACAATAACGGCTGGGGATCACACAGCGTTGCGGCGATGGTAAAGCATTGGCCGGGCGGCGGACCTTGCGAGGGCGGACGAGATGCACACTATGCGTTCGGCAAGTATGCGGTATATCCGGGCGACAATTTTAAAGAGCATTTAAAGCCGTTTCTGGAGGGCGCTTTCAAGTTGGAAGGAACCGGGCAGGCTTCCGCGGTGATGCCGTACTACACGATCAGCTACGGAATCGATTCGTCCGGGAAAAATGTCGGTAACAGTTACAGCCGTTATGTGATCAAGGATCTTTTGCGCGACACCTACGGATATGATGGCATCGTATGCACTGACTGGGATATAACGGGCGATCCGCTGCCGAGCATGGACTCTTTCAGTCCGAGATGCTATGGAACGGAGAATATGACAGAGGCAGAACGCCATTTCTGCATCATTGAGAATGAGGTCGACCAGTTCGGCGGCAACAACAATATCGAGCCGATCTTAGAGGCATATCGGATGGGTTGCGAGAAACACGGCGAGGAATATATGAAAGCGCGTTTCGCGCGCAGCGCCCGAAGACTGCTTCTTAACAGCTTCCGCTGCGGTTTATTTGAAAATCCGTATGTAGATCCGGCGGAGAGCGCCAAGATCTTAGGCTGCGAGGAGTATACCAAGGCGGGCTTTGAAGCCCAGCTGAAAAGTATCGTTATGTTAAAGAATAACGGAGCGCTCCCAATCGCAGAGCGGAAAAAGGTTTATATTCCGGGACGGCATCTGGATGCCCGCAAGAATTTTGTCCGTGTTATGACGGAAGCGGTAGACCTTCCGGGAGCAGACCGCGAGGAGGTCGAGCCGTTCTACGACTTCACGGACAACCCGGATGAAGCGGATTTTGCAATATGCTTTATCGAAAGCCCAATCAGCGATGGCTATTCGGACGAGGAGGGCTTTAAGCCTTTGATGCTGCAATACCGTCCATACACCGCCGTTTCGGCAAGGGAAAAGAGCATTGCGGGCGGTGATTTCCGGGAGAAGAGTGATAACCGTTCTTACAAGGATAAGACCAACAAGGCGATCAACGAGTCGGATCTGGACATCGTTATAAATACAAGAAAGCAGATGCCGGACAAGCCGCTTATCGTTGTGATAAGGATGAGCACGCCTTGCATCGTGGCGGAATTTGAGCAATATGCGGATGCAATCCTTGTGGATTTCGGAGTGGAGACAAAGGCAATCTTAACCATGATAAGCGGACAGGCAAAGCCATCGGGACGGCTCCCGGTTCGCCTGCCGGCAAATATGGAGACAATCGAAGCGCATTGCGAGGATGTTCCGTTCGACTATGAGGCGTACACGGACTCTGTTGGAAACGTATACGATTTTGGCTATGGATTGTAGGGACGTTCCTTTTGACACAGGAATCGCCCATTGGCACTATGCAGGTTACTCCGGTTGGTCAAATGAAGATAGTATTTTAACAAGACGAAGGAGGCGCGCAAAGCCGAGATGGAAGTTAATATTATAAGATCAAATAGAAGAACGATCGCGATTCAGGTTAGCCCGGACTGCACGGTTACTGTCCGGGCACCAAGGCGCGCCGCAACAAGAGACATTGAGCGTTTTGTCCGTGAAAAGGAGCCTTGGATCAGAAAACATTTAGCGCAGATGAAGGAGCGGCAGACGCAGAATCCGCCGATGGAAGCCAAAGCTTTTACAAAAGAAGAACTTGAAGAACTGACGGCTAGGGCAAAAGAATACATTCCGGACAGGGTTGCGTATTTTGCAAAAATTGTTGGTGTGGATTACGGCAGGATAACGATCCGCCATCAAAAGACACGGTGGGGAAGCTGTAGCAGCAAAGGAAATCTGAACTTTAATTGTCTGCTGATGCGGATGTCACCGGAAGTGATTGATTATGTGGTCGTCCATGAATTGTGCCACAGAAAAGAGATGAACCACTCAAAAGCGTTCTGGCATGAGGTCGAAAAAGTGCTGCCGGACTATAAGAGCCGCCGGCAGTGGCTGAAGCAGGGACGTTCCTTTTGACACACCCATAGCCCATTGACACGAGGAGCGCCCAATGACATGCAACAACGCTCATTGGCGTGCCGCGGGCGCTCCGTACAACTGCGTCGGTACAGATAATAATCACTTATTCTGCCACGTTGTCTCTCTGCAGCATACGGGTTTCAACTTTCTTCAGATGCTCACTTAGCGAGAGCTTGGCAAATTCTTTCTGTGAGGACTTCAGATAGCGGATAATCTGGGCGTGCTCTTCAAGTGCGTCCAGGCGATTGTTCGGGAGTGTGCCGGACAGGACGTTCATGCGGACCATCACATTGTTGATGCTCTGAATAAATTCAATAAGAGAACTGTTGTCGCAGCATTCGGCGATCGCACAGTGAAAAAGCTTATCCAACTCGGCAAATCCCAGATTGTCGGTTGGATTATTTTTTACCAGATCCACCTGGTCATGGTAGATCTCGTCAATATGGGAGAGCTTTTCCGTTGGGATTGGAAACTCCGTACAATCCAGCGCCATGCACTCGAGTGCGATGCGCACTTTTGAAGCGTCAGTGACATTTTTCTCAGTTATCTTAGAAACATAGATGTGACCTGTCGCATCCTGCGACAACAATTTTTCATATACCAGCTGCTGCAGCGCCGAGCGGATCGGCGTGCGGCTGATGGAAAGCATATTGCTTAGTTGTTCCTCAGTCAGGAATGTGCCGGGCTTTAAAGCGCTCGTGTTAATCGCCTCCCGGATCTGCTCGTAAGCCTGCTCTTTGAGCGTTGAATTTTTCTTGATAGGAGTTAGTGCCATGTTTTTCTTCCTTATTGTTCTCTGTATACATTTATAATAGCGAACTTTTTAGAAAAATGCAAGAAAAATTGACAAAAAAGGTATTTTATATTGACACATGAGGAAAAGCGTGCTAAAAATGTATACAGTACACATAGCAAAGGAGCTAGATTCGTTCTAGCTCCTTTTTTGCTTTATAGGAAATTTCTTTTCCTATAAAGCAAAAATGCTCCGCAGGGATGCGACCCGTGTGGAGTTGAAGATGCACTTGCGTGCCCACACGGGCGCGCAAAGAGTCACAAATTGACTCTTTGATTTTACCGTAAGAGAGGAAGGGAAACCGTATGAGAAAGGACATGATACAGATCACCAAAGAGATGGTAAGGATTCCGAGCATCAACACGACGGAGGGAGAGCGGCATATAGGAGAGTACATTGAAAACTTTCTCCGCGCGATTCCCTATTTTCAAAAGCATCCGGATCAGGTCATTGTGCGGGAGCTAAAGGACGATAGCCTACATAGAAGAAATGTCCTTGCCATCCTTCTCGGCGAGAAGGAGCCGAACGGCAAAACGCTTCTTTTTCACGGACACACCGATACGGTCGGGCTGGAGGGCTACGGAGCGTTGGAGCCTTACGCCTGCGATCCGGATGAACTGCAAAAGCGGCTTTTGGAGGTGGAACTTCCCAAGGAGGCAAAGGACGATCTCCTGTCCGGGGACTACATGTTCGGGCGTGGTGCATGCGATATGAAGGATGGGGATGCGGTTTTCCTTGGAATCCTGCGTGATGCCTGTGAGCACCCGGAGGAGCTATCCGGAAACATCGTCGTCTCCTTCAATCCGGTGGAGGAGAACTTGCACACCGGGATCATCGAGGCAACCGATGTGCTGCTGGAGCTTAAAGAAAAATATAATCTCACATACATCATGGGAATCAACAACGATTATATCTGCCCGTTGTTTCCGGGGGATCAGGTAAAAACGGTATACACCGGAATGGTCGGAAAGCTGCTGCCGTGCTTTTACATTCAGGGCAAGGAAACGCACGTTGGACAGTGCTTCGAGGGCGTGGATGCCTCCTATCTGGCGGCAGAGCTGGTTCACAAGATCCACCTGAGCCACGCATTTACCGATGCGTACGACGGAGAGCACAGCTATCCGCCGAGCGTGCTCAAGATGAAGGACTTAAAGCCTTGGTACAACGTGCAGACCACCAAGGAGGCATTTGTCTACTTCAACTATTTTGTACACAATCAGACGATCGACGTGATCACGCAGAAGCTGGTCACAGCTGCAACTGAGGTGTTTACAGAGGTATATGAAAAAACGCGGCAGGAGACGGAGTGGTTCGCAGATGCCAATCACGACCACACAAGCTGTCCGGAATATACGAGCCGCGTGCTCACTTATGAGGAACTGTTACAGGCGGCAAGAAAAAAGGAAGCAATCCCCGATGACAGGATCGAGCAGATGATCGCAGACGAGCTGGAGAATGGCGTTGACAAGCGGGAGGCTCCGATGGCAGTGATCCGCTATCTGCTCCAGACGGTCAGGATCACATCGCCCTGCATCGTGCTGTATTATGCACCGCCGTATTGCCCGCACAACACGATCCAGGGAGCGCAGGAAAAGCTGCGCGAGGAGCTGATGCAGATCACCTCTGAGATCAGCGCGGAGTATGGAGAAGAATACCGCTTTATGCGATTTTATCCGAGCTTATCCGACAGCAGCTACTTAAGCATGGACGAGACGGAGCAATCTCTTCAATCCCTGACGCAGAATTTTCCGGGCTTTGACCTGATGTTCCCGCTGCCGCTTGAGAATATCCGGCGGCTATCCATTCCGGCGGTAAATTTTGGAGGCTTCGGAAAAGACGCCCACAAGTGGACAGAGCGGGTAAACCTGCCGTATACCTTTGGGGTATTGCCGAAGCTGATCGAAAAAACGATAGATTTTTATCTGAGATAAAGGAGGCGCACAATATGCGAAAACTGGTACTTAGCGGAAAACGGATCATCACGGGAGCAGGCTCCTTATCTGCGCTTGCGGAGTTGGATTACAAGCGCGTCATGATCGTGACCGGCGGAAAATCCATGATCGTTTCCCATGTGATCGATCGGGCGAGTGAGTATATTAAAAAGGAAGAAACAGAAGTGCTTTTATTCAGCGGTGTTCCGAAAAATCCTTCCATAGATGAGGTGCGCAGGGGCTTAAGCGAATGCAGGCAGTTCCAGCCGGACTGCATTTTAGCGATCGGCGGCGGTTCTGCGATCGACTGTGCCAAAGCGATTTTACTGTTTTACGAGTTCCCGTATCTGAACTTTGAAAATGTCTTAGAATACAACACGAAAGGCGAGATCCCGGCAGAGCGCAGGACGGCGCTTGTCTGTGTGCCGTCCACATCCGGAACCGGTTCAGAGGTGACAAGAGGAACTGTTATCACAGACACCGAAAAAGAGCTGAAGGTTCCGATCATGACTGACTGCCTTCGTCCGGATATCGCGATCCTCGATGCGGACATCGTGATGACAATGCCAAAAAATGTTGCGGCAGAGACCGGAATGGATGCACTCACGCACGCGATCGAAGCGTACACGAATCACAATCTGGACGATTTTGACGAAGGGCTGTGCAGTGCCGCCATTGTCGGGATCATGAAATGGCTGCCAAAGTCTGTACTTGAGGAGGACAGGGAAGCGCGCGAAAAAGTCCACAATTTTCAGGCGATGGCGGGGATCGGCTTCGCGAACGTTGGACTTGGAATGGTACATGGGATCGCGCATTCCTTTGGCGCAATCTACAATATGGCGCACGGACTCACCAACGCGATCATCCTGCCTTACGCCCTTGCGTACAACAGGCAGAATCCGGTGGTCGCAGAGAAGTTAAGCGAGCTGTCATACCGCTGCCACTGTGCAGACATTGTGGAGGAGATTGCAAAAATGCGCGAAACCCTCGGCATTCCGGCAACGTTCAAGGAGGCGGGGATAACAGAAGAGATGTTTGAGGAAAAACGCGATCTGCTCTTAGAGCACGCCATGCTTGGCGCGACCAAGGTAAATCCGGTGGTGATGACAGAGGAAGAGATGGACAAAATGCTGACCTTAGTATATCGGGGCAGCGTAGAATAGACGCGATAGGAGGATAAGAAAATGAGCAGTATGTATGAAAGATGTTGTAAGGTAATGCCGGCAGTTGCAAATCGTGCAACAACCTTGGGAATCGTAAATTCCGAGGGCTGCTATGTGTACACGGAGGATGGACACAAGGTGTTGGATTTTGCCAGCGGTGTTGCGGTAAACAACCTTGGAGCAAAAAATCCGGAGGTTGTCGAGGCAATCAAGGAACAACTCGATACCATGATCCATGTTGGACATAACGTTGTGTACAACGAATCCTATGTCGCGTTTGCGGAAAAACTCGTTGCGCTGACCGGCGGCGATACAAAGGTATATTTCAGCAATTCCGGCGCGGAGGCAAACGACGGTGCGATGAAGTTGGCAAAATATGTTACTAAGCGACCGGGAGTTATCGCTTTTCGCAATTCCTTCCACGGAAGAACAATAGGCTCTCTTTCCGTTACAGGATCAAGCAGTTCGTACCGCAAATACTATGAGCCTTTGATGCCGTCTGTCTATTGGGCAGAATATGCCAACTGCCACAGATGCCCGTTTGGCAAGGAGGAAGGCTGCTGCAAGATGGAGTGCCTGAAGCAGTTTGATGCTATTTTTGCAAAGCAGATCGACCCGGAATGCGTAGCGGCGATCATCGTGGAGCCAGTACAGGGCGAGGGCGGATACATCCCGCCAAAGCCGGAATTTTTGAAGGGACTTCGTGAAATTTGTGACAAACACGGCATTATGCTGATCTTCGATGAGGTACAGACCGGAATCGGAAGAACCGGAGAACTGTACGCATTCCAGACATTCGGGGTAAAGCCGGACATCCTGACAAGCGCCAAGGCGCTCGGCGGCGGCATTCCGCTTTCCGCGATCATAGCAAAAGCCGAGATCATGGACAAATGGCCGGCAGGTGCACACGGTGGCACATTTGGTGGAAATCCGCTTGCCTGCGCGGCAGGACTTAAAACGCTTGAGATCATTGAGCGGGATCATCTTTTAGACAACGCGAAAAGGCAGGGCGCATACATGCGCGAAAAGCTGACCGAGCTTCAGAAGAAGTACCCGGATCGCATCGGGGATGTAAGAGGCGTAGGTCTTATGAATGCGATGGAGCTCGTGACAGCAGACGGGGAGCCGGATGCCGCGCTTACGGGAGCAATCAAGGCAAAGGCTTTGGAGAAGGATCTGCTTCTCCTTACCTGTGGCAGCGACCACAATGTAGTTCGGTTTATCGCGCCGCTTATCGTTACACAGGAGGAGATCGATTTCGCGATGGCAGTCATCGATGAGGTTATGAAGGAGCTTGTATGATTTTACTGAAGCAGATGCTGATCCTGCTGTTCTTTATGGCGCTCGGCTACGGAATGGCAAGGAAACGGATCTTAGACCAGAACAACTGCAAATTTCTTTCCTGGCTGATCGTAAATGTGGCGAATCCTGCGCTCATTTTGTCCGGAAGCATCGGCAGCCAGATCGGGCAAAAAGAGCTTACGCAGATCATTGTGCTTGCAATCGTATTCTATGCAGCCCTGATTGGTGTGTCGGAACTTTTGGTCATGCTATTCCGCATGGAGAAAAAAGAGGCTGGCATGTATACGGCAATGCTTGCTTTCACCAACGTGGGCTTCATGGGATTTCCGATCCTGTCTGCCATGTACGGTTCCACAGCATTGCTCTACGGAGCGGTTTTTCTGCTCCTGTTTAATCTGCTGATTTACACCTACGGAATTTTCCGGATCGCCGGAACAGTCGGCTCATGGAAGACCGCGTTGAAAAAATTCTTAAACATCGGGGTTTTCGCAGGAATTCTCTCCTTGACAATCGCATTTTCCGGGTTCGAGGTTCCTGCGGCTGTAAGCCAGACCATTACTATGCTAAGCAATCTTACCGCACCACTCAGCATGATGGTGATCGGAGCTTCATTTCTGGACGTGGAGTGGAAAAGAGTATTTCGGGATGCAAGGCTGCTCGCGTTCGTATTTATGCGGCTTCTTCTGATTCCGGTGCTCGGAATGCTAGTGCTGCGGCAGGTCGTACACAATCCGATCCTGCTGGGGGTCTGTTTTGTGACGCTGGCAACACCATCCGGATCAATGGCGGCAATGCTGGCACGCCAATACGACGGCGACTACATTACCGCATCAAAAGGCATCGGGTTGACGACGATTCTATCCGTTATCACCATGCCGCTACTATTTGCAGTATTCCACTTGCAGTAAGCAATACATATATCCAACCATAAACTGTGCATTGAGCTTTTGACGCTTTCTATTTCGCTAAAAAGCACCACCGCAAATCGCGAAATTCTAATCCAACCGTCCGGCGGTTTATTTATAAGTTCTGTCTTTTATAGGTTTGAGCACTCCAGCCCGGCGGTTCGCGGCAGAAAGAATTGCAATTCGAGAACTTTTGTGTTCTTCTTGCGGGCGGATTTTGGGAAATGTGAGCATGCCCTTCATCTGTTTGAGCTAACCGTGTCACTATATAGATAACGTAAGCAGCGAGTTTTGAAGGGCATGCTCTAATATCAACTTCACAAAAACGCCCGCCTAGAAGAACTAAAAAGTTTGAGTGCAATCTTTCTGCCACGGACAGCCGGGCGGGGAGTGTCAAAGCCAACAAAAGACACAACCCTATCACCGCCGGAACGGTTGAAAGAATTTCTGCAATTTTTGTGGAATTGCTTTTTTACGAAATGGAAAGTGCCAAAAGCAATATACATTATGTGGTGGAAAAAGTGTTTTGTTACTGCAAGTGAGAATATACGAGGAGGCGATTGAATGAAGAAAATAGCGATTATCGGTGTGGGGCATGTCGGTGCACATGTGGCAAGCATGTTGGTGACCAGACATGTGTGTGACGAACTGGTGCTGATCGATAAGGACAAAAAGAAAGCATTCGGTCATGCGTGGGATCTGACCGATACGATGGCATATCAGGGGCATACCTGCAAGATAAAAGCCGGGGACTATTCGGACATCGGGGATGCGGATATTCTGATCTTCTCGGCGTGTGGCGGATATTTCAATGAGAACCGGCTGGAAGAACTGGACGAATCCATAGAGATCGTAGACGAAGTGGCACCGAAGATCGAGCAGAGCGGATTTCACGGAATCGTGATCTCGATAACGAATCCGTGTGATCTGGTCGCATATTATTTGCAGACAAAGATCCGTGCAACCGTGATCGGTTCCGGCACGATGCTGGACTCCGCAAGATTCCGGACATACATAGCAAACGAGCTTGCGGTGGACGTAAGAAGCGTGGAAGCGTATAGCGTGGGAGAACACGGCGACAGTCAGGTGCCGGTCTGGAGTCAGGTCAGCATCGGAGGAAAGCCGCTCTCATCTGCCTTAGAGGATATGGGAAAAGCACAAAACTTTCCGTTCGAGGAGCTTGAACACAAAACGATATTTGCCGGAGCACAGATCGCCGGAGCTAAGGGCTGTACAGAATTTGGAATCGGACTGGCAGCCTGTGAACTTGCAAACACCATTCTGCAGGATGAAAATCGTATTTTACCATGCTCCACCCTGTTGCAAGGTGAGTATGGTGAAACCGGAATATATACAAGCGTTCCGTGCCTGATTGGCGCAGGCGGCGTAAAGCAGATATGGACGATACAACTGACCGCGGAAGAAAGCAATCGCTTTCATAGCAGCTGTAGCCTGCTGCGGCACTACATCGAAACCAAGCTATCATAATAAGCTGCCGCAAATACAATACAAAGCACACTGGCAGATTGAAAGAGGCATTGCAATTTTTATATAAGTGTTTGTAACTGTAAAATGGGAAGATAGAAAAGGAGGCACACTATGGCAACATTACAGATGTACATGGATCAGAGCAGAATTGACAACATGTTTGAATCAGAGGTATACGGGGAAGTCTGGGGAAAGCAGTTCGGAGTAGACAACTCCGTAGGAAAGATCCGTAAGATCCTGCTGCATTGTCCGGGAGAGGAAATCAAGCAGCTTGCGCAGGGAGCCTATGAGGAGGAAGCCGGCGCGCGAATCTTAAAAAGCGAGAGCGGACGCATCCGCAACTATTGGAAAGACGAAAAACTGCCGGATCTGGGACTGCTGCAGGAGCAGCATCATGCGATGGCGGCGCTCCTTGAGAAAGAAGGAATCGAGATCCACTATCTGGTAGACCCGACAAACTACTGGACGAACCTGACCTTTACGAGAGACGTGGCACTGATGACACCAAAGGGCGCGATTCTGACACGTTTTGCGATGTACTTCCATCAGGGAGACACCTACTATACACAGAAATTCCTCGCGGAGCAGAATATCCCGATCATTGGGGCGATACAAGGAAAAGGAACGATCGAGGGCGGCTCATTCTCCATGCTAGACCCGCACACCGCAATCATCGGGCGCTCCGTCCGCATCAACGATGAAGGAATCGCGCAGCTCCGCACCCTGCTGTCCTATCAGGGCATCGATCTAATCGTGATCGACATGCCGGCGTACTATATCCATTTGGATGAAGCCTTTGTTCCGGTCGATAAGAACAAGGTCTTGGTCAGCACGTTTATTTTGCCTCACTGGTTCTTGCATACATTGCAGGAAAGAGGCTATGAACTCATTGAGACAGACCGCGACGATCCGATGCTGACCAATAACTGCATTGCACTTGAACCGGGCAAGGTACTGTTCTCCGCAAAAGGTGTAAAAACTATGAAAAATCTGGAAAAAGCGGGAATCGATATCATCCCGGTAGACATTACAGAGATCAACAAACTGGGCGGCGGAATCCACTGCTCTACATTGCCGCTGCTTAGAGACTCAATTTAGGAGGTGTCGGTATGAGCGGAAAAAAGTATGTAATCACCATTTCCCGGCAGTTCGGCAGTCTGGGACGACCGATCGCAAAGAAGCTGGCGGAGCGCCTCGGCATCGCCTATTATGACAGAGAGCTTGTGGATCGCACGGCAAAAGAGATGAACATGACAGTTTCGGAGATCGTGGAGCTGGAGGAATCCGTAAAAGGCGGATTTTTCCAGATGAAATATCCGCTCGGACTTGGAACGTCAAGCGTGCGGGACAAGATCTTCGAGAACCAGAAGCGTATCATCAAGGAGCTGGCAGAGAAGGAATCCTGCATCATCGTAGGGCGGTGCGCCGACGCCATTTTAAACGAATATGAAAATACCATACATATCTATATCTATGCGCCGGAGGAGGAACGGTTCGAGGTGTGCAAAAAGGATTTTGGCATGAGCCCGGTCGAGGCGAAGCGCATGATGCTTGAGGTGGATAAGGCGCGCGAGCGCTACCACATGGAATATGCGGGATTTCTGCCGGACGATCCGAAATACAAGGATCTTATGATCGATTCGAGCGTGCTCGGTGTGGATAAGACTGTGGATCTGATCGAGAACTATGTAAAACTGTTTTTGAGTGTGGAAACACCAAAGAAAATAAAAAAATGTATACAATTTTAAGAATTTTAAAGTTATGTATTGACAGAAAATCTCAATTATGCTAGTATGTGCCACATAAAACAAATGAATACGGTATACAAAAACAAAGGCGTTTCTTCGGGAGAGGAAGCGCCTTCTTGTTTTTCAAGAAAGAAGGAGAGAACTATGCAAGAAGAGAGAGATGTAATTATTTCTGTACAAAATTTATCGAAAAGTTACAGCACCCTTGCGGTTCTGAAAGATATAAATCTCGATGTCAAAAAGGGTGAAGTGATCGCGATCATCGGTCCGTCCGGCTCCGGAAAAAGCACCATGCTCCGTTGTCTGAATGCACTTGAAACGATCAGCGGTGGGGAGATCTACTACAAGGGCGAGCCGATCTCCAAGATGAAGAAATACACTTCCTTGCGGGAGGAGGTCGGAATGGTATTCCAGCATTTCAACCTGTTTCCTCACATGACCGTATTGGAGAATGTAACGTATGCTCCGATCAAGGTCAAGAAAAGAGCAAAGGACAGCATCCAGATGGAAGCGATGAACCTGCTTGAGACGGTCGGGCTGGAGGAGAAAAAGGATGTCTACCCGGAGATGCTTTCCGGCGGGCAGAAGCAGAGAGTTGCAATCGCGAGAGCGCTTGCGATGCAGCCGGAGGTGCTGCTTTTCGATGAGCCGACCTCAGCGCTTGACCCGGAGATGGTAGGCGAAGTCCTTTCCGTTATGAAGAGCCTTGCAAAAACGGGTATGACGATGCTGGTTGTCACCCATGAGATGGGATTTGCAAGAGAGGTCGCCGACCGGGTGATCTTTATGGATGAGGGATACATCATGGAGGAAGGAACACCGGAGGATGTATTTGTAAATACGCAGAACCCAAGAGTAAAGGCATTTCTCAGCAAGATGTTATAAGGAGGATCAGTTATGGCAGCATTTTGGAAAATATTGGTAAAATATCGAATGCTATTTATAGGCGGTGTAAAAATTACCCTAATCGTATCCATCCTGACCATCATTCTGGGAACGATTTTCGGAATCCTCATGGCATTCATGAAAATGAGCAAGATCAAGCCGCTCCGCTGGTTTGCAAATGCGTATGTGGAATTTATACGAGGAACGCCGGTATTGGTTCAGATCTCACTCGTTTTCTACGGATTGCCGATGATGGGGATACATATTCCAAGCATTATGATCGGTGGCACGGATATTTCAAGACTAGCCGCAGGTATCATCGCTTTGACGATCAACACGACCGCATACATCTGCGAGATCGTGCGAGGCGGAATCCTTTCCGTGGACAGAGGACAGACGGAGGCTTCGCTGGCACTTGGAATGGGAAATGCGCGGACGTTGCTCTGCATCGTTTTGCCGCAGGCGATGAAAAACATTCTCCCATCCATGGGAAATGAATTTATCACGATTATCAAGACCTCATCCCAGGTTTCCGTGATCGGAATCGGCGAGCTTATGTATGCGGCGGATACGGTGCGAGGAATCAGCTTCCAGCCGATGGCTCCGCTGATCATCGTAGCACTGATATACTTCCTAATCACCTCGGTATTCTCCTTTGCATTAAAGAAAACCGAGAAATGGATGGCACGCAGCACACAGCGCGCGTAACAAAAAGCACTTTTGCAGGCAACTGCTTAAGTAATATATAGGAAAAGAGAGGAAAAGACTATGAAGAGACGAATTTTGGCAATGGTAATGACAATCGCAATGGGAACCATGATGTTTGCCGGATGTGGCGCAGAGGGAAGCTCTGATTCGACAACACCGGATACTGAGGCTGTTTCAGAGACCGCTTCAGAGACCGAGACAGGCAGCGACGATGCAGCAGAGTCTACGGACGAGATGGGACCGCTCCTTTCTAAGATCAAGGAATCCGGAAAACTTATAGTTGGTACGGCATCCGGATATCCACCATACGAATTTGTGGATATCACCTCCGCAGATCAGGCAGTTATCGGAGTAGATATGGAGCTTGCACAGGCGATCGCGGACGAGCTTGGCGTAGAGCTTGAGATCCAGGATATGACATTTTCGTCACTCCTTGCATCCATTCCGGCAGGAACAATAGATATGGCAATCGCCGGTGTATCACCGACCGATGAAAGAAAAGAGACAATGGACTTCTCAGACAGCTATCTGTTTGCAGATCAGGTCGTTATCATCAACAAGGCAGACGCGGACAAATACAAGACCTTCGATGACTTAAAGGGAATTACACTCGCAGCAGAAAAATCCACCACACAGGAAGCACTTGTACAGGAGCTGCTCCCGGACAACACACTTGTATCACTTGAGCATGTTCCGGAATGTATCCTTGAGCTTAAGAACGGAAAGGTCGACGGTGTAGTTGTAGAGAGCATCGTAGGTGAGCAGTATATCCTTGCAGATGATACACTTCAGTTCGCAGATGCAACCTTCGACAGACAGAAGGAATCCGCAATCGTTATGGACAAGGGCAATGAGGATCTTCTTGAGATCGTAAACAAGGTCATCAAGGAGAACCAGGATGCAGGCAACTTTGATACATGGGTAACAAAGTACAGTGAGATCGTTGTAAACAACGCACAGTAAATGAGAAAAATCGTAATTACAGATTATCCGAAGGTGTTAAGCCGCGATTTGCAGTACGAAAAGGACCGCATCGCGGCGATCCTTGCGGATGCAGAAATTGAGATAATTCCATACGAAAACAAAGAACAGTGGCTGTCACAGGTGAAGGATGCGGTCGCTCTCCTTACTGCTTTTTTACCGATCGATGCAGAAGTGATGGACGCGATACCGGGCTTGAAGTGCGTTGCACTCAACGCGACCGGCTACGATAACGTTGACGTGGCGGAAGCCGAAAAACGCGGGATCGCAGTTATCCCGATCAAGGAATACTGCACCGAGGAGGTCGCGGAGCACACGATCGCGCTGCTTCTGGCACTCGCGAGAGGGCTGAAGCATTACGAGCATGACATTGATGACCGGCATCAGTGGGAGTACGCCAGCTTAAGCGGCTTACACCGCGTATGCGGGCAGACGCTTGGAATTGCAGGATTTGGAAAAATCGGAAAGCGTGTCGGAAAGATCGCAGATGCCCTCGGCATGAAGATCCTCGTATATTCCCCTACCGGAAAAACGGTAAACACGGAACCCTATCCGGTAACGTTCGTGTCCAAGGAGACTTTGTTTGCAGAGAGTGATTTCATCACAAATCACATGGCGGTGGATGCGCATGCCGCCCCATTTTTTGATGAAGAAGCCTTTAACTCCATGCGACGGCAGCCTTTTTTCCTCAATATGGGAAGAGGGGCAGCCGTAGATGAGAAGGCTTTGATCCGCGCGCTGGATACCGGAAAGATCAAGGGTGCGGGGCTTGACGTTCTCGCCTCCGAGGCACCCGATCTTGCCACAAGTCCGCTGATCGGCAGGGAAAATGTGATCCTGACACCGCACAGCGCATTCTATTCGGAGGAATCCCTCCGCGCGTTGCAGGACATCGCCTGCGATAACTTGGGGACGTTCCTTTTGACACACCCATAGCCCATTGACACGAGGAGCGCCCAATGACATACAGCAGGCATTGCTTACCGAAAGCAGTGCCTGTTTTTGACGTTGTATTGCTAAGAATATATGGTTGGGATATAATTCATAGTTCAAATTCTTACGCATATATGTTAGACTCTACCAATAGGACGTTCGGCACCCGGCTGAAAAAGTGGACGTGCTTTCTGTTTTCGTCGATCGGTTTTTTCTTTAGCTGTATCACACCGTCCGCGTCCGGCGGACAACCGGCGCAGATTTACTATATGCGGCGCAAAAATATCCCAATCCCAGTGGCAACACTGGTACTTATGATCGTCACCATCACCTACAAGGCGGTTCTGGTGCTGGTCGGACTTTCGGATTATGCCGTTGGAACTATTGTGATACTCCAGGCGGTCATTTCCATCTCCGTGGATATGCTTCCGCTGCCGGGCGGCATGGGAATCAGCGAGAAGCTGTTCTTGACGATCTTTGTTCCGGTGTTTGGCGCGCAGCTTGTGCTGCCGGGAATGATCTTGAGCAGAGCGCTCAGCTACTATACAGAGCTTTTACTGAGTGCGCTTCTTACGATCCTCGCTCACTTTACACTCGGCAGGGAGCGAAAAAAGTAATATTAGTAAGAAGGAATACACCTATGTGGAAAATAAAGCAGATATTTGACGGAGACTACGGCTGCGAGGAGCTTGCACCCGGCGAAAGCCCAAAGGTGACGGTGACGCTTACGGACGAGCATGGCAATGAGCGATACGAGTCGGTTGCAGATGCATGGCTGATCGAGAGACAGCTTGACGTAGGATCTGTATGGAAGGAGAAAAACATGGATTACATTTCGAGAGACAAAGCATTTGAACTGCTGAAGAAGTACAACAAGGACCCGTTTCACATCCAGCACGCGCTGACGGTGGAGGCGGTCATGAAATGGTATGCAAAAGAGCAGGGCTATGAGGAGGATGCCGAATACTGGGGAATTGTCGGGCTGCTCCACGACATAGATTTTGAGCTTTATCCGGACGAGCACTGTCTGAAAGCACCGGAGCTGCTGTGCGAGGCTGGTGTCGGCGAGGACATCATCCATGCGGTATGTTCACACGGATATGGAATTACTGTCGGAAACGGCACAACGATCGATGTGGAGCCGTTCCATGAGATGGAAAAGATCCTTTTTGCGGCAGATGAGCTTACCGGGCTGATCTGGTCAGCTTCCCTGATGCGTCCGTCCAAGAGTACAAAGGATATGGAGCTGAAATCCCTCAAGAAAAAGTACAAGAGCAATGGCTTTGCAGCGGGATGTTCGCGCGAGGTGATCGCAAGGGGCGCCAAGCAGCTTGACTGGGAGCTTGACGAATTGCTGTCGAGAACACTTCAGGCGATGGCTGCCACCGAGGATGAGATCAACGCGCAGATGGAAGCGGAATTTCCAAAGAAGGACGAATAGAAAAAAAGTCTCAATTAGCCATCTTGATTCATATATCGGATTATGCTATTCTAACGATAGTTAGCAAAGACTAACTATCGTGTAAATCATATAAGACCCCTCCGTTGTAACTGCTGAATGCAACGATAGGATGCTTGGAGGGAACACCCTCCGGGCATCCGTATTAGGGTCGAACAACCAGAAGGAGAGATGGTATATGAATTATTTAGAGATCGAAAAAGTAATCGGAAGAGAGATTCTGGATTCAAGAGGCAACCCGACCGTTGAGGCGGAAGTGACGCTGGTAGATGGCACTGTGGCAAGAGGCACCGCACCGAGTGGAGCATCAACCGGAGAATTTGAGGCGCTTGAGCTGAGAGACGGAGACAAGTCCAGATACCTTGGCAAGGGTGTTTCCAAGGCAGTCGACAACATCAACACCGTGATCGCAGATGCCATTGTAGGAATGGATGCAAGCGACATCTATGCAGTGGACGCGGCAATGATCGCTGCGGACGGCACCAAGGATAAATCAAAGCTTGGAGCAAATGCGATCCTTGCAGTTTCTATCGCAACCGCAAGAGCGGCTTCACAGGCACTCGACATTCCGTTATATCGTTTCTTAGGCGGAATTTCCGGCAATCGTTTACCGGTTCCGATGATGAATATTTTAAATGGTGGTGCACATGCTGCCAACACCGTAGATGTGCAGGAGTTTATGATCATGCCGGTCGGCGCACCGAGCTTTAAGGAAGCGCTCCGCTGGTGTGCCGAGGTATTCCATGCACTTGCTGCACTGCTTAAGTCAAAAGGACTTGCAACCTCCGTTGGCGATGAGGGTGGATTTGCCCCGAACCTTGCGAGCGACGAGGAGGCGATCCAGTACATTTTAGAGGCAGTCAAGAATGCAGGCTACGAGCCGGGCAAGGACTTCATGATCGCAATGGATGCCGCATCCAGCGAGTGGAAGGGATCTGCCAAGGGCGAGTACGTTTTGCCGAAGGCAGGCACAAAGTTTACTTCCGAGGAGCTGATCGCACACTGGAAGCAGCTTGTTGAAAAATATCCGATCATTTCCATCGAGGATGCTTTGGACGAGGAGGATTGGGAAGGCTGGCAGAAGCTGACCAAGGAGCTTGGAGATAAGGTTCAGCTTGTCGGAGATGACCTCTTTGTTACCAACACCGAGCGTCTTAGCAAGGGAATCGAGCTCGGCTGCGGCAACAGTATCCTTATCAAGCTCAACCAGATCGGATCTGTTTCCGAGACACTTGAGGCGATCAAGATGGCACATAAAGCAGGCTACACCGCAATCGCTTCCCACCGTTCCGGAGAGACCGCAGATACCACGATCGCAGATCTTGCAGTGGCACTCAACACCTGCCAGATCAAGACCGGTGCACCGAGCCGTTCCGAGCGTGTTGCCAAGTATAACCAGCTGCTCCGCATCGAGGAAGAACTCGGCGCAAGCGCTGTTTATCCGGGAATCAAGGCATTCAACATCAAATAAAACCTAAAATATCAAAGCCTTGTGTTATTGAGGCACATAGAGAAAACCAGAGCCGCCGGTTGAAACAGCCGCGCAGCTCTGGTTTTTTGTACCATTTTAAAATGAAAATTTGACAATCTTTTCTTCTTGATGTATATTCTATTAGATTTCTAATTATTAGGTTTCTAACTAAGGAGGCTATTATGCAGGAAACACTTCACTATCTTTTGATGGCAGATCATCTGATGGTACAAAAAGCGCTCATATCGAGCGTCAAGGATACCGGACTGACACTGGGGCAGCCGAAGATACTTGACTATCTGCTCCACCACGATGGCGCTATTCAAAAGGATATTGCCACATTCTGCCACATTGAACCGGCATCGCTTACCGCGATATTAAACGGTATGGAAAGCAAGGGCTATATCGAGCGGAGAACGGTCGGGAATAATCGCAGGTCGCTTCATGTATACCTCACAGAAACCGGGAAAAAATATGCGGACAGGCTCAACTGCGAATTTGCCAGAATCGAATCCGAAGCGTTAAAAGGATTTCATCCGGCAGAGGTACGGCAGCTGCAGGAGCTGCTTGGCCGCGTATACGAAAATATGGTAGACATTCAGAAGGAAGAAGGCACAGACAAATGAAACATTTAAAAGTAAGAATCCCCATGTATTTTATCGGACTGTTCGTAATGACCATAGGCATTGCACTTTCCGTAAAGTCCAACCTCGGCGTATCACCCGTCAGCTCCATTCCCTACACGATAACGTGCGTTTGGGGCATTGAGATGGGAAAAGCGACGATCCTTTTTCATATCGTACTGGTACTGATACAGATACTGGTTTTGCGGAAAAATTTCAAGCCGGTTCAACTGTTACAGGTTCTGATCGGTGTCGTATTCGGTTACTTTACGACTTTTTGTAATTACATGGTATCTTTTCTCCCGACACCGGACAATCTGGGAATCCGCATCCTTATGGTGCTTGCCAGCACAGTATTCGTTGCAGTCGGCATCTTTTTATATCTGCCGGCTGATCTGATCCCGCTTGCCGGGGAGGGTTGTATGCAGGCGGTTTCCACCGTGACGCATATCGAATTTGCCAAGGTCAAGATCGGCTTTGACTGTACGATGGTTCTCGTATCAGCCATTACCTGCCTTACCATTTTACATAGTCTCGGAAGTGTCGGCATCGGCACGATCATTGCAGCAGTTCTTGTTGGAACATTGGTTGGGATCATCAACCGGGCATTCGGCAGACAGCGCGACCGCCTGCTTGGAAAAACGGATGAGCCTGTTGCCGCTGCTGAGGAAGTTGCATTAAGTCTGATAACTTCGGCGTGAACGAAGCTGCGCAGATCATTGCGGAGCTGTTCAAAAAGAAAATGAAGCTGTAAGCCGGTTTTTACTCACAGTCTGTCAAAAATTCAGATATATGTGATTTCAGAAAACTAAAGAATTTTTCTGCGGCAGGCACAGGATCTGACAGAGATGCAATTCCTATTTCTACTATCTGTGGCGGGTCTAGTGGCAATATGCGGACATTTCCCGACCATGCGCGTCCGTTGATCGCGTTGTTCATGCTTAGCCCCAAGCCGGCTTCTACCATAGAGTAGGTTGCGAGGGAGTCCATTGTGGAAAATTTGAGATTCGGCTTAATGCCGCACCGGGCAAACACCCGCGCATTGTCAATATCCTTGTCAGGGTATGTTTCGATGTATGGCTCCTCGGCAAAAGCCGTAATGGGAAATGCGGGCAGCTGCGCCATGGAATGGGAAGCCGGAAGCCAGGCGGTCAGTTCGTCACGCAAAAGAGGAAGCCAGCTATGGTCTCCTTCGCGTTTACTGATCATGCACAGATCGATTTGGTGCGAGCGTAGCAGTGAAAGCAATTCGGTGCTGTAACCGCCGCACAACTGCACCTGAATGCCCGGATAGCTGGCATGAAAGGCTGAGATTATTTTTGCCAGCGGCGTGTAAAATGCACTGTAAGCCGTGCCGACCGTGACAGTTCCGATATCCAAGCCCCGGATCTGGGCGGAAATCTGCGCGCAGTTGTCACCTGCGTAGAGTAGCTTGCGGATGGCGGGCAGCAGGCTTTCACATTCCTTGGTTGGACAAACGCCGTTGCGTTCACGGAATAACAGTGGAAATCCGGTCTCTTCTTCCAAAGTCGCGATCATGCGGCTGATGCCGGACGGTGTATATTGCAGTTTCTCTGCCGCAGCGGACAAACTGCCGGTTTCGATTGCACAGACAAGGGCGCGGTAGCGGTCAAGTCCCATAGCATTCTCCTTTGCGAAAATGTCAAAACAACAATGATGTTTTAGCGATTTACTCAAAGCATAATGCAGTGATAAGCTATTGTCAAATAATTTTGGAAGGTGACGGTATGACACATTCGTATGATTTGACAAAGGGCAGTATTCCACAGCATTTGGTGCGGCTTGCTGCACCGCTTATTGCAGGGAATATTTTACAGCAGCTCTATAACACGGTGGATGCATTTATCCTTGGGCGTTTCGCAGGTGCAACAGAATTTGCCGCCGTAGGTGTTGCTGGCTCGGTAATGAATTTATTCCTTTTTATGATAACAGGTGCCTGCACAGGCATTTCTGTATTGTTTGCACAGTTCTATGGTGCGGGAGACCGGAAAACATTCCGGCGTGAGCACTGGCTGTCGCTTTCCTTCGGCATACTGGTGACAGTGATATGCAGCGTGCTAGGGCTTCTTGCTCTGCCGTCACTGCTGCGGGTCATCCGGACACCGGCGGAACTGACTGCGTTTGTGACACGCTATCTGATGGTTATTCTATTTGGGCTTCCCGCCGCATTTCTTTACAATCTTTACAGTGCGATACTGCGTGCCATCGGGCGTGCAAATGCAGCGCTGATGGCGCTGGCTGCGGCTGTAACGGTTAATGTCATACTTGACTATTGCTTTGTCGCAAAGCTTCAATGGGGTATCTCCGGCGCAGCGTGGGCGACGACAGCATCGCAGATGCTCTCTGCTATGGTATGCATGGTCTATCTGCGGCATCAGATCCCGGATCTGATTTTCACTCGTGACGATTGCCGTATGGATGGGGCATTATTGCACCAGACGGCACATTTCAGCTTTGTCACGGCTTTACACCAGTCGAGTCTTTACATTGGAAAACTGCTGGTACAAGGTGCGGTAAATACCGGTGGCACAGATATGATCTCTGCCTATACCGCAACGACGCGCATCGAAGGATTTGCTAATTCATTCGCTGACAGCGGAAGCGCAGCAACCTCCGTTCTCGTAGCGCAAAATCGCGGCGCAGGGAAAGAGGAACGTATCCAGAAAACGTTTCGCAGCAGTCTTGTACTGATGATCGGCATGGGAGCAGCAATGTCTGCAGTCATGTATGTCAGCGCAGGGGCATCCATTGGATTTATGCTGGGAACACACAGCGGCGCATCCTTTGAAAATGCGTGTGAATACATGAAACTCATTGCACTATTTTATACATTTTGCTTTACCGGAAATACCTTCGCCGGATATTTCAACGGCTCCGGGCGGGTTTCCATCCCCTTTATCGGCGCAACAAGCCATATTGCACTGCGCGTGATCCTTTCGTGGCTTTGGGTCGAGAAAATGGGACTTCCGGCGGTTGCACTTGCGACCGGAATCGGCTGGATATTAGTAAATGTGATGTGGACGATTATTAAGCGATGCTCTATGAGATAACTATCCCAGAAGGAACTGGCGGCAAAGTCCGTTTTCACATTCGGTTTGATAATCGGTGTCAGGAAATTATAAACACCCACTTGACAGCAAAAATAAAAGTTATTATATTTATAACAGTGTTATATAACACTGTTATATTTGTATGGAGGAAAAAGTGACAAAGCCAATCGAAGGAGTTTCAGAAAAAATTCTTGCCTGTGCAAAAGAGGAGTTTTTGGAAAAAGGATACTCGGATGCATCTCTTAGAACCATCGCGGCAAAGGCAGATACCACGACCGGATCGATCTATTCCCGGTTCGGCGACAAAGAGGGACTGTTTTGCGCCATCGTGGAACCGGCGGTGGAAGGACTGACGGATATTTTTCTAAAGACGCAGGAGGCATTCCACGCGACGAAGGCGGAGGAACAGCCGAAGCTGATGCAAAGCTATGTGGTGGGTGGAATGGACGAGATGCTGGATTACGTCTATGACCACTTTGAGGAATTTCAGCTTTTGCTGGACGCTTCCTACGGCACCAGATATCAGAACTTTGTGGAGCATCTGGTGGAAATCGAGACGGAGTACACCTACAAGTACATGGAGGCAACGCACTTCGTGCAGGAAGGCAGCATGATCACCGAAGAATTTATCCACATCATGGCGCGCGCCATGTTCGACAGTATGTTTGAAGTGATCCGCCACGGCATGGATCGGGAAACCGCCAGAAAATATGTGCACATGCTTGAAAAGTATCATTACGGCGGCTGGGGCGCCATCATAACGCTCGGCTGACACCGGACAACGGGCTGCCTCAAGCGCAACCGCTATCTGAAACGGGAAATAAATAGGGCTGTTTCTTAAAAAAGAAGCAGCCTTGCTTAAAATCCATAGGTTAGCCATGACTAATTCTGAGAAGCAGTGTATAACAACAAATTTTTCAAAAGGAGTAGGAAGATGAAGGACGAAACAAAATCAAAAGAAAGCTCCATGTCAAAGCTGTTTGCGTATGCAGGCAGCTATAAGTACCTGACAATCGCATCGTGGATACTGTCTGCGGTCAGCGCGTTGATCGCACTTTTGCCGTTCTACTATATCTGGCGTATCATGCAGGAAGTCGTAAATGCAGCCCCGGATTATGAAAATGCGAAAAACCTGTCAGGGCTTGGCTGGAGCGCAGTAGGATTTGCGGTGCTTGCAATGGCGATCTACATCGGAGCACTGTTCTGCTCGCATATCGCAGCGTTCCATGTGCAGGCGAACATGCGCAGCACCTTGATGAAGCATATTCTGACACTGCCGATGGGATTTATGGATAGTGACGGAAGCGGAAAGATTCGCAAGATCGTCAACGAATCCACCGCAGCAACCGAGACGTATCTGGCACACCAGCTCCCGGACAAAGCAGGCGCAGTTGCCACACCGGCGGGACTTTTGCTTCTGCTTGTGGTATTTGACTGGAAGCTTGGCTTGTTAAGTCTGGTTCCGGTGCTTTTCGCATTTGTGATCATGGGCGCCATGACAGGCTCACGCATGAAGCAGAAGATGGAAGAATATCAGAACGCGCTGGAGGAAATGTCCAACGAGGCGGTAGAGTATGTCCGAGGCATTCCGGTCGTAAAGACGTTCGGACAGTCCGTATTTTCCTTTAAGAGATTCCGCGATGCCATCAAAAAGTACGAGAAATGGACGATCGCATACACGAAGGAGCTCCGGTGGCCGATGGTCGGATTTACCACGTTGATCAATGCCATTTTTGCCATCCTGATCGCAGCAGCATACTGGCTCGGCGGGGAGAGCGGCGACCGGGAGCTGTTCGTCAATCTGCTCTTTTACATTATCATCACGCCGATCCTTACCGTGACCTTGGGTAAGATCATGTACGCGGGCGAAAATACCATGATCGTTGAGGACGCTTTAAACAGAACCGACAGTATTTTAAATAAAAAGCCGCTGCCGGAATCCGAGGAGCAGCAGGAGATCAAGGACTATTCCATCACGCTGGATCAGGTGACCTTCCGCTATGACGATGCAAAGCAGGATGCACTGCATGAGATCAGCCTTGCCATCAGATCCGGGGAGCATGTCGCTTTTGTCGGACCGTCCGGCGGTGGAAAAACGACGCTTGCCAGTCTGGTAGCCAGATTTTATGACGCAACGGCGGGCAGCGTGCGCATCGGCGGCGTTGACGTAAAGGATATTCCGTCCGCGCAGCTGATGAACATGGTATCATTCGTATTTCAGGACAGCAAGCTGCTGAAAATGTCCATCTATGACAACGTGCGGATGGGAAAGAAGGACGCTGCGAGAGAGGAAGTCATGGAAGCCTTGAAAAATGCACAGTGTGAGGACATCATCGCGAAGCTTCCGAACGGCGTGGATACCGTTATCGGTACAAAGGGTACATACGTCTCCGGCGGAGAAGCACAGAGACTTTCCATTGCAAGAGCCATGTTGAAGAATGCACCGATCCTGATTCTGGATGAGGCGACCGCATTCGCTGATCCGGACAACGAGGCAAAAGTGCAGAAGGCATTTTCCAAGCTGGCGGAGGGCAAGACGGTCATTATGATCGCGCACAGACTATCCTCCGTTGTCGGGGCTGACCGTATATGCGTCTTAAGGGCGGGCGAGATCGCCGAGCAGGGAACCCACGGACAGCTGCTGGAAGAAAATGGACTGTATGCTCACATGTGGAACGAATATAACAAATCCGTGAGCTGGAAGGTAGGTGCATAGCATGAAGCGTTTACAGGAAAAATTACAACACAAATACGCACTTTCCGAAAAAGGTGCAAAGGATATGATAAAGGGATTTGTGTCGGTCACGATCTCAGATCTCGTACTGATGTTTCCGGTGTGGATGCTGTACTTTCTCGTAAAGGATTATCTGGAAGGCACGATGACAGGAAGAGGCGTGTTTTATATCGTCGGCTGCCTGCTCTGCCTTGCAGCAATCGCAGTAACCACATTCATCCAGTATAACACGACGTTTCTGGCAACCTATGTCGAGAGCGGTGTGCGAAGGATCACGCTTGCGGAGCAGCTTCGCCGGATTCCACTGTCTTTCTTCGGGAAAAAGGATCTGTCTGACCTGACAAGTACGATCATGGCAGACTGCGCAACGATGGAGACGGCATCCTCCCACTTCATTCCGGAGCTGGTAGGTTCCTGCATCTCCACCGCGATCATCGCGATCGGAACCCTGTTTTTGAATTGGAAAATGGCAATCGCAGCGCTTTGGGTGCTTCCGGTGTCCTTCCTTATTGTAGGCTGCTCCAACAAGGTGCAGAAGGGCTTGAGCAAAAAGCAGATGAAGCTGAAAATGGCTTGCGCGGACGGCATTCAGGAGTGTCTGGAGACTGTGAGGGATCTCAGGGCAAACAACGCGCAGAAAGAGTACATGGACGGACTGGAAGGCAAGATACGCGCCGTAGAAAAGCATGCCGTAGTCACAGAGCTTGGAACCGCAGTCTTTGTCGGAAGTGCGCAGATGATCCTAAAGCTTGGAATCGCAACGGTAGCACTGGTCGGAGGAAAGCTTCTCATCGGTGGCGAGATCGATATATTGACTTTCTTTGTATTCCTTTTACTGGTATCCAGAATGTATGATCCGATGCAGGTTGCTCTGCAGAACCTTGCTGCGATCATCAGCACTGACGTACAGTGTGACCGACTGGACGAGATTTTATCACATGATATCCAGACCGGCGCGACCACAATGGAACCGGAAGGCTATGATATCGAGTTTTCGCATGTCGGATTCTCATACGACAGTCAGGATGCTGTGTTAAAGGATGTGACTTTCACCGCAAAGCAGGGCGAGGTAACCGCACTGATCGGACCGTCCGGCGGCGGAAAGACAACGGTTTCCCGCTTGGCATCCCGCTTCTGGGATATCAACAAGGGAAAGATCACGGTCGGCGGTGTGGATATCTCCACGATCGATCCGGAGACCCTGATGTCCATGTATGCGATCGTATTTCAGGACGTTACGCTGTTTAACAACACGGTTATGGAAAATATCCGCATCGGTAAGCAGAATGCGACTGACGAGGAAGTGCTTGCAGCCGCAAAGCTCGCACACTGCGATGAGTTTGCAGAGAAGTTGCCGAACGGATGGCAGACGATGATCGGAGAAAACGGCTCCGAATTGTCCGGCGGCGAGCGCCAGAGAATTTCCATCGCCAGAGCATTCTTAAAGGATGCACCGATCATCCTTATGGATGAGGCGACGGCATCCCTCGATGTCGACAATGAGACACTGATCCAGGAGTCACTCTCCAAGCTGATCCAGAACAAGACGGTTATGATCATCGCACACCGCATGCGCACGGTCGCAGATGCCGACAAGATCGTCGTATTAAAGGACGGCGTTGTGGAAGAGCAGGGCGAGCCATCCGTGCTGGATGCGTTAGGCGGAACTTACCACCACATGAAAGCAACCCAGATGGAAGCCGCAGGCTGGCAGCTATAATCAGGGACGGTTCTTTTGCCACGTTATTGTGGCGGAAGAACCGTCTTTTTATCTTATCTAACTTCTTACCATTCTTTTACGTTTCTCCACATTTATATTTTACAATCTGCTTTTATCCTTAAAGAGAAATAAGAAAACCTCGATTGTCAATTCTGCCGAACCATAGGTCAGAATGCATGAAGTAAGGGAGGAAAGCAATGCCATCAACATACGCACATTACAGGCTGGGGCAGGAAGTGCTCAAAAATCTTCCGGCAAAAGAAAAACGTCTCATAGAGCAGCATAAAGAACTGTTTGATATCGGCTTGCACGGACCGGATATCCTGTTTTATTACAACCCGCTATACCCTTGCAGGATCAATAAGCAGGGCTACAACATGCACGCGAAAAGCGCAAGACTCTTTTTTGAAAAAGCGGCAGATGAGCTTGAGTACCTGAACGAGCGTGACACACAGGCGGCGCTGGCATACATTTACGGTTTTTGCTGTCACTTCGCACTGGATGTCTGCTGCCACGGATACATTGACGAGAAGATTGCCATAGATGGCGTAAGCCACGCGGAGATCGAGGTCGAATTTGACCGCAAGCTCATGATCGAGGACGGCTACAACCCGCTCACGCACAGTCTTACGGATCACATTCATCCATTGATGGAAAATGCGCGGATTATATGCAAATTCTTTAACTATTTGGCACCGGAGGATGTGGAGAAAGCGCTTCAGAGCATGATCTCCTACAACAAGCTGCTGATCGCGCCATCCCACATAAAGCGGGGGCTTATCTATGCGCTGCTTGCCATCACCGGAAACTACAAGGAAATGCACGGGCTTCTGGTCAACTATAAGGCAAATCCGCGGTGCATGGACAGCACGCAGCGATTGCATGAGTATTATGCCAGCGCGGTAAAAATGGCACAGACGCTGATCGTGGAATTTAGGGATTCCGCCGAGGGGGAGCTTCCGTTCAACCGGATCTATGACTACACCTTTGGCGCGCAGAAGATCTGCGAGACCTGCGTGAACGAACGCGACATATATATGATAACAAGAGAAAGAAGAATGGTGTAAAAAATGAAAATGAAATTAACAGGAAAAGAAAAAAGATGGATCATGTACGATATTGGCAATTCGGCATTTGTGCTGTTGGTGTCAACCATCATGCCGATCTATTTTAATTATCTGGCGGGAAAAGCCGGGCTGTCATCGGTAGATTATCTGGCATATTGGGGCTATGCGGCATCAATCTGCACGATCATCGTGGCGATCCTCGGACCGGTCATCGGAACACTCGCAGACACCAAAGGCTTCAAGAAGCCGGTCTTTTTCATATCCATACTGATCGGAACTATAAGCTGTGCAGTGCTTGGTGCGATGGTACAGTGGCTGGCATTTCTGGTCGTATTTGTGATCGCCAAGATCGGCTTTGCTTCCAGCCTGATCTTTTATGACTCCATGCTCATCGATGTCACTGACGAAAAACGCATGGACTATGTATCAACACAGGGATATGCGTGGGGCTATATCGGAAGCTGCGTGCCGTTTGTGGCATGTCTTGGGCTGGTGCTCAGCGCGGATAAGATTGGAATCAGCATGGAGCTTGCAATGGGAATCTCCTTCGTCATCGTCGCATTGTGGTGGCTTGGAATGTCACTTCCGTTGATAAAGCAGTACGAACAGAAGCATTATGTGGAAAAACAGCCACATGCCGTTGCACAGAGCTTTAAGCGTCTGGGCAGCACCTTTAAGAACATCAAGGAAGAAAAGCACGTTTTCATGTTCCTGCTCGCTTTTTTCTTCTATATTGATGGTGTATACACGATCATCGACATGGCAACTGCCTACGGTTCCGCACTCGGACTGGACAGCACAGGGCTGCTTCTGGCGCTGCTCGTCACCCAGATCGTCGCATTCCCGTGCGCGATCCTTTTTGGACGGTTATCCTACAAGTTCAAGACCGAGAAGCTGATAATGGTCTGCATCCTTGCATACCTCGGAATTGCGATCTTCGCGATATTCCTGAAAACGCAGACACAGTTCTGGATCCTTGCGGTTCTGGTTGGCATGTTCCAAGGTGGCATTCAGGCGCTGTCCAGATCGTACTTCACAAAGATTATCCCGGAGGAATGCTCCGGCGAATATTTCGGACTTATGGATATCTGTGGAAAAGGCGCGTCCTTTGTCGGAACCACGGTCGTTAGTGTCGTGTCACAGATAAGCGGCAACATCAACGTGGGCGTTGGCATGATCGCAATTTTGTTTGCGATCGGAACGGTCGTATTTTTAAAGGCGGTCTCCATGAACAAGCAGAACGCCTCCAAAAATATGTCAGAATCCGACTGGCTCAAAGCAATGAACATACCGCTGGAAGAAGCGGAGCTGTGATTGTCAGGGAGCGGTGCGGATATCCGTTTAAAGAAATAGTAAAATTTGCTTAGAAATTATTTAGAAATTACCTTCTGGTTATTTAATGTGAGTAGTTATAGTGCTTACAGAAAATGAACAGGAGGTTTTTTTATGTCGGAGGAAAAGAAAATATGATAAGAGATGAATTGCGAGGCTTGATGAAAAATAAGCTGCTTTTGTTTGTAATGATCGTGATCTTACTGATCCCGGCTATATACGCCGGAATGTTTCTAAGCTCCATGTGGGACCCGTATGGAGAGATAAGCAAGCTGCCGGTGGCAGTGGTAAACAAGGACGTGGCAGTTGCGTATAATGGAAAAACACTATCTGTGGGAGAAAATCTTGTCAGCTCATTGAAAAGTAATGACGCTATGGATTTTCACATAACCGATGAGGTGACCGCGGCGAACGGTCTGAAAGACGGAAAATACTATATGATAATCACGATTCCGGAGAACTTTTCAAAAAATGCGTCATCTGTTATGGATGCAAATCCTGAGAAAATGCAGTTAGAGTACACAACAAATCCGGGATATAATTATATATCCAGCAAACTGAGTGAGAGCGCCATAAAAGAAATTAAGGCGAACATTATCGCGGAGGTCACAACAACTTATACGAATGCAGTATTTGACAGCATTGCGGAACTGGGCGATGGATATTCGCAGGCGGCGGACGGAACTTCCGAGCTTTTAACCGGAATGAATATCTTAAGCGACGGAGCCTTAACTATCACAGATAATCTGAATCTGTTGGCGGACTCAAGTGTTGCGCTGAAAGACGGCAGCGCAACGCTCGATGAAGGAGTAAGCGCTTATGTGGATGGCGTTTCGCAGGTAGACGGAGGAATAAGCTCGCTTGCGGATGGGACCGACAAGCTTGCAAAAGGTGCGAAAGAGCTGCAAACAGGCAGCAAAGCATTGCTGTCCGGCGCAAATAAAATGAAGAAACAGCTTGATAAAAGTTTGACAAGCGATAAGGTTTCCCAGATCAATACGGCATCCGATTCACTGATTACAATGAATGACAGTATTCAGAAATTGAATACAGCAGTAAACGGAGACGGTACAGAAGAAAATAAAGGAATTGATATTTCCAGAATCGGATTGTCTGCACAGACCGCAGGGAAAAGCTTGCAGTCGGCGGGATCAGACTTAAATGAAGCTGCGTCCGATCTGGTTGGCGGGTATGCCGCAACCGGCAATCCAGCCGATCTGGGCGGCGGCGCGAAAAAAGTGATAACTGCGTATAGCATGCTGGTGCGTCTCTATCAGGATCCGACACTTACCGATACGCAGAGAGCGCTGATCGGGCAGGCGATGGCAAGCCTGTACGATGCAAATGACCGGCTGGCGGAAAATACAGCCTATGATGACATTGTGGGAGCAGCAGGCAGCATAAAGAGTGCCGGTGGAAATATACAGACAGCGGGAAGCTCACTCTCCGCTCTTGCAACATCGGATATGTCGGAACAGGTAAGCGAATTGCAGACCTCCGTACAGCAGCTTGCAGCGGCATCAGATACACTTTTGCCTGCATCTTCCAAAGCAATGGGATCACTGCTTGCCGGAATGCAGAGCGTTCAATCCGGACTCGACACAGCGTTGATTCCGGGAATATCACAGATAAATACAGGAATTAAGAGACTCAATGCGGGAATTACGGGCGAAGGAGGCATGCAGGATGGGATAGATGCACTTAAGACCGGAAGCGCGCAGCTTGTAGAAAAAGGCACCGATATAAAGAATGGTGCAAGCCAGATAAGTGACGGAACATCACGCCTTTATGAAGGGGCAAGTGCGTTGGCAGACGGCTCGGCAACCTTGCAGGACGGAATCACAACCCTTATCGAAGGCACGGATACTTTAAACACCGCCTTAAACGAGGGCGCGGACAAAGTAGCAGAGAGCAAAGTAAATGATTCCAATATTGATATGTTTGTGACACCGCTTACAGCGGAAGAAACCCAGATCACAACCGTGGCAAATAACGGACACGCGATGGCGGCATACATGATGTCGGTCGGACTTTGGGTAGGATGTCTTGCATTCTGCCTCATGTATCCACTGGTTGAGTACCGCGATAAGCTGAAAAATGGCTTTAGCTGGTTTATGAGCAAGGCGGTTATTGTATATCCGACAGCAATCTTAATGGCGCTGATATTGTACTTTACTTTGCATTTTATAAACGGATTTAACCCGGTACAGGCGGCAGACACGATCGGCGTTTCCATCGCATCGGCAATCTGTTTTATGTCGATCATGTATTTCTTCAATGCGCTACTCGGAAAGGTCGGAAGCTTCTGTATGCTTGTGTTTATGGTGCTTCAATTAGCCGGATCCGCGGGAACTTATCCGATCGAAATATCCGGAAGCTTTGCGGCAGCGATTCACAAATATGTGCCATTCACATACACGGTGAATGCGTTCAGAAGCGCTATTTCTGGAGGCAGCGGCATAGGAAAAGAGCTGATGGTACTGTCAGTGCTCTCGCTGATCTTTATAATTCTTACGGTCGCACTGTTCTGGTATCGCGCGGAGCGAATACAAAATGGCAAGGCAGTTGCCTACACATGGATTGAGGAACATGGTCTTGCATGATCGTCAGGGACGGTTCTTTTCTCACAAAAAGCTCTCGGAACATTTTCCGGGAACTTTTGTTTTACTTTATAGGAAAGACCGCCTTCGGCGCTCTCTTGAATTGAAAAATGCCCGCACGGAGGCGGGCATAACGAACAGACGATTCATTTTAGAGAATCCTTTATTTATCAGTCAATACATTCTTTGAGTAGAATCTGGCTTTCCATCAGTATCTCTTTCTGTGGTATTTTCTTTGAAGAAAAATACTGGAACAACACATTGATTGCCTGATATCCCTGATCTTTTGGTGCTTGAAGGATTGCAGCATCAATAATGCCTGACTTCAGGGCCATTTTTGTCTCCGCAGTAAAATCATAAAATACAGATTTTATAGGACGATCCAGTTTGTTCAATACCTCAAGTGCAATTTGCGAATCTCCATTAAAAATTATTAAATCTACGTTCGGATTTTCTGATAGTGCACATTCTACCAAATCAAGATTCTTTGTCTGGTCGTTTGTTAATTCGACAATGCCGCTTAGTGACATAGAGGTATCTGTTTCGCTAAAATAGGACTCAAATCCAAGTTTTCTTGAATTATTTCCAAACATTGAAGATGATGGGAAAAAGGCCATTACATTTCCATTGCCACCGGAAATAAGCTGTAAAAGCTTTGCACCGATTCTTCCGGAACGGAAGTAGTCGCAGTGAATGGAAGTAAGCGGAGCAATACGATTCAAATATGCTGTCAGAAAGACAATAGGAAAATTATCATGATTTAGTTGGCGGATTTTTTTGGCAATGCGCGGATCATTGATCGGAACAATGACGATTGCATTTGCGCCTTCTTCAAGTGCTCTGTTGATGTTAGAAAGCTGCATAGCAGCATCAAAATCATCGCACGGATAGATTTCCACAGACATTCCATAGTCACGAATTTCTTTTTCTGCTTTTTTAACGCCTTTCAAAACCTCATCAAAGAAATCATTTCCCGTGATATGCAGGATTACAGCAATCTTATAATTACGGTTTCTATTTACTAGTCCGGATGCAATTTTATTCGGCTGGTAATTCATCTCATTCGCAAGATCTTTGATGTGCTGTGCGACCTGTGGGTTCACGCGTCCACGGTCTTTTAATGCACGGTCTACGGTACCGATAGAAACACCAGCAGCAGCAGCAATATCTTTTAAAGTTGTCATATAGTTACCTCGGTCCATTTTAAATACCAAATTTAGTATTGCATATCTTTTTCAATCTTACAAGCGTAAATGCTTGTGCAATATAGATAAAAAAAGTTTGAATAAATTGTGATAAAAGGCGAAAATAACAAGGAAATGGAAAAACATGTGGTTGCTTTATTGACATTTAAGAAAGAATGCGGTATGAATAGATCACAGACGCGTTAACGTTAACGCAAAATAAACATTCAAATTTATCGAAACGATATTGGGAGGGTAAAAAGATGAAAAAAAGAGTGATTGCAGCTTTGATGGCAGTATCAATGGTATTTGGAATGACCGCATGTGGCTCTGAAAGTGGAAGCAGTAGTTCAGGAGCTTCTGCGGAGACAGGAAAAAGTGATAGTGAAGGAACCGGAAGCAGCAATGAAGTTCTAAATGTAGGAACAATGGCACTAACCTGTGGGATTCCGGTGTTATATGCGCAGGAGCAGGGGTATTTTGAAGATGCCGGATTAAATGTCAATATTGAGATTTTTGCAACAGGAGCTCCAATCAACGAAGCGATCGCAGCAAACCAGATTGATGTTGCTGTTTCCGGGTTTGCATCAGTGTATTCCCTGGCAAATGCAGACTGCAGTTGGGTTGCAGATGTCAACACGACAGGCGGCATGGGTTTATATGCCCGTTCTGATTCCGACATTGCACAGTGCGCAGAAGAAAACGGAATGATTGGAAATGCAGATACTTTAAAGGGACTTCAGATTTTAGAGCCTCTTGGAACTGCAGTTCAGTATATGACAGAGTCTTATGCTGAAAATTATGGTTTAACCCCAAATGATATCAATCAGGTAAATATGGAATATGCATCTGCTTATCAGGCATTTACAACAGGCGAAGGAGATGCAATGGCGGCAAACCCACCATATTCTTATCAGTTAGAGGAAGATGGCTACACGAAATTATGTTCCTTCGAGGATGCAACCGGCGTGAATATGTGTGACGGATGCTTCGTAAGAAATAAAGTAATTGCTGAGCGGTCTGAGGAAATCCAGTTGTTTGTTGACTGTTTGGTAAAAGCAATGGATGATTTACAGGATGATGATTTAAGAAGCGAATACACAAGAAAAGTGTACGATGAAAATGCGATTTCCTGCTCCGATGCTGATCTTGCACATGAGATTGCTGACAGACAATATGTTGGTACAGAGGCAATGAAGCAGTCTGACTATGTTCTTGGACAGGCATGGGTGGCTATCACGGATTTCCTTGTAGAAGCAGAGAAGATTACAGCCGAAAATGCACCTAATGTGTCAGCTTCCATCAATGCAGATTATGTATCAAAAACAGTAGGAACAGAAATCAAATCTGAATAAGGAATGTTCATGGAGTGATCGAAAATGAAGAAACAGAAAAATTATTTATGGATATTGTCCGTCTTGTCCGTTGTTGTGTTTGTTGGAATCTGGTGGTTCTGTTGTGATGTGTTAAAGCTCACAAGCTCTGCCACACTTCCTGGACCGGGGACAGTGGTAAAAACTTTTATTGCAAAATTAAGCAGCTCGGCACCGGATGGTGCCACGCTGCCACAGCATATTGGATCTTCCCTAAAGATTGCACTTGGAGGCTGGGCTCTCGGAGTTGTGATCGGAACGCCACTTGGAATTTGCATGGCATGGTATAAAAAAGTAGATTTATTCGCGAGACCTATTTTTGATCTTCTTCGTCCGGTGCCGGGCTTAGCGTGGATTCCGCTTATGATTATTCTGTTCGGAATTGGAATCACTCCGAAGATTGTAACCGTTTTCCTTTCTGCATTTGTTCCGTGTGTCTTAAATTCTTACACAGGAATCCGCCAGACAAAAGATGTTCATCTCTGGGTAGGTCAGACATTTGGTGCAAGCGATGGACAGATGTTAATGCATATTGCGATTCCAACAGCTCTTCCAATGATCATGACTGGTATCCGTGTTGCACTCGGTGCTGCATGGACCTGTATCGTGGCGGCGGAGATGCTTGCTTCCACCAGGGGACTTGGCTATATGATCCAGCAGGCAAGAGGAATTTACAGACCAGATATTATTATTTGCGGTATGATTGCGATCGGTGCGATCGGTGCAGTATTCTCTGGAATTCTTTCTCTTATTGAGAATAAGATCGTGAAAGGAGTGCGCAGAGATGGTTAAGAATTTTAATAAGAAAGCAAGGAATTATGAGAAAACAGTTTGTGCAGTAATTGCCATTGCAGCATTTCTGGTAATCTGGCAGATTGTTGTCAGCTTTACAAAAGCGGGTATGGTTCTTGCAGGACCGATAGAAACGTTAGGTATGTTTTTTGTTTCTGTCGTAAAACCGATTGGTACACATACGATCGAAGGGCATATTTTATGGAGCTTAAGCCGTGTGCTGGTTGGATTTATCATTGGCTCTGTACTTGGGATTGTGCTAGGTATTTTAATGGGCTGGTTCAAACCGGTATCTGCGCTATTTCGTCCAATCTTTGAGATTTTAAGACCAATTCCTCCGATTGCATGGATCCCGTTGTCTATTGTGTGGTTTGGACTGGGAGAATCATCAAAGTATTTTCTGATTATGTATTCCGCATTCTGTGCTGTTACCATGAATGCCTATTCAGGTGTACGAAGCGTTGATCCGGAACTTATCGGGGCAGCTAAGATGCTTGGGGCGAACAATCGTCAGGTGTTCACAACAATCGTTCTGCCATCCTGCGTGCCACAGATTTTTGCAGGTCTGCAGATTGCAGTCGGAACGTCTTGGGCAACGGTTGTTGCAGCCGAGATGGTGCGCTCCTCCGAAGGTGTTGGCTGGGTTATCATCCGCGGGCAGGACAGCAACAGTACCGTGCAGATCCTTGTCGGAATCGTAGCAATCGGTATAGTCGGTTATATTCTTGCAGTTACAATGAGATCCATTGAATCAAAACTTTGCAAATGGAGTGTGAGAGGGAAATGAGTAAAGATATTATTGTATGTAAAAATATGGATAAAACCTTTGAAACTTCCAGAGGGGCTGTGCATGTCATTGAAGATGTAACTTTAAATGTACACGAGAACGAGCTGCTCGTTCTCTTCGGACCGGGACAGTGTGGAAAGTCAACAATCATCAACTGTATGTCAGGGCTTGAGCCGGTAACAAAAGGAAGTGTTGAGGTTAATGGAAAAAGGGTTGTAAAACCCGGACCGGACCGTGGAGTTGTTTATCAGAGAATGGCACTTTTTCCGTGGCTGACCGTTATGGGAAATGTAGAATATGGACCGAAAATGCGTGGGGTATCGAAGAAAGAGCGTAGAGAGCGGGCACAGCATTATATTGATCTGGTCGGACTGAAGAATTTTGAAAATTCTTATCCGAATCAGTTGTCAGGAGGTATGCAACAGCGTGTCGGCATTGCAAGGGCATACTGCAACGAACCGGATGTCCTTTTTATGGATGAGCCGTTTGGACATCTTGATGCGCAGACCAGGTATCTGATGCAGGAAGATCTGATGAAAATCTGGGAGAAAGAAAAAAGAACGATTGTTTTTGTTACAAACAATATTGAAGAAGCTATTTACTTAGCAGATCGTATTGTCGTAATGACAAACTGCCCGACAAAAATCAAAAAAGAATACACAATCGATCTTCCAAGACCACGAAATTATGTGGATGAAGAATTTTTGAAACTACGAGAGGAAATTAGTGCAATAGTTGACAAGGCACTATAGGAGGACAAATCATGGAGAAACAGGATGTTATTTTACATGTGGATCATATGACAAAGTGCTTTGGAGATCTGAAAGTATTAAATGATATATCCTTTGATGTACATCGTGGCGAGTTTTTATGCATTGTCGGTCCGACAGGCTGCGGAAAAACTACATTTTTAAATTGCATCACAGGACTTTATGATCTGACAGATGGACAGATTCTTGTAAATGGTGAGCCGGTTGATACAAAAAAACATAATATTGCTTATATTTTTCAGGAGTATTCCACAATGTCATGGCTGACAGTTGAGGAAAATGTTGCGTTTGGGCTGAAAATGAAAAAAATGCCGAAGGATATCATCAAAAAGGAAGTGGCAGAGGTGCTTGAAATGGTAGGACTTACCAAATACAAGGACTACTATCCGGTTGAGCTGTCTACTAGCATGCTTCAGAGAGTTGTAATTGCAAGGGCATTTGCAGTAAAACCAGATATTCTGCTGATGGATGAACCATATGGACAGCTGGATGTGGAGCTTCGTTTCCGCTTAGAAGATGAGCTTATCAAGCTGTGGCAGAAACTTGGAACGACCGTTATTTTCATTACGCATAATATAGAAGAAGCAGTTTACCTGAGTGAGAATATTCTTGTTCTTACGAATAAGCCGACCAGCATCAAGCATAAGCTGGAAAACACTCTGCAAAGACCGAGAAATGTTGTGGAACCGGCATTTATTGACTTGAGAAATCAGGTAACAGAGCTGATTAAATGGTGGTAGAGGAGGAATAGTATGAAAGCAGTAATGCTGATGTTCGATTCTTTAAACCGTGAAATGCTGGAACCTTATGGCTGTGACTGGGTGAAAACTCCGAATTTCAGTCGACTGGCAGAGCATTGTGTCCGGTTTGACCAGTGCTATGCGGGAAGTCTTCCGTGTATGCCGGCGAGAAGAGAACTCCAGACAGGCAGATACAACATGCTGCATAGAAGCTGGGGACCGATGGAACCGTTTGATGACTCTATGCCGGAGCTTCTGAAAAAAAATGATATATACACGCATCTGATTTCAGATCATGTGCATTACTGGGAAGACGGCGGTGCGACATATCATTATCGTTATAATTCCTGGGAAAATATCCGTGGTCAGGAGGGGGATATGTGGAAATGTCTTCCGGAACTGCTCGGACCATGTGATGAGAATAAATTGCAAAATAAAGATGGCATTTATTTCCATGCAACGCAAAATTTACAGCGACATGATGCGGTTAATCGTAAATTCATGCAGACGGAGGAAGATACGGCTCTTGCAAAAACAATCAATGGCGGACTGGAGTTCATTGATGCAAATCATGATTGCGATCGATGGTTTTTACAGATTGAGTGTTTTGATCCGCATGAACCGTTTTATGTACCAAAGGACTGGAAAACAGAGTATGAAGATGATTATGAAGATTCGGGAAAAGACTGGCCGCCATATCATCATGTGACGGAGGAAGAAAGTCTTGTCAGACATTATAAGTACAAATACGCGGAACTTTTGGAAATGTGCGACAAGTATCTTGGAAAGCTGTTAGACAAGTTCGATGAGCTGAATCTGTGGAAAGATACACTGCTGATTGTAAATACTGACCATGGGTATCTGTTGGGGGAGCATGGCTGGTGGAGCAAAGTCGTTATGCCTTGTTATGATGAGATTGCACATATCCCGTTATTTATCCATGATCCAAGATTTGCGGCGGATGGACAGAAGCGTGATGAGATCGTACAGACGATTGACCTTCCGGCAACGTTATTAGAGTTTTTTGGAATTGTGCTTCCAAAGGATATGCAGGGAAGACCAATACGTACGGTTATTGAGAAGGATGAAAAAATACGTGATTATGCCTTATTTGGAATTCACGGTGCTCATATAAATATTTTTGATGGAAAGTACATCTACATGAAAGCTCCGGTATCGGAAAAAAATGCACCACTGTATGAATATACACTGATGCCGATGCATATGAGAAATATGTTCTCGCCGGCAGAATTGCAGAAAGCAGAAGCAATCAATGGTGACAGCTTTACATTTACCAAGGGCTGCCCAGTCTGGAAAATCCCGAAGGGAAATGGAAATGGATCGAAGGATTTTAGCGATCTTCTGATCAACGGAAAGGATAGTGAAGAAGCGAAGCATATAGACAATAACAGTATGGTAAATGCTGCCAATTTCGGAGATAAGCTGTTTGATATGGAAAAAGATCCGAAACAGACGACTGTTTTAACGGACTTTGCTGTGGAAGCATATATGGCAAATCTGCTGCAGAAGGCCATGAGAGAGAATGACTGTCCGATGGAACAGTTTGAGAGAATCGGTATTTCTGGCACAGAAAAAGTTACAGAAGACGATATCCGCCGTTTACATGAGCAGGCAGCGGAGGCATTTCAGCCTGCGATACTTCATAACCTTGTATGGAGCAAAGGTGCAATTAACACCTATCAGGCATTGATGAAGTTTATCCCAGCGCAGGAGAAAGAACATGTGCGTGGCATTCTTGAGGTAAAAATCCAAGAAAAAATGACAGGTGTGCAGATTGTTCCGGATAATATTTTAGATGTTATTCCAGATGTGATACCGGAAGAATATGTGGAGATGGTGGAGTATTTTGTAGGGCTGTCTGGAAGGACAGAGTAAAAAATATAAATGAAGCTGAAATTAACGGGAAAAGCAGGTCTGTCATCGGTAGATTATCTGGCATATTGGGGCTATGCGGCATCGATCTGCACGATCATCGTGGCGATCCTCGGACCGGTCATCGGAACGCTCGCAGACACCAAAGGCTTCAAGAAGCCGGTTTTTTCATATCCATACTGGAATCCAAATATTCCATTGGCGGGTAGGCAGCTATGTAAAATGGCTGCCTATTTTTAGGTTTACGCGCCATGGGCGCGCTCTAACGGGTGTAAGTCCCGAATACGCCCAGACAGTAGGAAGTGTATAGCCGAACAGAAAGGGTTTCCATGCCATATAAAGTTCCGTGAGTAATGGAAGAAGCAGGAGTGTTGAGGAAATGTCACAATTAAGATCACAATTTGCGGCGGTAAAGTTTCAATTACCGCTTACTTTTTCACACTCGATGTAATATGATTGATATGCGTATTAAAATGCTTGAAGAGAGGTGGAATCTTTGAGAAGAGACAGCAGTGATACAAAGAGGAAAATACTGACCGTGTGCGTCCGTCTCTTTTTGGAGCAGGGGTATGATAACGGATTTCGGCGAGATCACAATCAGCCTTTCCGAGCATAAGACGACCGAGAACCTTGCTGTGACAGGCGCATTTACCGTGAGCATGGCAACCGAGGACACTGTGGCAGCGTGCGATTATGTGGGTATCGAATCCGCTAAAAAGGTGCCGGAATCCTCATCGGAGAGGTTGTTAATGTGACCGCTGACGAATCTGTTGTCACAGACGGCAAGATCGATCCGAAAAAGCTTAAGCCGATCACTTACGATCCTGCAAACAACACCTACATTGCACTCGGGGATGTGGTTGGAAAGGCATTTGCAGACGGGCTTCAGTTGAAATAATAATAGAGAAATGATAAATATGTACTTGCAAAGTCACTATTTGTGGAGTGTCAGTTTCAAGATATTTTATGAAATCGAATAGTACATCACAGATTATATATTGACATTTGTAACTTAAAATGCTATAACAAAATTAACCAAAAGGTTAATTTTGTTATAGGCGGTGAATGTGACTGCGAATTATATATGCCAATTGTAAAGTAGAAAAATACTTTACGGACTATAAGAAAATGCAGCAGAAGTTACCTTTCGAGTGGGTAAGGGCAGTAAAGAAGCATATAGATCGATTGGAGGCGGCAGAGAATTTTGGCGATTTCCTGCGGTTGGGATTAGGAAAACCGGAGCAACTGGCAGGGCAGAGGAATATTCGGTATTCTCTGCATATTGCACCGCATGCAAGGCTGATTTTGGAGCCGCATGCAACACAGGATACGGTATTGATCTGTACGGAGATTGAAGTAGAGGGAGTGTGTGACTATCATGGGAGCAAAGAAAACTGGTATATCTCGTGAATTGCTGATTCATCCGGGTGAGACGATTGCAGATGTATTGGAACAGCGTGGCATTTCACAGGCGGAGCTGGCGGTTCGGACAGGAGTTTCTGCCGCTTATGTAAGCAATGTCATAGCCGGGAAAAAGGGGATTTCCGCTAAATTTGCATTGGCGCTCGAATATGCGCTGGGAGTCTCAAAGTTATTCTGGATCAACCTTCAGGCAAACTATGACGTTGAACTATTAGAATTGGATGAGCGCAATACCATAAGCGATGAAGAAAAAAAGGCGCGGAAATCATTGAAGGATATTGTTGGATATCTGCAGGAGCTTGGCAGGTTACCTTCCCTCGAAAAGACAAACGAATCGATACTTTCTCTGAGAAGATTTCTCCAGATCAGCAATCTTGCCAATCTAAAGGATGTGGTTCCCGGTGCGGTATTTCAACTATATAAAAAAGGGGAAACAGATGCTTACGCGTTGGGGGCGTGGATACGGATGTGTCAGGTTCTCGGAGAAGAAAACGATATAGAAACACGGTTTGAACTGTCAAAGCTCGATATGCTCGTACATGAACTCAAGGGCGTAATGCTGGATAAGGGCGCAGATGTACAAAAGGAGCTGCAAAGAATTTTTGCAGATTATGGAATCGATTTCTATATCGTAAGGAGTTTTCCGGGAGTACCGGTACTGGGCTATGTCTCTGTAAAGCCGGACGACACTTATCTGTTAGTTCTGACGATAAGAAATGCTTACGCGGATGCTTTCTGGATGTCGCTTTTTCACGAACTCGGACATATCGTAAATGGCGATGTGAGCAAAAATGCGGGCTATATTGATTCCGGGGAGGATGAACGGAAGGAGGCTGCTGCAGATGCGTTTGCACGCGATATGCTGATATCAAAGCGCGATTATCGGGTATTTGTGGAGCAGCAATCTTTTGATATAGAGACGATCCGGAGGTTCGCATCCACACAGTATGTCATGCCCTATATTGTTGTCAAAAGACTGCAGGAGGATCAGAAGCTGGATCAGGATTCATTTGATGGGGATAGACCTATCTACGATTGGAGCAAATAATTTGTGCAAGACAGCCCCGGACAATTCAAGTCCGGGACTGAAGATACACTTGCGTGCTTTTTATTTATTTAAGATCTTAGCAAGGTCTGCCTCTGGGGAGGAGATCGGCGCAATGTGGTAGGTGTCGACCAGAACCTGAAGCACATTCGGCGAGATAAATGCCGGAAGGGATGGGCCGAGCAGGATATTCTGGATACCTAGATGGAAAAGGGTAAGCAAAATACATACTGCTTTCTGCTCATACCAGGACAGAATCATGGACAGAGGCAGATCGTTAACACCACATTCAAATGCATTCGCCAGCGCAACAGCTACCTGGATGGCACCGTATGCATCGTTACACTGTCCCATATCAAGAATGCGAGGGAATGGACCGATGTTTCCGAGCTGCAAGTCGTTAAAACGATATTTTCCACAGGCAAGCGTAAGGATAATGGAATCCTCTGGAGTCTGCTTTACAAAATCCGTGTAATAGTTGCGTCCCGGCTTTGCACCGTCACATCCTGCCACCAGGAAAAAGTGTTTGATCGATCCGGCCTTAACCGCCTCAACGATTGTCTGTGCATTGGAAAGGACAGTATCTCGCCCAAAGCCTGTCATGACAGTATTTCCGCCGTTGATTCCGGTAAATTCCGTATCCTGATCATAACCGCCGAGCGTAAGTGCTTTTTCAATAACCGGAGTAAAATCTTTTTCTTCCCCGATATGGACGATCTCCGGGTAGGATACAACCTCTGTGGTAAATACACGGTCGCTGTAACTGCTCTTTGGCGGCATAAGGCAGTTGGTGGTGTAGACGATCGGGGCCGGAATATCAGCAAATTCCTTCTGCTGATTCTGCCATGCTGTACCGAAATTCCCCTTCAAATGCGGGTATTTCTTAAGCTCCGGATAACCGTGCGCCGGGAGCATCTCCCCGTGGGTGTAGATGTTGATTCCCTTGTCCTTGGTCTGTTCCAAAAGCTGTTTCAGATCGTACAGATCATGCCCGGTAATGACGATAAAAGGACCTTTTTCAACGGTGAGCGGAACCTCCGTAGGAACCGGATTACCATAGGTGTTGGTATTCGCTTCATCCAAGAGTGCCATGCACTGCAGATTGACCTCGCCGACCTTCAACACGACTGGTAGAAGCTCATCCATGCCGCTGGCGGAGCCGACTGCGCGCAGCGCCTCATAGAAAAAGGTGTTAACTGTGCCATCGGTGTAGCCAAGCACCGCAGCGTGATATGCGTAGGCTGCCATTCCACGGATACCGAACAGAATGAGAGACTTAAGAGAACGGATATCTTCATCCGCATCCCATACCTGTTTCATATCATAGTCGTGGCTGTCGCCGGATGCAGCGTGTACGTCATCAATGAGCTTGGTAATCGTCTCCTTGTTGAAATTCACGTTTGTGATCGTGGTAAAAAGTGACTTTACGATCAGCTCGTCATATCGTGGCTGGCGTTCCTTCTGCGCGAGGACGATGATCGCACCGGTCAGAACATCCTGTAAATTGGCAATTTCCGGTGTCTTTCCACATACGCCGCTTTTGGTGCAACCGTTGCAGCCTGCGGTCTGTTCACACTGAAAACAAAACATCTGGTTTTCCATCTTTAAAATCTCCTTTATGAATAAATTTATATTTTTTCGGATCAAGTCCGATTTCTCTCTCGTTCACAAGACACATTCTAAATGTTTTTTAAAAATTGTTCTGTTGCTATGGCAACAATTTTTGTATACAATAATTGGGAAAGAAATCCGATGGAACTGACGAAGTGACAGGAGTATCATTATGAAGGAAAAGCGCATGGAAAGTGCATATACAGAAGCGATTGCAAACTGCCGTTTGTTTAATAACATACCCAAAGAGAAATTGGACGAGCTGATTTCTTTCCTGTATGGACATATCCGATCCTATAAGAAGGGAGAGACGATCGTTCGGCTGGGCGATCCGTTCTCCTATGCAGGAATCGTGCTTGAAGGAAAAGTGGAAGTATCTTACACAAACAATCACTATGACAAATTCAACGTGAACCATTTTGCTCCATCTGAGATTTTCGGGGAGGCACTTGCCTTAAAGCAGATCGCATACAGCCCGATACAGGTACAGGCATTGTCGGACAGCCGGATCTTGTTTGTGGATCTAAGCTATGTGCTGGTTTCCGAGGAAAGGTGCTGTGATGCGTGCGGTTTTTTACACCAGCTTCTGCTCAATCTTACGAGCAGAATGGCAGACCAGAATGTATTTTCAAATCTGAAGCTGCGCATTTTGAGCCAGAAATCGCTCCGGGACCGGATCTTTGTCTACCTCGGAAGCATCAAGCCGGACGAGCAGGGGGTACGGCATGTTCCTTTCTCGCAGACCGCGCTTGCGGAGTTCTTGTGCGTCAACCGCAGCGCACTCTCGCGGGAACTTGGCAGAATGCAGGACGAAAACCTGCTTTTGATCCGTGGCAGCGAATATACCCTCTTATCCCAATAGATATTTCGCAGCCCTCCCGCCGCCCGTCACATAAATTTTTATCGCTTTTTGTGCTTTTCTCTTTATTAAAAGCACCACCGCAAATTGTGAAATTCTAGTTCAACCGTCCGGCGGTTTATTTATGAGTTCTGTCTTTTATAGGTTTGA
>CAVDTR010000023.1:14819-45536 GCA_963612015.1 Lachnospiraceae bacterium | reverse complement strand
ATATATGAACTTTTCAAGGCACTATAGAGGAGCTTTTGACCCCAACATCATATAATGAGAGCGAGAATATTGTGGATGTTATAGAACAGTGGTATCCGGTTGTGGAGAAATGCGGTGCGGACAGCCGGCTGGTTATTATTGACGATGGAAGCAAGGATCAGACCTATGCCATTATGCAGGAGTCCGCAAAGGACAAGCCACAGTTTTTGCCGCTTACGAAGTCAAATTCAGGGCATGGGGCAACACTTCTGTTCGGATACCACTATGCGCTTGAGAATGGTGCGGACTATATTTTCCAGACGGATTCGGATGGACAGACAGTGGCAGACGAATTTTGGCAGTTCTGGGAGTTGAGAGACCAGTATGATATGGTCATCGGAAACAGGACAACAAGACAGGATGGAAAATCAAGGGTGTTTGTAACCAAGGTGTTAAAACTGGTGATCCGTTGTTCCTTCGGGGTATATGTTCCGGATGCAAATACGCCATTCCGATTGATGAAGGCACATACATTGCAGGAGAATATTGACTTGATCCCGAAAGATTTTAACCTGTCGAATGTGATCATTTCTGTTATTTATGCCAAACGCAAGCTTGCCGTCAAATATATACCGATTTCCTTCAGACCGAGACAGGGCGGGGTAAATTCAATTAACATGAAGAAGATATTCCGGATTGGAGTACGGGCATTAAAAGACTTTACTGCGATCAACCGGACATTAAAGAAGTTGTAAGCACATAAGTGAGGGATGAGGGAGAGGCTATTTTCATGGATGCCTACTGCAATGATTCCATTTATCTGCTGGCAAAAGGGCATGAGCCTGTTAACAGAGCGGTTTACTGTCTGCCGTGGTATATGGACTGGTATGAATCGTGGAACATTGAGGATCTTAAGAAGAATAAACCGGATGTGGTTGTATGGAATCCGGATCAGGAGTGCTGGAACCAATATCATTACGCGGTACTTTTGGACAAATACATTCAGGAGAATTATAAGAGGATTGGCGAGGGCGCAACAATCTGGGTAAAAGAGGATAAGTAATGTTTAGCAAGTACAAACTGCAGATAAAATCAATTTTGATCATTTGTATGACGGTAATCGGGGTAATTGCACTATTACATTATCCAAATGAGGTGGAGAAAAGAAATGGTGTTTCTTACGAGTTGACGCAGGGGACACTGGAGGATTATTCTGAGGAGCCAAGTCTGGTCGTACTTATGAGCGATAAGTACACGGCTGACAACACATGGCACACGATTCGGATTCAATACGAATGCGAACAGACACAGACAGTTAAGTTTTGCAGGGTGGACCCGGCAATCGGAGCAGAGAGCATTGCGCAGCTTGAGTTAGACCCAGAGCAGACACAGACTGAGTTGACCGTTGATCTGACACAGTATCCGGGAGCGATAGACTGGGAACTTTGGTTTTACTATGACGGAACAGGAGTACTTGGAATTGAAAACGTCAGTGTCTGGGAAGACGATACCTGTGAGGTAGAGATAAAGGGCGAAGAACTTGTTCCGGCGTGGGGCGGCGTATATAACGGAAAAGTTAATGGATTAAACCGCTATCGCGTGATATATGATGCGGATCAGGACCTGTTACGGGATTTGGATTTTAAGCAGGACAATGCGATTGAATTTTTAGAAGATCCGCTTGAAAAAGTGGATATTCAGGTCGCAAAGATGGATGAAGAGGGGACGTACCAGATCATTGACGACCGGTTGCCGTATGCTGTGACAGACACGCAATCGCTGCGGGCAGCAGTTTATGGTGCTTCAGAGGAAGCAGTAATGCAGGCACCGGTATTGACCAATCATCCAACGTATGCGAAGCTTTCAAAATGGACAAAAGCTGGGTGCATACTAATTAGCATTATGGGCATTCTTGCACTGATTGCGGTTTGGGTATTCGCAAAGAAGAACAAAAGCTGGACGAACAAGACATGGATCGGGATTGTGTACGAATTGTTCTTATTGTTTGTTTTAGCGCTTTTGTTTGTGCGGATTCCATATCGTGTTGAGATCATTGGAGAGGCAGTGCTATTTTTGTCAATCTGCTTCCTGATTTATCAATGTGCGTGTTTTTCAAAAGCGCGGGCAAAGCAGACGATACAATATGTATTGCTTCAGGCAATCTTTATCGTGGTAGGCTACCTTGGATGCAAATATCCAATACAGTTATCCGGCAGACTTTTGATGCTCGGAATTGGTGCGATCCTTGGAGCGGCGGTGCTGGCTCAGAAGAGATGGCTGACAAGCCTTATGCTTGGAATATGTAGTGCACTCGGTGCTCTTGTTGTGTGGGTAAAACGCACCTGGCCGAATTTGTCCATGCAGGAGCTGCTTTTCCAGTTGAAGATGCCAGCAGAGGGAACCGGAGGAGGAATTGTTCTAAAAGGAGTGCTGTCATGTGCAATTCCCACGGCGGTGCTTGTAATTGTTGCGTTTATCCTGCTCAAAAAATGGAAAAATAGTTATTTCCATATGTTATTACAAGGAATTTCAATAATAACGGTATTTGGAATGGTGCTCTCTTTCTGTGGACATGTGGATTTAGGCGGTTACCTAAGTTCGCAGGGAAAAGAATCAGAGTTTATTGAATACTATTATGTTGATCCGGCTACGGCGCAAATAACCTTCCCGGAGAAGAAGCGTAACCTTATCTACATATTTATGGAATCAATGGAGACTTCTTATATGGATAAGGCAGATGGCGGTTTGATGGAAGAAAATCTTATTCCGGAACTTACTGAGCTTGCAAAAGAAAACCAATCATTTGCGGGTGACAAGGGCGTGAAGGGAGCACGGGTTCTTTCCGGAAATTCTTGGACGATGGGAGCACTATTTGGACAGACTTCCGGATTGCCGTTGGAGATTGATATGGAGAGCCATATGGGAGAAGGATCATTCTTCCCGACAATTACTACATTAGGGGAAATCCTAAAGGGGGAAGGATATAATCTGGAATTTTTAATAGGCTCCGATGCTTATTTCGGAGGAAGAAAGACTTATTTTGAATCACACGGACCATATGAGATCAAAGATTATTATTCAGCGATTGAAGAGGGAAGAATCGATCCGGACTACTATGTGTGGTGGGGGTATGAGGATGAAAAGCTGTTTGCCTATGCAAAGGATGAACTGAACCGATTGTCTAAGGAGGACGAACCGTTTAACCTGACACTTCTTACCGTAGATACGCATTTTGAGGATGGGTATGTGTGCGAATTATGCGAGGATCAGTATCCGGGTAACCAATATGCAAATGTAATTTCATGCTCCAGCAGACAGATCTCACAATTGGTGGAATGGATCAAACAGCAGGATTTTTATGAAAATACAACGATTATCTTAAGCGGTGATCATTTGACGATGGACAGTGATTTCTTTGACGGCATAGAGGGTGGCGAAAATCGGAAAACCTATGTTACGGTTATCAATCCTGCCGTTGAACCGAAGCTGAGCGGGGAGAGAGACTTTACGACACTTGATATGTTCCCGACAACTCTGGGAGCGTTGGGAGCCGAGATCGAGGGTGACCGGCTTGGACTTGGCACCAATCTGTTTTCAGATACGAGTACACTTTTAGAGACGTATGGATTGGACTATATTGAGAATGAACTGGCAAAGAAGTCTTACTTCTTGCAAGGCTTATCGACTGCACAGAAATAATTATGATGTCAAGTTTAATGATTTGGAAAGCAACTTTGGAGGCAGAGGCGCAATTTTAATCGCGGAGGTTGAATTACAAATACTAATATGTTGTAGAGAGGAATAGGACTATATGAAAAATTGGAAAAGAGAGACTTTATACTTTTTCACAGCTATTATTTTTGCTGTTATAATGTATAGATGTGATATTTTTTCAGATGATGTGAATAAAATGTACATTGGTGACTGCTCAATTGGAAGTTGTCTAAAACAGGCACAGATGATGTATATGGAATGGTCATCAAGAGTTATAATCAATACCCTTATTTTCTTTTTCGCTGGCGGAAGAAAAATACTTTGGGCGATTGTGATGGGAGTTTGTATGTATGTTCTGCAGAAGTCGCTTGATGTATTGCTTATAAGAAAAAACAACATTATAGGAAGCTGGCTGATAGCAATGTTTGTGAGTGCTTTCCCATATAATGATATTAGTTCAGCTGGGTGGATTGCTACGACGACTACATACTTTTTGCCGATTGCATTTAGTTGTGCCGCCCTAATTCCGATTAAGAAGGCATTGCACGAAGAAAGGTTAAGGGTATGGGAATACCCAATGTATTTGATTTGCACTGGAATAGCGGCAAATAACGAACAGTGCATGGCAGTGCTGCTTGGATGCTATGTTATTGCAATAGTATATTTTGCATTACATAAAAAGTTCAAGGGATATGTTTTTTTTATGTTTATATGCAATCTGGCAAGTGCGGTGTATACGTTTTTATGCCCCGGTAATTATGTCCGTAAAGATTTAGAGATTATTGACTGTTTCCCTACATTTGGGATGATGGATTTGAAGGATAAGATTGATGTGGGGTATGCAACCGCAATAAGGTATCTTTTTTTGCAGACAAACGTACCTGTGATACTGGTTTGCATCATGTTTGCTGTTTTAATATGGAGCAAGTATGAAAAGCCGTTGATGAGGACTGTTGCGGTGATACCTATTGCAATTACACTGATCATGGGACCATTATGTACTGTTTTTTCACAAGTGTTCAAGTCATTTTATCTGTTGAAGGAAAGTTTATCTCCATACGGACTATTCACGCCGGGAAATGCGGGGGAAATATTGCCGTTTATCGAATTTGCAATCGGAGCATTAGCGCTTGGTTCGCTCATAATAGAAATTTTCCTATTGGCGGATACAGTGGAATTCTTTTGGGCAGCTTTTGTAGTTATAGCAGCAGGGATAACGAGCCAGATAGTTTTAGGCTTTTCTCCAACAATATGGGCATCAGGAAGTAGAACCTGCGCAGTAATGGAATTTTGTATAATTGTAGTCGGCATTTTATGCGTTGATAGGAATATTGCAGGACTTCAAGATAACGGAAAAAATAATCTGATAGTAGGGTGTAAGACTATTTACATTTTGTCTTTGCTGAATCTTGCCCTTCAAGTTTTTGAGATAACAATATAGTGAACAGCGAGGAGAATATAATATTATGGAACGGTATCAGCATGAAAAAATAGTTCGTATAATAATTACGGTTATGGTGGCTTTGTTTGCTATATACGCTGGAATCCAAATAAGTAATGATTTGGAGATTAAAAACATTGATCTTTCAAAAAATAGTGTATACGATAGTAGTGATAATTTCAATTTTCATATTGACAAAGTAAGTTTTCGCGATGATGGTATTAAAAATACAGAGGAGAAGATTATTATTTCAGGGTTCCTTACAAAGACAGGGGAGTCTATATCAACTGCGAGTATTTCGATTGTTTTAAAAAATTGCTCAACAGGAGAATTTTATAGAATCCCAACATTGATGAGTAATCGAACTGATGTCACAGAAGCGTATGGAGACGGAAACAATTACGATCCATGCGGCTTTTCTGTTAAGATTTCGAAGAACAGTAAAATCAACCCGGATATTGATGACTATGAAATAATGGCTATTTATACACTAAATGGAAAGAAAAAACTTGTTTCATCAGGTACCACAATTCAGACATGGTCAATGTAAATGATGTTTATGCTCCCCAATATGGCAGATCGGAATAAGGAGTAATAGCACAAGAATGGCGTTTATCCACCAATGGTAACCGAGACCCGCAAAAACGGGAAGCTTATTCAAAATAAGCAGAATTACGCTGCTGATCAAAAGATGTAATCCCATGATAAGAAGTGTGTTACGACCGTACAATTCTAAGAGCCGATTTTTAGAAAACCAACGGTGACAGGCATATAGGATGGCGTAGCCCATGCCGATAGAACCACATAGTGCAAGGGGAATGTTACCGAAGCTCATATGGTTCAGATCAAAGTCTATAGGATTAAGACTGATTCCCAAAATACCAAGAATAGCGGCTATACCGAATGCATACGCAGGAAGTTCCAGAAGATTTTTAACCTTAAAAAGCTGTCCGATAGACATAAACAGGATACAAATAGGCAGGATGTTGAGATGCCATGGCAGCTGGAATTTGCACCAGATAAAAAAGATCTGCATCGCACATAAGAGAATGAAAAGGACAGAGCGCTTAAATGCACTCTGTTTTTGTATTATATAAAATCCCAAGCTGGCAAAGAAAAAGCATGGAAGAAACCAAAGCGCCTCACAGTTTGGGGCAGTGCCATAGACATCATTGGAAAGAATGAGCCAGCTCAGATGACTTTTTGTTGATGTAAACAGATCAGCAGAAGGTAACTGCATGTATTCGATAAAAAAATTGGTGACAAGATTGATAAAACCTAACAGTGCATATGGCAGCAGATAGGCACGAGCCTTTAAACCCATAACTTGAGGAAATGGTGTGGTATCCCATTTGGAAGCAGTATACAGATAACCGGATAAAAGGAAGAATAGTGGCATATGAAAGCCGTAAATAAATGAATTAATGGTGATCGGCATCCCAAGATGACCGAGAACTACGAGGACGATCGCGAGACCGCGAACAACATCAATATAAGATTCTCTGGACTTACTCATTTTCTATTGCTCCTTTTGAGTTTAAGTATAGTGAACATTGCAATCCATGCACAACAGGATAGGATTGCTGATAATATTTGGAGGGTAGTACGTTGGTATGAAATCGTTAATTCGCCGCACTCCTGTTCCGGGGTTACAAGAACGAGACCGCTCTGACTTTTGGTAATGCTACAAAGCGTTGCACTGCTGTTCTGATAGCCCTTGTAGTAGTAGAGTGGAAGTTCAAAGGAAGCAGGACTATGCAGATTGGAATAGCGGATGGTGATAGAAAAATCAGCGTTGCGCCGCCATGCAAAGTCAACATCCGGGGAGGTACAAGTGATGCACTCGCCTCGTGATAAATAGAGATCATCTGGACTTTCAGCAGGAAGATAAATGGAGTCACCATTGTTTACAGAATATACAATGTGGTTTTCGCCGGAAAGGGTAAAACCTATCCAAAGCTTTTCCTGATATCCGATGGAGCAGACCGCAAGCACAAGAAAGCAAAGAACAACAGCAGTGGTTAATATTTTGCTACATCTATTCCGGTGAAGCATGAATACGATTGCAACAACACAAAAGAGGTTAGCATATGCCAGCAAACGCCATGGGAACTGGAGTGAACTTAGGGCAATCCCTAATCCGGTAACAATAGGAGAGCAGGTAACTGCTAACAGTATGCAGGCAGAAAGACCAAAGAATATAACGGGTAACTTTGAGCCTGAGTGGTGTAATGTAATAATAAGTATTCCAACAAGCAGAATAAGATAAAAAATGCCGGATGGATAGTAGGAAACGTTTCCATTCCCGCGTTGCATAAAAAGCGCATATTGTGCAATATATGGGACAAACCAGTCTAAAAAGGAAAGGCGGTTGCTTATAAAATCATTAAGAGTAGTACCGCCGCCTTGAATAGTCTGGGAGGTGTATTGTTCTAAAAAAGGAAGAAGCCAATAGGCGGAAAGCACAAATGTACCAACCGCTGTGACTACAAGACTCTTGGTAACAGAGAGTCGTGAATGCATCCATGGAAGAAAACTGATAAACCATACCAGTAGAAAGAGAACAACCAAAATAGTGGATAATACATGGGAACAGATAATTCCCCACATACCAACTGCAAGCTGCAGCTCACTCGTATAAGAATCTCCACGATGGGTGAGAACTTTATAAAACGCCCAGAAGACCAGTGGAAGAAAACAACTGGCACATAATTCGCCTAATGCGCTCCGGACAAATATTAGCTCAAGCATATAAGGCGAATAACTGTATAAGACTGCAAACAATATACCGCATGATACAGAAACGGCATCTTTTCCACAGTAGTATGCAATACCTGCGCGCAAAAGAAAAAGTGAAGCAAAGGCAAAAGAGTAACAAAACGAAACGGAAAGACCGAGTGCTCGTAGAATAGAGGGAATGATGATTCCAATATTCCCATAGAAAAGCGGAGCACCATAGCCATAGCCGTTATAGGAAGTGACAGATATGCCTTCTGGAAATGCGTGGATTCCGAACAGTTTGATGTTATCTGCAAACGCACCGATTCTGTAACTCCAATGCAGGGCATCATGACCGACTGGCGGAGCAAGAAAGAGCATAACGACAGTTATTCCTAATAGTATTAAAAAAAGCGTGTAATGTATGGATGATGTATGGGAATGTCTTGCAGCGAACATGGATTGATCCTCTTACTATTTTATATAAACGTATACTATCATACAACCAAGTCGACTGCAAGAAATGCGAAAAGAGTTGCGAAAAGAGAACAAAAAATATATAGTGAGGGTAAGATTCCAAACATGGAGGAGAAAATGAAAAAAATAAGTTCGTGGAAACTACAATCAATAATCATTCTTTTGCTTATTATGATGTGTGTTGCCCCGATGGCGGTAAATCCATCGATGATCGGGATAAGGGCATCCCACAAGGATCAGTATGAGCATCTGGCGGAGTCCTTTGTGGAAGGTCATATAGATTTACAATATGGCTACTGGGATCCGAAGCTGTTTCAACTGGAGAATCCATACGATTACGACGAACGTATCGGGGAGGGTGTATTCTGCCAATGGGATCATGCTTTTTATGATAATCACTACTATATGTATTTTGGAGTAGTTCCGGTTCTGGTGCTGTTTTTGCCGTTCCGTATGATTTTTGGGGTACGGTTCCTTACGTTTTTGGGAACGGCGGTGTTTACATCGCTGTTTATCATCGGTGTTTTTGAGCTGTTTCGACTGATGAAACAGCATATATTTACTGAGATGCCGGAAAAAACGCGCCTTTTGATGGCGACGGCAGTTTCCTTGGCGGCAACATGGTATGCGATGGATTGTCCAACTATCTATTGTGTGGCGATCACCAGCGCACTGTGTATGGAAATATGGAGCATGTATTTCTATGTGAAAGCGGTGTGGGGATCAAAGCAGGAAGCGGCTGCAATGAAGGCGGCATTTTCAGGAGCACTGTTCGGAGCGCTGGCATTTGGGTGCAGACCGACGATCGCACTTGGCAATCTGCTCGCAATTCCGATGTTTATTGTTTTCTTACGAAAGCGCAGAATGTCACTACGCTTCTGGCGGCGTATGTTGTTTGTCGTTTCACCATACCTGGTGATTGGCATTGGACTTATGTACTATAATTACATTCGTTTTGGCACGCCGTTTGAGTTTGGACAGGCATATCAGCTTACGATTACAGACCAGAGCGCATATGGCAATATGGCGGATAATATCAGCTGGGCTGTGATCATTAGCTCCTTGAAGGAAAACTATTTTGACTGGAAGGGACTCTGCTGGAATTTCCCATATTTCCAGTTTAGCGGTGCGTTTATTAACTTCCCGATATTCATCCTGTCTGTCGCAGGATTATTTGTTCCAGCAGTAAGAAAGCAGCTTGGCAGAAGAAACATGCTGGGGCTTACGATTGGAATGGCATGCATGCCGGTAGTCATCACGGTGTTGGATGCGATCTGGGTACCGTGGCTTACGGAGCGATATCGAATGGACTTTTACTGGATCATGGGAATCGGTGTATTTGTGGTATGCGGTGCATGGCTGGCGGGAATGACAGAGACCGGCAGAAAGGGATTTTGCAGATGCATTAACGCATTATGTGTCTATACGATGCTGATCTGTGTACTGCTGTATGCAATTCCTTATGAGGACAACATCACAGCAAAGTCACCATTATGGCTGATCATTGCCATTATGGCTGCGATGAGCCTGTGGCTGTTAAATATCTACCGGTTGACCGGAAAGGCGGATGAGAAATGTTAAAGAGTAAGATTACCGGAAAAACAGCAAAAGTGTGGATCGCGGCACTGATCTTTTTCGCGGTCGTATGGTTGTACCCGGTTCATATGAAGAATATTGTCCTGTGGATGGACACATCGGAAGAAACAGAGGCAATGGTGGTTTCCAGACTTTTTTGGGACGCAGGAGAGGGCTTTTCTGAGGAAAGGCTGTCAGAGAATGCTATTGTTGCGCAGGAGATATTTGTCCGTGTGCCCCGAAAAGCAATGAAAGAGGCAAAACAGTACCGTCTGACACTGCAAAGCGCGGAAAAGGATATTACCATTTATAAGATCAAGTTAAATGGAGATGAAATCCCGGCAGAAAAATTGCTTTCATATGTCGAGTCAACAGAGAATTTAGAGCTGGAGCAGCAGGGTGAGTATCTTGTGGCTCATGTGCAGGGAACTGATCCGACAATGACATTTGACACGGATTTTACAAAACTGATCAAAAGAAAATGGCATATGGCAAACGTAACGAGATTGTGGCTAAGCCTTGCCGGAGCAATCGCAACGATATGGGGACTTATTTATGTTAAAATGGAAGATAAAGAATAAAAACGTTGGACAGGCTCTGTTTGTCTTATATTCCTGTGTCCTGTTTATTGGAACTGCAATACGGATTTTTGATAATGCGTTCTGGGGGGATGAGTGCTTTACGATACGGATGGCACATCTTTCCTTAAAGGATATGTTTTATGCAACTTCGGTGGATGTACACCCGCCATTGTACTATATGCTGGTTCAGGTGGGATATCATCTGCTGGGAAATCACGGATACGTTTATCATCTGGTATCGGTGATTCCGCTGCTGGTTACGCTTTTGCTTTGCCTGACAATACTGCAAAAGCGTTTGGGAACGGTAACGGCTGTTTTGTTTGCAACATTCTCGGCAGTTTTCCCGGTGGCAATGGTTTACAATCTGGAAGCACGCATGTACTCCTGGGCAGCACTTTTTGTACTGCTATGCTTTCTTAAGGTGGCTGACATCTTAGAAAAGGGACGATGGAGCGATTATATTTTGTTTGCATTGTATGCGGTGCTTGCGGCATACACACACTACTATGCAATGATTGCCGTAGCGTTTTTCTATCTGTTTCTGCTGGTCAGGGTATTTTTCTTCCAACATGCACAGATTGTGAGAATGCTTGTGGCATGTGTAGGCACAGTTATTGCCTATTTACCCTGGCTGATCAAATTCCTGCTTAGCTTTCAAAGAACAGCAGCGTCCTGGTGGCTGGATTCCGTTCCGACGGTGCGGGATTGTGGTGTTTTTTTGTTTGGCAACGATGTCTTGACTATTATTTTTGTGCTGGTTCTGATTGTATTGCTGGTTTGCTTTGGCGGGGAAGGAAAACAGGCAAAGCAGCAATGGATCGGCGCGGGGATCTGTGCGGTCGCAGGACTGCTTCTGGCGGGTAAAGCGGCATCCTACTTAATCCGCCCGCTCTTCATTACGCGCTATATGTATACGGTAGCTTCCGTTGCGTGGCTGATGTTTGCATTGGGTATTGGGTATGTGGCAAAAAAGATTTTCCGTAACAGATCAGTGATTGCTGGAATCCTGATCGGTGCTGCTTTTATCTGCGGGTTTGCGCCGGAGTATGTTGCGCAATATAAGGAGGAGAAGAGCCTAGATGCAGCGACAGCCCAGTTTTTAGAACAGGTGCAGCTTCCGGAAAATGAATTGATCCTGACGGATAGCGGACCGCATGCTTGGACAATCCTGGAATATTATTATCCGACGGCGCGAATTGGGGAAACTTATGATATGGTATCTTCAATCAATGAAAATCAGTCGGACTGCACGGTGATCGTTACCAGCCCGCTGAACGAGGAAATCTGTTCCAGACTTTCGGATATTGGATTTGAGGCGGAGCAGACCTATGAGGGCGAGCTGGGTATCCGGTCAATGCTCTATGTGTACAAAGTGACGCTCAAGGAGAACTGATATGAAAAAGACAAGGTGGACGACCTGGGCAGGATACGCACTGCTTATTACGGTATTTTTGGTGTTGTGCGTGTTTCAGAACCGATATATGGATGCTATGCTTTCTTCCGATGATGCGAGTGAACTGGTTTTATCAAAGATTTTATCCGAAAATGGTGGAATATTAAGTTCGAAGTGGTATTATTCGACGGAAATCCGTGTGCTTAACGCACAGATCATCTGGAGTATACTATTTCATTTTATCAGAAGCTGGCATGTGGTACATTTACTTGGTAATATTATCTGCTTTGGAATCCTTCTTTTGTGTTTGTGGGGATTTTGCAGGGAATTTCAGATGCAAAAGGTATTTCCGGTGCTTGGAACATTTCTTTTGATTCCGGTTTCGGATCTGTACTATGCATTTGTGCTTCAGAACGTGTGCTATATTCCGTATATTGCTACCATTTTTGTCATGTTTGCAGGACTTGCGTACTATGTTAAAGGCGCATCTGTGACAAAGACAAGAGTTATGCTTGCTTTTATTGCAGTCTTTTCCATTGTTAATGGCATGGGAGGAGCACGGCAGCTGCTGACGTTTTATCTGCCGTTTGCAATCGCGGTTATAATCTATGTCATGTTTGGGGCAGAGGACAAGGCATCCAAGAGACATCCGCTTGGAATTTATATGCTTGTGTCATTATTTGGCGCGGCAGCCGGGTATATGATAAATAGCCGGATTTTAAGCCACAGATACTTTTTCGCCCAATATGGGGACATCCGGTATTCCACGTTTTCGTGGGATCGTGTGATCGAGGTTATTAACGGCTGGCTGAACACGCTGGGGTATAAGAGCGGCGGTAAGCTTTTTTCGGTAACGACATTGTTTAATGTGACCGCTGGGATAACGGTAGTACTTGTTGTATACAGTATTGTAAAAATTTTAAAAGATACCGGCAGCAGTTGGGAGCTACGGTTGTTTGCGTTGTATTATGTTGCCGCGTTTATAGCGTATGTTTTGCTATACTCCATGACAGATATGGATTATTCCGACCGCTACAATCTGCCTGTTACAGCTTGCAGCTATGTTTTAATTTTTATGTATTTTGGCGGCAAATCGGATTGCGGCACAAAAGAAAGACGGCAGGTTATTGCGGGACTGACCGTATTTACTCTGTTACTGCTGGGATGTGGCATATTTAATTATTATCCGAGAGTTCGAGGCTACAATGGCAATCCAAGAAAGGATGCAGTCATTGCGGCGGTTGATCAGGGATATACTTGTGGTTATGCAACATTTTGGAATGCTAATATCTCAACGGAGCTTTCGGATGGTAAGCTCGAAATGTGGGCATGGACGGATTACCCGGAGGATATTACAGAACTGAATGCATTTCCGCAGTGGCTTAGAAAGGTATCTCATGATCTCCCACCACAGCAGAGGGTGTGTGTCCTTCTTTCCAGTGACGAGGCGCAGAAATTTTCGTTTGTGGAGAGGATTGGAGAGGAACATCTGGTGTATATTTCGGATTCCTATGTTGTGTATGGATTTGAATCTGCAGAGGATTTAAGAAAAATAGTTGAGGGAAAATAGATGAGTAAGCTTAGCAATGGTTTGATAACGTTTATAAAAGTTGTGTTCACGATCGTGATCGGATATCTTTATCTGCTTAGTATTTATTCGACCAGTTATATATCTGCATCGTGGAATGACAAGATGGAGTACACATATTATGTTAAAGACCATCCGTGGATGCATGTGCTTATACTGATTGTGGTGGTGGCACTGTTTGCTGCCGGAAAATGGATTTTAGGGACAAAGGTGGGAGCACACCTAAAAAGGCTTCCGAAGATCTTAAAATATGTTTTCCCACTAATGATGTTTGCGATACTTGCCTTTTGGATATGGGGCATTGATGTGAGACTGACAGGTGATCAGTATGAGACATTTTTTGCAGCGGAGAGTCTGCTTGCAGGAGATTATTCCCAGATAGCAGAGGGCGGTTATATTTTTATTTATCCGAACCAGATTGGTCTGATGCTGTTGGAACACCTACTTCTTAAGATATTTGGGGCAAAGGCAACGACCGCACTTCTGGTACTCAATCTGATCAGCCTTATGCTGACATTTTATTTGTTTGCAAAGATTGTTAAAATAATATTTGCGCAACAGGGAAGGACATCTGCTTTCATCACATATTTTGCAACAGCGACCTGGCTGCCGTTGCTATTTTATGTCAGCTTTTCCTATGGCAACCTTATTGGACTGATGTTATCAACTGCAGGTCTGTGGTTTACGCTTTTGTTTTTGCAGGAGCACAGATGGAGATATATGGTGGCTGGTTCCGTCTGCGTTGCATTGGCGATATTGGCAAAAAATAATTACCTGATCATTTTACTTGCGATGATAGTGCTGCTGGTTCTGGACGCGCTCCGCGAGCGCGGGTGGAAGCCACTCGCAGGGATTGCAATATGTGTGTTTGTTTATCTTCTGTCATCCGCCGCAGTAAATGTGCGGGTGGAACAGCTGACGGGAATGGAGGTAAACGCAGGTATCCCAAAGCAGGCATGGATCGCAATGGGACTGCAGGAAAATGAAGAACGCGCAAGCGGGTGGTACAACGGTTATAATATCTTGACTTATATGGATAATGAGTATGATGCGGATAAGACGAAAGCAGACTGCGTGGAGAGCATTAAGAAGGAACTGGGCAATATGGAGGCGCATCCGGGATACGCACTTCGGTTTTTCGGGGAAAAGATTGCATCGCAGTGGAATAACCCGACGTTTCAGTGCTTTTGGATCTATAAGTTCAAGACGACTACCGTGCCGGGGCAGGAATGGCTTTTTAATCTGTTAAATGATAACCGGGGAATGGTTGCATGGCTGAATATAATACAGTCACTTATTCTGGGAGGCGTACTTTTATATCTGCTGTGCAGCTGGAGACAGATCGGATTGCCACAGCTGCTGCTTCCGACAGCGTTTTTAGGCGGATTCTTTTTCCATCTGATGTGGGAGGCAAAAGCCCAGTATACATTTACTTATTTTGCGTTGCTGATTCCGTATGCCGTTATGGGATTGATAAGTGCGGCGGAAAGATCTGCTGTTGTGTGCAGCAGAGAAGACAGAACACAGGAAAAGAAGAAGGCGGCGATCATGGTGGGGATAATTCTTGCGGTGATACTGCTTGCCGCTATTCCGACAAAGGCTGCAAAGAACACCTGGCAGTTAGAAAAGGATAGCCAGCTATTAGAAGTATGGCAATGGGAATAAAAGGAGAGTTTCATGGCAGAGGACAGAAAGATGGCGGTACACAAAAGAAATCGAATAGAATTTTGGGTGTTTCTTGTGCTGCTTATGGGAATTGCTATTGCATTCTGTTGTGCAAAGAAGGACTTCTTTACCGATGAGATGGCACAGTATGGATTGTCGAACAGCTATTACAATCCATTTTTGCGCACGATTTATGACAATAATCTGGACGACAATATTATTTATGGCAAAGATCTGATGAATTACATTGTGGTCAATAAGGGGGAGCGTTTTGCGTATGATTCTGTTTACTACAATCAGACGCAGGATGTACATCCGCCTCTGTACTACATGGTCACACATACGATATGTTCTGTCTTTTACGGTACATTTTCAAAGTGGACGGGACTTATTCCGAATTTGATTTTTCTGGCACTTATGCTTGCCATTCTGTATCAGTTTGGGGTGCGCTTGTTTGAAAGCCATAAGATTGGGATCATGCTCATGATCTTATATGGAACAAGCACGTCTGCGACCAGCAACTATACAATGGTTCGTATGTACCAGCCGTTGGCACTGCTTACACTTTTGCTTGCGTATGAACTCTTGCGATTGCTGCAAAGCGACAGACCGCGGCTTATCTATCCAGCGATATTTGCAACCGTGTGTGCGGGAATGCTGACACATTACTTTTATTTGTTTTATGCGTTTTTTGTATGTGCGTTTGTATTCTTTTATCTGCTTGGGAAAAAATGCTACAAAAAGCTGTGGCGGTTTTCTGTGTCTGCATTGCTTGGTGTTGGGGTGATGGTGCTGATCTATCCATATATTCTGACTTCATTATCCGGACAGGGAAATCTGTCGGTGGATTATTCTTTGAAAAGATGCGTGACGGACATTATACGCATGACACTTTACATGGGAAGAGGAATGCTCCTATGTGCAGTTGTCGGGGCGATCGGTATTTTAATTTTGTTTTATGGAGCGATAAAGAATAAAAAGACACACGGGAAAAGGCTGGCTTATCCGAAAAACACTGAGTATGCAGTTTTGTTATTAGTGCCGGCGGCTCTTGCTTTTCTTGTCATAGCACTTGTGGGACCATTGGAGCGGTATGCATTCCATCTGACTCCGTTTGTTGCACTTTTTGCCGGACTGATCTGGGCTTTTGTTATCGAGCGCTATTCGACGGTGGGCAGGGTACTTGACAGTAACATTATGCGGGTATGCTATATGATAATTGCGTTTTGCATGGTATGGTTTGTATATCAGCCGAAGTTCTTATACAGGGATGCCGGGACAAGCTATGAGATCGCAAAGCAGTATCATACTTCCCCTTGTGTCTATATGAACGGAACCAATGCAGAAGTAGGAATTGTCGGAAACCTGATACAGATGAGTTATTTTGATGACATCTGTTTACAGGCAAATCCTTGGTCGGACAAGATTGTTGACTATATTGAGGCACATCCGGATAATGAGACAGTTGTGATCTACATTGCAGAACGGATTGATGCGGCAGACGACGATGATGAGGTCAACATCATAAAGAACCGCCTGTCGAAAGAGTACTCTGCTGAGCTTGTCCGTTTTGGTGATTTCACGCGGATGTATGTTTTGCGGGCAGTTGAGTCGTAACCTATTGCGAATGCTTTTACATTATACTATAATATTCATGAAAATAATTCTAAGGGAGGGTTTTTAAATGGAAGCATCATTAAAAATCAAAAAGGTTTTTTTGAAGAAACTAGTTGCCGTTATAATGGCGGTATGTGTATGCGCAGCTTTTTTAAATTTCGTTCCATTTGGTGCGGCTGAGAGCATCTTTGGTGAGACCTTAAAGGGCGTCGAGAGCACATTATGTGTAACCGACGGCAATGCAATGGCACAGGGGAAGGTAGTTACCGGGGCAAATGCAACCTATGATCACTACTACCCGAATGCACCGACATTTAAGTGGTCGGAGGATGGAACCGCATGTACAGCAACCTTTACCTGCAAGTATAAGGATGGCACAAAGGATGTTGCCTGCAACATCACTGAGACGGTTAACAAGAAGGCAACAACAACAGCAGATGGAAAGGTTACTTATGTTGCAACCGTAAAGATGAACGGCAAGACATACACCAGTAAGAAAAAGGCAACCATATCCAAGGTGCCAACACTTTCTGTTGGCAAGAGCACGGTTACCTATACCGGCAAGCTGATAATTCCGGATGTTCAGGTAAAGGATGCTTCCGGAGAGAAGCTTTCCAGAGATTCCTATATTGTTTCTTATAATAATAACAAGGAAGTTGGTATAGCAACAGTCGTTGTGGAACTGACGGGAGACCACTATTCCGGCACACTCGAAAGGACATTTAAGATCCTTCCGGCAGCAACTAAGGTAAAGAGCACTACCGCTGCAAAGAAGGCATTTACTGTTAAATGGAAAAAGGCAGCTTCCGATGTGACAGGCTATCAGGTTCGCTATTCAACAAGCGAAAAGTTTAGCAGCGCTTCCACCAAGACAGTTAAGGTTAAGTCTGCAAGTCAGACCAGCACAAAGGTCACTGGGCTGAAAGCGGGCAAGACGTATTATGTGCAGGTAAGAGCATATACAAGTGTCGATGGTAAGAATTATTATTCAGCATGGTCAGATGCCTCAGTGGTAGTAACAAAGTAATTCAGACGGGAATGGAAGCCAGTCATCGCAGGATGACTGGCTTTTTCTTCGGAAAAGGATAGAACGGATATGCTATTTTCTTCAACTGTATTTTTATTTGTATTTTTGACGATCGTAATAATAGGTTACTTCAATCCGTGGTGGAAGTCCAGACAGTTCCGTAACATCTGGCTTTTGGCAGCCAGCATTCTTTTTTATGCATGGGGTGAACCGGTGTTTATCTGGATCATGATCGGTTCAATCCTGGTGAACTGGCTGATCTCAAAGTGCCTTACAGGAAACAAGGGCTGGCTGATAGCCGCTATTGTGTGGAATCTTGGAATTCTTTTGGTATTTAAGTATTTGAATTTTATTCTTTCAAATGTCGGATATCTGCTGGATCGCAATTTTGTTACTACAGATATCCAGTTACCGATTGGAATTTCATTTTTTACTTTTCAGATATTGAGCTATATATTCGATGTATATGCGGGAAAGGTAAAACCGCAGAAATCATTGCACAAGTTTGCACTCTATGTTTCCATGTTTCCGCAACTGGTCGCAGGTCCGATCGTGCGATACAGCCAGATTGCTGCGGAGATTGATGACCGAAAAGAAAACCGCACAGATTTTAATGACGGCTTTATTCGGTTTGTGTATGGATTGGGGAAAAAGGTTATATTGTCAAACTATATGGGTATTTTGGCAGATAACGCGTTTTATCTCTCAAAGGAGGGAGAGCTTTCCGTGGCAATGGCATGGCTTGGTGCCATTGCATATACCTTGCAGATCTATTATGACTTTTCCGGATATTCAGATATGGCAATCGGATTGGGACGTATGTTTGGATTCCATTTTGCGGAAAACTTTAACTATCCCTATATTGCTTCGAGTATTACCGAGTTTTGGAGAAGGTGGCATATCTCGTTGTCGGGATGGTTTCGGGATTATGTCTACATCCCGCTCGGAGGTAACCGGAAGGGGCTGGCAAGGACCATTTGTAATACCTTTGTGGTATGGCTGCTGACCGGAATCTGGCATGGGGCGAACTGGACTTTTATTGTATGGGGAATGGGATATTTTGTTCTCATACTGATTGAGCGGGCATTCCACAAGACTGCATGTGGCAAGATGCCGGGGCATATATGGACGGTGGCGTGGGTTATCCTCCTGTGGGTTGTATTTCGGGCGGACAGTCTGGCAACTGCTGGAGATTATCTTGCCACAATGTTTGGTGGTAGAGGCAAAGCGTGGGATTTAAATGCTGCGTCGGCATTCTCCGGAAGCTGGCTTGTGCTTGTAATTGCAATTATCTTTGCAGCTCCGGTGGGGGATTTTCTGGCAAAAAAGAGTAAGTTTATTGGACATAATCGAAGAACCTTACGCTATGCTCTGGCAGTTCCGATATTTATTGTATGCATAGCAAAGTGTGCTGTTTCTGCATATAATCCGTTCATCTATTTTAATTTCTGAGTGAGTGTATATTGTATGAAGCATAAATTTGAAAATATAATTGTAAACATTATGATCGGCTTTTTGATGCTTTCACTATTGCTGATCGGGGCGCGGCTGCTGGCAAAGGAGATACTGGTAGACAGGCTGGGAATGGAGAACCGGCTGCTTCAGGTGATCGCCGATTACACATGGGGCGATGTGATGGAGAAGCGTCCATCAGAGATAGAGAGCGAACCGTCAGAGGAGCTTGTTTTCTTGCGTGGAATCTACGAGAAGACACAGGCACAGGTGCAGGAGGAAAAGACTGCGCAAGAGCATGAGGCTGCCATCGGTGATACAAAGCTTGAGCGGTTGAAAAACAAGGTATTTGCTGCAGAGAATAAAGTGGAGACTTACTGTACACAAAAATATGCAGGATATTTTACGTTTAAAGATATAAATAGCTTGTTTGACGGTCTGATGTGCTGGGAACCGGTATATGCAAGGGAGAATGAAACCGAGTTCTTCCTAAAGCGCGGTGTCGCTTACACGGCAACCGAAAAGAGTGATATGTCGGAGAAGGCGGAACAAATTATAGCAATGGCGGAATGTGCATCAGAAAATGGAGTAGGCTTCTTATTTGTCCAGCCACCATACAGGACAAGCGGCAATAGCGGAATAATTCCGTGGGGGGCTTCGGTCTGTGAGAACGAAAACGCGGATGAACTGCTTGAGACGTTAAGTACGCATGGTGTTGGATGGCTGGATCTAAGGAACGCGATGCAGGACAGCGGATGGAGTGCGGACGGTGGTTTCTTTTTACATGATGGACACTGGACAATCCCATCTGCGCTTATTGCAACGAAAGAGATTACACAGGAGCTAAATCAGAGCATGGGCTACTCGTATGACAGTAGTTTATTTGAGACGAAGCAGTTTGCCGTGGAACAATACTCAACAAACAATATTGAGGCTCAAGAAAATGTGACTATGTTGTTCCCATCGCAGGCGACAGAGCTGCTGTTTGTAGATGGATACAGGAATGTGCAGTACCGCGGCATATATGAGGAGGCGTGCCTGGATATGGAGATGCTTGCGGAGGAGCGCTCCTCCGCACTTACCATATATAGCACTAACCGTATCCGTAACAGTTACCTGTGCGCAATCTACAACCAGAATACAGTGAACAATCCGAAACGGATTTTGATATTATCCAATTCTTTCAGTTGGTATATTGCCTCTTTTTTGGCGCTGGATACAAGTGAGGTTGTCTACTCATATTACTATGATAATGTGGAGGCAGCAGAAACTCTTATTCAGGAATTGCAACCGGATACGGTTCTGGTGCTGTACTGACGGGAAGGAAATTAAGAATGTCTTAAGAATGAAAAAATGAATTGAAATAGAGGACAGATTATGCTAGTGTGAAGGTATGGAAAAAATTTAGTCATTAGGGAGGATTATTCATGACAGAATTAAAATTGAACTTCAACAAAAAGACTGCTAAGCGTTCATTTGCAGCATTTCTTGCAGCTTGCATCTGCGCTGCGATGGTACAGGTAACTCCGGTACAGTTGTTTGCAAGTAATGTGCTTAAGGCTGTGACCGCAGGAAACGGAACAACCGTAGGCGATGGCACTACGAATAAGGTTACAACGGCGGGGAATGGAACAGATTCAACGGTTTCCACAGCAGGTAACGGAACTGAAACAGCAGTATCGATTGCAACCGTCACTTTATCAAAGAAGACCTACACATATGATGGCAAGGCTAAGACTCCTGCCGTAACGGTTAAGGATGCAAATGGCAATGTGATCGCTTCTACAAATTATACTGTTGCATACTCTAATAATAAGAAGGTTGGAACTGCAACTGTTAAGGTTACAGGAACCGGATCCTGCACAGGTACTAAGAGTGCAACATTTAAGATCAACCCGAAGAAGACCTCTATCTCCAAGATTCAGGCAACCTCTAAGGGCTTTAAGGTAACTTGGAAGAAGCAGGCAACACAGACAACCGGATATCAGGTACGCTACTCTACCAGCAGCAAGTTTACAAGTGCAACAACGGTTAAGCTTAGCAAGAACACTACTACCAGCAAGTCTGTTACAAAGCTTTCTGCAAATAAGAAGTACTATGTACAGGTTCGTACATACAAGACTGTCGGTGGTAAGACATTCTACTCAGGTTGGTCAAGTTCTGTAATTGTAACCACAAAGAAATAAAAATGTGATAGAATAGTATCGCCAGCCATCCATAGGATGACTGGCGATATTTTGCTTTATAGGAAACTACATCCGGCAAAGTTAAGTTAGGAGATCATATGAAAAAGTTACAAGAGTCAAGTGCAAGGATCTTTATCGCATATATGTGTCTGGTATTTCCCCTCTTTTTTCATAATAACTATATAGATATCATGCAGGCGAAACGGCTGGCATTTCTATTTGGTGGGATCAATTTTGTGATTGCAATGGCGGCATTTGGGCTGATCGATCATTTCTCCTCAAAAACAAAAACGCCGGTGCAGCGACTGGGGCACGAGCGTCTGCTGCTGGTAGCTTTTTTGATTTCTTGGGGTATATCATTTGGAATTAGTATCGATAAGTCGGAGGCATTCTTGGGATATGGGGCAAAATGCACAGGCTTGCTAGTATATATAGTAGGATTATTGTGCGCGTACCTTCTTTGGAAGCATTTGACATGGACACCGATTCTTACATGGACATTCCTGTTTGGATCAGGGATTGTCAGTATACTTCAGATCTTAAACCGCTGGGGGATTGATCCACTTGGAATGTATAGTAACCTGATCGAAGAGGAGAAGCCTATTTTTATCAGTACGATCGGTCAGGTCAATTACAATGCTGCATTTAATTGTCTGATCATCGCTGTACTATTGGTATTGTTTATGCTGTGCGAGGAACTGTTTTCAAAGATTGTCTTTGCAGTGGCATTGTTGCTGGCGTATGCAGGCGGTATTTGCTGCTGTTCGGATAGCATATATCTCGCATGGATCGTAATGTTTTATATACTTTTCATTTATGTTTGCGCACATCCCAAGAAGTGGTTTAGGCTTGTAGCGGCGTTGCTCCTTTTGGATGCAGCGGTGTTTGGGGTGTGGATCTGCTGGAGCTATATCCGGCAAGTGCGTTTTTGGGGAATATCAGCGCTCCTGTTTCAGATGAAGCTGCACTGGGGACTGACGATCATGCTGTGGATTTTTATTCTGGTTGGTTCTTTGGTATGGTGGAAGGGCAGAAGAATATGGAAGCAATTTTGCATTGTGCTTATGGTTGTTTTGCCCGTGACAATGCTTGGCGTATTTAAATGGACAATTTATAGCTGGCAGATTGCCAGTGAAGCAAGCTGGACAGGGACACGTTTTCAGATTTGGGAAAAATCCTGGAAAACATTTACAAATGCTCCATTGCTAAACAAACTATTTGGCTATGGCTTTAACAATGTCCAACAGGCACTTGCGGTAGCGGGGGAGAGCCAGCTTGGAGGGGAAATCATACAGGATGCACACAACATCTTCTTAAATTCACTTTTGACATCGGGAGTTGTAGGGACGATCCTTATGGCAGGACTTCTTATCGGACTTCTTGTAAAATGCATCCGGTTAACCGGAAAAAGGGATGTTGCGCTGCTTGGATGTATGATTATTGTAACGTATTTTACGCAGGGGATGCTGAATGGACCACAGATATTGACAGAGCCGGTGTATATGGTGGCATTTGGAGTTGTGGCAGGAATTGTTATGCGAAAGCAATCAGAAAAATGATTTTTTACAATAGACAATGTTGCGGTGGCACATTGTCTATTTCCCTTTTTCATGCTAATATAAAAGAATACCTATAGAATATTAAGAGACAAGTATCGTTTCGGAGGAATGATATATGGAAAAAATATTGATCGGCGGTGCCGGCGGCGCGCCTTCGGAGGGAGTTATCAGATCCCTTTTGCAAAGTGAGAAGAAAGAGGAGATCATCGGGATGGGATCGATCCCATCGGATCTTGCAATGTCAGCAGCGAAGCGACGCTATGTAGTGCCATACGCCAATACACCGGAATACAAGGACGAGCTGATGAAGGTACTCGCGGCGGAAAGACCGGGACTGATCCATTTTCAGAATGACTTGGAAGTATATCATGCTTCTTTGATCCGGGATGACATCATGGAGATGGGAACGAAAGTGTTCATGCCGCGTCATGAGGTTATTGATACCTGTGTCAGCAAGTGGAAATCCTGGAATGCATTTAAGAAGGCAGGGATTACCGTGCCGGAAAATCAGTTTATCAATGATGAGAGTGATTTGAAGCGGGCATTTTCCGAACTTGGAGATAGCAACGGACAGATCTGGCTTAGAGCCAATGACATGGGTGGTGGTGGAATGGGTTCCATCCCGACGAACGATTATGTGATGGCAAAGGCGTGGATCGACCGTTATAACGGCTGGGGCGATTTTATCGCTGCACAGATGCTGACATCCCGGACGATCACATGGCTTTCCATCTGGTGGGAAGGTGAGCTTGTCGTTGCACAGACGAGAAAGAGAACCGGATGGATTCATGGAAACCGCTCTGCATCCGGAGTCACCGGCGTTACGAAGGTCGGAACCACATGCAGCGATGATGTGGTGACCGATATTGCAATCAAGACGGTTAAGGCGGTAGATGACAAGCCACATGGCATCTTTGGCGTGGATTTTGCTTATGATACGAATGGAGTACCGAATCCGACCGAGATTAATATCTCACGTTTCTTCACAACGGTACTGTTTTTCACACAGGCAGGCTTGAATATGCCGGTAATCTTTAAAGATCTGGCTCTTTATAATGAGATGCCGAAGCTGGAAAAGAAGATCAATCCGCTTCCGGATGGCTTGATGTGGCTGCGTGCGATGGATCATGAGCCGATGCTTGTGACGGATGAGCAGCTACGCGCACAAATTATCGCATTATAGAGAGGAAGCATATGGTTATTCTTACACTTGGCGGTGGACTGGGCAACCAGATGTTCCAATATGCGTTTGCGCGGAAGCTACAGCTTACCGGCAAAGATACAGGAATCCGGCTGACCGGATATCATCTTAAGAATACAGACAACCGTGCAGATGCATTGTTTCACCTGAATGTAGCAGATTGCTGCGAGCCGTGTGATGAGGCACAGACGCAGATGGCAGAAGCCTTTCAGGAGCCGCTGCTTCACAGGATAAGTCTGACGAAGAAGCTTGCCCGCAAGTGCGCCCTGTTTCAAAAACTGCCCGGACGATACATTCAACGCCTTGCTGCCAAGGGATTTTTTACCACGGAGGAGACGTATTTGCCGCAGGCATATACCGGAATTAACGTGCAGGCGGATGGAAGCTGGCAGATCGATACGGGTATCTGCGCACGCAATATAAAGTATGTGGAGGGCAATTTTCAGACCTACCGGTACTGGACGGACATGGAGCCTTTGCTGCGGGATGAACTTCGGGTAAAAACGCGGCCTTCGCAGGCAAACCGGAAATGGATCGAGCAGATGCAGGCTACGGAGTCCATATGTGTGCATATTCGCAGAGGCGACTATCTTGCACCGGAATATGCACACTTGAATGTGTGTGACCGCACTTATTATGAGCGGGCGATGGAACGCATCAGAAAGCAAAAGGCGAATGCTGTTTTTTACATTTTTTCCAACAACCACACGGAGCTTGAATGGATACGCGAAAATTATGTTTTTTCTGGCTATCAGGTCGAATATGTGGATTTGGACAATCCGGACTATGAGGAACTGCGGCTGATGTATAGCTGTAAGCATTTTATCATCTCCAATAGCACGTTTAGCTGGTGGGGGCAGTTTTTGTGTGAAAATCCGGATAAGATCGTGATCGCGCCGGATAAATGGAACCGCGAGTGTGATGCAAAGGGCATCTATATGCCCGGCTGGCAGTTGATCGAGGTGTGACAGGCACGTTAAGGGCTGGCGCAGGCTGGAAACGCCGATAAGTAAAACGGATAGGAAGAAACTACCATGATTAGTGTTGTGATTCCGGTGTACAACGGGGAACACTTTATTCAACAGATGTATAGACAGCTCTGCAAAGCGGCAGACATGCTTCCGCCGGAGGCTGGCGGAGTGGAGCTTGTGTTTGTAAACGACGGCTCCACGGATTTAAGTGGTGACCTGCTTGCAAAGCTTAGTGAAAAAGACGACCGTGTACAACCTGTTACAAAGCCAAATGGTGGTATCGCAGATGCCCGCAACACCGGGCTTTCTAAGGCGAGGGGTGAGTATATCTGCTTTGTGGATCAGGATGATTTTGTAAAGCAGGACATGCTGTTAGTGCTTTATGAGGATATTACAGCCGGACAGGCAGATTTTGTGCAGGCGGCGGCAAATAATATCCGGGGAGACTATGATAGCCTGACCTGCGAGGATAAGGGGGCAGAAAGCATACATGACGGAACCGAGAGCGAAGCATGTATGGAGCGGTCTGCTAAATATATTGCGAGCGATGACGCGGCATATCCGCAGTATCTGCAGACGCTTGTGATGCGTGGTCTGGTGGATTATCCGGATTGCAGTATCAGTGGATCTGTATGGTGCTGTATGTTCCGGACAGAATTTCTTAAGGAGAATAATATATCTTTTTACCGATTCTGTGATTATGAGGACGACTGGATTTTTCTCACGCTCGCGCTGGTTCATGCAAAGTGTTTTTGCATAGAGAAAAAGACGGTATATACCTGGTACATCCATGAGGGATCAGAGAGCCATAATCGAAAGGAAAAGGATCGGTATCTGGAGGATTTTTATGAGAAGCACAGACTGCTGAGAGCTTTCTTTTGGGAGGCGTTAAAAAATGCCAATCTGGATGATGCAGCGGAGGAGCGCTTCGGATGCGAGCTGCAAAAACAGGCGCTTTTATGGTCTTTGTCGAACGAGACCGGAAGAGGGATCGAACAGCGTCCGACAGCGGAAAGCATTGAGATCTTAAAAAGTGTTGTTAAAAAAGAAAAGGAAGATGGGATTTATCGCAGAATAAACCATTTTTCACTATATATCAGTGTGGCGGGAAGCCATGGAATTAAGCGGCGGTATTACTGTTTTCGGGACAAGCTGCTGACCTTTTTGCTTTTACATGGACAGGTCAGACTGGCGGTTGTCTTAAACCGCAGGCTTTTGCATGGCAGATGGCATGCTTAAGTGTTGCCGCAAAGGGAGAGGCAGCAACCGATCAAACGAATGGTAAGGTGGAGATAGAGTATGAACAAAACAATAGCAATAGCCGGAACCGGCTATGTGGGGTTATCCAACGCAGTGCTTTTAGCACAGCATAACAAGGTCTACGCGGTGGACATCATTCCGGAAAAGGTGGATCTGATCAATCAAAAAAAGTCGCCGATCGTGGACGCGGAGATCGAAGATTACCTTGCAAACAAGGAGCTGGATTTGACTGCGACAATAGACGCAAAGCTTGCATATAGCAACGCGGAATTTGTTGTGATCGCCGCACCGACAAACTATGACAGCAACAAGAACTTTTTCGATACCTCCGCGGTGGAGGCGGTCATTGAGCTTGTGCTGGAATGTAACCCGCAAGCCGCGATGATCATCAAGTCGACAATCCCGGTCGGATACACGACAACTGTCCGCAAAAAGTACAACTGCGACAATATCTTTTTCAGTCCAGAATTTCTTCGAGAGGGACGCGCGCTATACGATAATCTGTACCCATCCCGTATCATTGTGGGAACTGATTTGGAGGATGAAAAGCAGGTTGCTAAGGCGAACGAGTTTTCAGATCTCTTGCAGGAGGGCGCGATCAAGAAGGATATTCCGACACTGATCATGGGAAGAACGGAGGCGGAGGCGGTTAAGCTTTTTGCCAACACCTACCTTGCGCTCCGCGTCAGCTATTTTAATGAGCTGGACACTTATGCGGAGATGAAAGGACTGAATACCCGCCAGATCATTGAGGGCGTCAGCCTCGACCCGCGTATCGGGGATCATTACAACAATCCGTCCTTTGGATATGGCGGCTACTGTCTGCCGAAGGATACGAAGCAGCTTCTGGCAAATTATTCCGACGTACCGCAGAATCTGATCGAGGCAATCGTCAATGCAAACCGTACCCGCAAGGATTTTATCGCGGATCGTGTTCTGCAGCAGGCGGGCTATTACAGTTATGCGGAGGACAATGCGTATGATGCTGGAAAAGAACGCCACGTTGTGGTTGGTGTCTACCGCCTGACTATGAAGTCCAATTCTGATAATTTCCGGCAGAGCAGTATTCAGGGAATCATGAAGAGGATCAAGGCAAAGGGCGCAACGGTGATCATCTACGAGCCTACCCTCGAAAATGGAACAACATTCTTTGGAAGCGAGGTAGTCAACGATCTGGAGGCCTTTAAGAAGCGCAGTGACGCGATCATAGCCAACCGTTATGATACCTGTCTTGATGACGTAGAGGACAAGGTCTACACGCGGGACATTTTCCGCAGGGACTAATACATTCTGAAAAAATCAGAGCTTTTTTCGGCTTGCAAAAGAAGTGACGCCGGGTTTAAAAATGTCGAAAAAAAAGATTGCTTATATGTCGAATTTGGGGTAATATTCTTCCGTAAACAGATTGTAGGAATGACAAATCTTGTTTATTCAAAAAAAGAAACACAAAAATAACAAATGATTGACCTTTGTCGATATAACAGATACACTAATCTTGTCGACGGGTAACAAAAGTGAGGTGCCTTATGAGAGAACAGATATTAGGAAGAGAGATCAGTGGTTGTGAGACTCTCATTATGAAAGTTGTGTGGGATTCCGAGGAGGATATTTCTACACCGGAATTGATTGATGAACTTCGTACTCGGTTTGGAAAGGATTATGCGCGTACAACAGTGGTTACTTTCTTGCAGAGACTTGCAGAGAAAGGCTTTGTAAAGACTTACCGCAAGGGAAGAATCGCTTACGTTCATCCGCTCAAGTCAGAGAAGGAGTATACGACCAAATTCTTAAACGAGGCAGAAGAGTTCTGGTTTAAGGGAGATACATCGACTATGATGGCTGCATTGTGTGACAACAAGAAGCTGTCTAAAGATGAGATAGGAAGAATCAGGGATTTGCTGGATGGCTTGGACGATTGATCTGGCATACGTAGTTTTACTTACCTCGTTGACAGCGTCGATTCTGTTTCTATGTTGGTTGCTACTTGCATTTATACTGGAGCGGCTTGGATTTATCAATATCATATTTCATGTGATGAAAGGCGTTGTACCGTTTTGGTTCTTTCCGTTGTCATTTCTGATATTGGCAATAGACAATCTGTTGTACAACGAATGGGGAGGCTTCCTGTTTCGGTATACGCCTTTAATTGAGAAGATCAGTGTTGCATTCGTTTCGATATGGCTGGTTGGTGTCGTTTATTTTCACTTCCGGTACATTTCCGAGATGGTCAGGCTGCGGCGCAGATATATGAAGGCATCATTTGTCAACAACTTCTGCTGGCATAGCTTCATAGAGGCATGTGCGAGCAATGGACTGGATGCAAGGGATTTTCGTGTCGTGTATAGCGAATGGGACAACAGTCCGAAGATCTTCGGACTGAATAACCCGATCTTCATACTGCCGTATGGAACATACACGGAGGAAGAGCTGGAGATAATCTATACGCATGAACTGACGCATTATCTGCAGAATCTGATGAAGCTGAAGCATCGCACGCTGATGGCGTATGCTTACCACTTCTTCAATCCGTTTGTACGATGGTTTGGAGCGAAGGTAAATAGCTGGGGTGAATATGCCTGTGACAATTCGACGCAGATCTATGTCGGAGGTGCAGGGTATTATTTTCGAACCTTGCTTGGCATGAGACCGGAGTTCAGAGAAGCAACAAGCATGACACAATCAAATCTGGTGGAGAAGCCATCTGAATTGGAAGTACGCATTATCAAGATTAAAAGGAGTGATCGTGATATGAGTATGAAAAAGAAATTTTTGGCTGGCTTGACAATGGTGACGGTGTTTGGCATTAGTACGATAACGGTATCTGCAGCGACGATCGGTATTGCGAATGCATATATTCGTTTGTATGATTCTTCTGTCGTGGAGACACAGGACTCTACGGAGACTCAGATAGCTGACGATGGCATGACAGAATACATTGTAGCTGGTTTGGATGCTGGGGTTATAGAAGAAGTTGGTGAAGTTACAGAAACTTATGGTGCAAGAACAGTCTCTGGTTTTGAATGGGAAATAAAGAAGAATCGTTCAAAGAAGACTCCCGATTTCACAGCAACTGCAGGACAGAAGATTACTGTGCTAGTCGTAAGTAGTCCGTCTGATGCGGAATATCACATGGGGATTATTAGACCGGATGGATCAAGATTATATGTTCCTGGTGAAGGAACAACCGCTCATGAATTTTCAGTGTTATCGGATGGAAAGTACAGTGTATATGTACAGAATCTGAGCGATGAAACAATTACGATTAGTGGCTCTTATATCATAACAGATTAAATTATTTGATCTTAGTTAGAGAAAAAAGGTAAAATTATACGAAAATCAAGGGTCTGGCATAAGCCAGACCCTTTTGAATCAGGTTTGACACGATTTGGCTGGAATGATAACATAATGTTATTATTTCAGTTTTTCTTTACGAGGGAGACGTATGGAGACATCAACGATAAATTACAAGAAAATGAGTTCACTGTTTTTGCAGCAGTCCTACATCGATTCGTGGGAGGATTATTGCAGAAGCATTCACCAGACAAATTTTGCCAAGTGGGATTATGTGATACTGACAGCGTCGAATGAGGCACAGGCGGAGGCATTTCGGATGCAGATCGCGGAACGTTTAAAGCAGAATCTGCTTCCCGCTTCGACGACCTATGCGGTAATCCCAGACCCGGATGGAAAGCGTGTCGGTTCCGGCGGTGCAACCTTTAATGTCATGCGTTATCTGGCGCAGGAGAGCGGCGATGAGCCGGTATTTGCAGGAAAGCGTATTCTGGTGATCCATTCCGGCGGAGACAGCAAGCGCGTGCCGCAGTATTCGGCGATCGGAAAGCTGTTCTCGCCGGTTCCGAGGGAACTGTCGGATGGAAGAGGTTCCACGCTTTTTGACGAGTTTATTATCGGAATGTCCGGTGTGCCGTCCCGGATCCGGGAGGGGATGCTTGTTCTTTCCGGCGATGTCCTGCTCTTGTTCAATCCGCTGCAGATCGACGGACAGTTAGAGGGTGCAGCGGCAATCTCCATCAAAGAACCGGTGGAGATCGGCAAGGATCATGGCGTCTTTTTAAATGACGGACATGGAAAGGTAAAGCACTTCTTACATAAACAGACGGTGGAGAGCCTGAGGGAGATCGGCGCGGTCAACGAGCATGGAGCCGTTGATCTGGATACGGGGGCAATTCTTATGGATGTGGATCTTTTGAATGCCCTGTACGGTCTGATCGCAACGGATGGAAAAGTGGACGATGCGAAATTTGATGCGTTTGTAAATGACCGTGCAAGGATAAGCTTCTACGGGGATCTAT
>CAVDTR010000023.1:12318-14745 GCA_963612015.1 Lachnospiraceae bacterium | reverse complement strand
CTTCACGACTGCCGCACGAAGATATGGAAGGCAATCGAGTCATTTTCCATGAAGCTGATCTGCCTGTCCCCGGCAAAATTCATTCACTTTGGAACAACGCATGAGCTGTTGGCGCTTGTGACACAGGAGCTTGACGAGTATGAGTTCTTAAACTGGAAGGCGAAGGTGGCAACGACCGGAGGCGGGGAGAACCACTTTGCATCCTACAATTCCTACATCGGACATCGGGCAAAGGTGCAGGAGGGAGCCTATATCGAGGACAGCTATGTGCTGGATGAGTCGACGGTCGGATACGGAAGTGTGTTGTCCAATGTCAAGCTAAGAGACGTTGCGATCCCGGCGCAGGTGGTTGTACATGGATTGCCGCTTCAGAATGACCGGTATGTGACGCGCATTTACGGTGTGCAGGACAACCCGAAGGCAACTGTGGCAGAGCAGGCACCGTTTCTTTGCTCGACACTGCCGGATGTGATCCTGCAACTGGAATTAAAGGATGAGGATCTGTGGGAACAGGACGATCTGGATACGAAGGCTCTTTGGAATGCGAAGCTTTATCCGGTGTGTGACGCGGAGGCGGATTCGGTCGCATGGGCGCTGCGGCTTTATGAACTTGTCGCGCAAAAGAAGAGCGGGAAGGAGCTTGAGGCGGTGCGTGATGCATGGCTTGCAATGCCGCGTATGAGTCTGTGTGAGAGCTACAATCTGGCGGATATGAAGAAGATCCTTGCATATCAGGAGGACCTGAAAAACCGGATACTGTGTCATGAATTTATCGAAAAGCTGCTTGGCGGGACCTACTATCAGGAGGCATTTTCTGTTTTTGGAACGTGCAACATCACAGAGGGGATCTACCGGACGCTGATGCAGGATGCGAAGGAGATGGACTTCTCGGCAAAGATCCGCATCTACTATGCGCTGGCAGAGTATATGAAGCAGAAGAACCTCGTCTTTGACGGGCACAACTACGAGTACCCGCAGCAGTGCTGCTTCGGCGAGATTTGCGATACGGTATATGAACAGGCGGTAAAGAAGCTGCCGGATTCCAAAGCGTACCGCATTGCAAAAGATGAAGTACATGTTAAGCTTCCGGTGCGTGTCAACTGGGGCGGAGGCTGGACGGACACGCCTCCGTACTGCAATGAGAACGGTGGCATCGTGCTTAATGCGGCAATCAGCTTAAACGGAATACTTCCGGTCCAGATCATTGTCCGCAGGCTGGTAGAGTATGTGGTGGAGTTTGAAAGTCAAGACATCGGTGCGCACGGTGTGATCCGTACCAAGGCGGAAATCCTTGCCTGTCATGATCCGTATGATCCGTTTGCACTGCATAAGGCAGCGCTGATCGCGTGCGGGATCGTACCGCAGGGGGCGGATGATGAGAGTCTCGAAGAGATTTTAAGACGGATTGGCGGAGGAATTTACCTGTCCACACAGGTGGTAGGAATCCCGAAAGGTTCAGGACTTGGAACGAGCAGTATTCTTGCGGGAGCCTGCGTGAAGGGCATTTTTTCTTTCCTCGGACTGGATAAGACAAACAGTGAGATCTATGAGATCGTTCTTTGCATGGAGCAGATCATGAGTACCGGTGGAGGCTGGCAGGATCAGGTTGGCGGACTGACAAACGGAATCAAGCTGATCACCACGGAACCGGGGCTGGAGCAAAAGATCCGGGTACAGGAGATCACTGTGCCGGAGGCAGCGATGCAGGAGCTGCAGGAACGCTTTGCCGTCATTTACACCGGACAGCGGAGACTGGCGAGAAATCTTCTGCGGGACGTGGTAGGCGGATATATCGGGGCGCGACCGGAATCGGTGCAGGCGCTTCAAGCGATGAAGCCGGTGGCGGCACTCATGGCATTTTATCTGCAGATGGGTGATATCGATGCATTCGCGAATCTTTTAAATGAGCATTGGAAACTTTCCCTGCAACTGGATGCCGGCTCAACGAACCGGTGTATTGACCAGATCTTCCTCGCGTGTGAGGATCTGATCGATGCGAGATTTATCGCTGGAGCAGGCGGTGGCGGTTTTCTGATGGTGATCTTAAAGAAAGGGATAACCAGACAGATGCTGCATGAGCGGCTGTCTGCAATCTTTCAGGACAGCGGCGTGGATGTCTGGGAGAGTGCATTTGTATAAAATTTATTCGAGGAGGATTTTATATGTTAAAAGGTGTCAGCAAGCTTTTAACGGGGGATCTGCTGAAAGCATTATGTGATATGGGACATGGAGACGAGCTGGTGATCGCAGATGCCAATTTCCCGGCTTATACGGTGGGACAGCGCGTGATCTCCTATCCGGGTATCGATGCAACAACACTTCTTCGGGAGATCGTTAAGTTTTTTCCACTGGATCACGCGGTGAAGGATGCAGCAGTTGTGCTGGATCTGATACCGGAGGATATTGCGCGCGGGTATACGCACGCAG
>CAVDTR010000023.1:0-11689 GCA_963612015.1 Lachnospiraceae bacterium | reverse complement strand
ACAGGGAAATATATGACGCAACGCTGTCAGGATGAAAGACCGGGTGTCCACCGCGTTCTAAGTATTTTTCATAGATGCTGTTCATATTCGGACCATAAAAGTGTACCCACTTTAGCTGCCACAGATGCTGCTCGGTGTGATGGGAGTAGGCATTATGGCAATCGAGAAAGACACAGTCCCCGGCGGCTAAGGAGTAGGTTTTTCCATTATAGTCTAGGGAACCGGAACCGGAGACAACGACGAAAAACAGGTAGGATGCCAGATTTTCGCGGGCGCTGGTATGCGGCTTCTGCGCCTGAAGTGTACCGGTCTCCTGCAGATGCAATAGATTGCCTCTTGCAAAGGCGGAGGGTGTATATAGGATTCGCCTTGATGTTACAAGGCTTCCGTGAAAAAGGGAGTCATTCATGTATAAAGTTCCTTTCCGTGGCTGATAGTTGTAGCATATGGTAGAAAAAAGAAAAAGTCAATATTGTACAATGAAGTATCAAGAAATATCATAGAAAAAGAAAGAAAACTGTGTATAATATATACAATAGCGCAAACAAAAAGCCGATCAATATCTGACGGTAAGTAATAAAACAGTAAGCATGATATAAAGGAGAACAAGTATATGGCAAAGAAAGCATTGATTACCGGAATCACAGGACAGGATGGATCTTATCTCGCAGAGTTTTTGCTCGAGAAGGGCTATGAGGTACATGGAATTACAAGACGTGCATCGATCTCCAACACTGCCCGCATCGATCATCTGATCGCAAAGCATGCGATCACACTTCACGATGGAGATTTGTCAGATTCTTCTTCGCTCATCCGCATCATCGGTCTTGTACAGCCAGATGAGATTTATAACCTTGCAGCACAGTCCCATGTGCAGGTATCTTTTGATGTACCGGAGTATTCCGGTGACGTGGATGCGCTTGGCGTACTGCGCATCTTGGAGGCTTGCCGCATCTTAGGTCTGACGAAGAAGACAAAGGTATATCAGGCATCCACCTCCGAATTGTTTGGAAAGGTGGAGGAGGTTCCGCAGCGCGAGACAACTCCGTTCCATCCGTACAGCCCTTATGCAGTTGCAAAGCAGTACGGCTTCTGGATCGTCAAGGAGTACCGCGAGGCGTATGGAATGTTTGCGGTAAACGGTATTCTGTTTAACCATGAATCTGAGCGCCGCGGAGAGAACTTTGTTACGCGTAAGATCACGCTTGCCGCAGGACGTATCGCAGAGGGCATTCAGGATCACTTGGAGCTCGGCAACATGGATTCCTTGCGTGACTGGGGATATGCGAAGGATTATGTAGAGTGCATGTGGATGATCCTGCAGCATGAGACACCGGAGGATTTTGTCATCGCAACCGGAGAACAGCATACCGTGCGTGACTTCACGGAGAAGGCATTTGCAGCGAACGGGATCACGATCCGCTGGGAAGGAACCGGAATCGATGAGAAGGGATATGATGCCGCTACCGGGAAAATGCTTGTGTGCGTAAATCCGGAGTGGTTCCGTCCGACCGATGTGGACAATCTGTGGGGAGATCCGACCAAGGCGAAGACCGTATTAGGCTGGAATCCGCAGAAGACCTCCTACGAGGAACTCGTCCGGATCATGGCTGAACATGATAGGGAACTTGCTAAGAAGGAAGCAGCGGCGCGGGCATAAGAATGCAATCTGCCGGCGGAAGGATAGCCGGAGGACATAGGAAAGAAGGATAAGAAAATGATGGAAAAAAATGCAAAGATATATGTTGCAGGACATAGAGGAATGGTAGGCTCCGCAATCGTGCGCTGCCTTGAAAAGCAGGGATATACGAATATCATCACACGCACCCACAAGGAACTTGACCTGTGCAGACAGGATGCGGTTGAGGAGTTCTTCGCAAAGGAGAAGCCGGAGTATGTATTCCTTGCCGCTGCGAAGGTAGGCGGTATTGTCGCAAATGCGGAGGCACTTGCGGACTTTATGTATGAGAATATGATCCTTGAGATGAATGTGATCCATTCCGCATGGAAGAATGGATGCAAGAAGCTGGAATTTTTAGGCTCATCCTGCATCTATCCGCGTATGGCACCGCAGCCGATGAAGGAGAGCTGCCTGCTTACCAGCGAATTGGAAAAGACCAACGAAGCTTATGCGCTGGCGAAGATCTCCGGACTGAAATACTGCGAGTTCTTAAACAAGCAGTACGGAACCGATTATATCAGCGTGATGCCGACCAATCTTTATGGACCGAATGACAATTATCATCCGACGCACAGTCATGTGCTTCCAGCTTTGATCCGGCGCTTCCATGAAGCAAAGATCAACAATCTTCCTGAGGTTACCTGTTGGGGAGACGGATCACCGCTCCGCGAGTTTTTGTATGTAGATGATCTCGCAGATCTGTGTGTATTTTTGATGAACAACTATTCCGGAGATGAAACGGTCAATGCCGGAACCGGCAAGGAGCTGACCATCAAGGAGCTGACAGAGCTTGTGGCAAAGGTAATCGGATACGAGGGGGAGATCAAATGGGATGCCTCCAAGCCGAACGGAACACCGCGCAAGCTTTTGGATGTAAGCAAGGCAGAAGGATTGGGCTGGCACTACAAGACCGAGCTTGAGGAGGGAATCCGTCTCTCCTACGAAGATTTCTTAAATAATCCGATGCGCGCAGAGCGTTAAGAAAGACGAGGAAGATTTTATGAATATTGTATTGTTGTCCGGCGGATCGGGCAAGCGTCTTTGGCCATTGTCGAATGATATCCGCTCCAAGCAGTTCATCAAGATATTCAAAGCAGAAGACGGCGAGTACGAATCCATGGTGCAGCGTGTGTACCGGCAGATCCGGGCAGTAGATTCTGATGCGACCGTGACGATCGCCACCTCCAAAAAGCAGGTATCCGCAATCAACAACCAGCTTGGGGACGGAGTCGGAATCTCCATTGAGCCGTGCCGCCGCGATACATTTCCGGCAATCGCACTTGCGACTGCGTATCTGCATGATGTGCAAGGTGTTCCGGAGGACGAGGCTGTTGTCGTATGTCCGGTGGATCCTTATGTGGAGCGGGAATATTTTGAAGCGTTAAAGGAGCTTGGACGTCTTGCATCGGAGGGCGTTGCCAATCTGACACTTATGGGAATCGAACCAACCTACCCAAGTGAGAAGTATGGCTACATCATTCCGGAGTCCGGGGAGGCGGTAAGCAAGGTTTCTACCTTCAAGGAAAAGCCGGATGCTTCGACCGCGAAGGAATATATCGCAAAAGGGGCATTGTGGAATGGCGGCGTGTTTGCATACAAGATCAACTATCTGCTTGAGAAGGCGCATGAACTGATTGATTTTACGGATTACAACGATCTCTATGCAAAATATGATACGCTGGAGAAGATCAGCTTTGACTACGCAGTGGTTGAAAAGGAGAAGAGCATAGCGGTCATGCGGTTTTCCGGGGAATGGAAGGATCTCGGAACATGGAACACACTTACGGAGGCGATGGAAGAAGCGGTTGTCGGCGATGCAACCTTAAATGACACCTGCGAGAATGTCAACGTCATCAATGACCTGTCGATTCCGATTCTGTGCATGGGATTAAAAAATGCAGTTGTCGCGGCAAGTCCGGAGGGCATCCTGGTATCGGACAAGGAACAGTCGAGCTATATCAAGCCTTATGTGGACAAGCTGGATCAACAGGTCATGTTTGCAGAAAAATCCTGGGGAAGCTTTCTGGTGCTGGATGTAGCGGATGAGAGTCTTACGATCAAAGTAACCCTCAATCCGGGACACCGGATGAATTATCACAGCCATGAGCATCGGGATGAGGTGTGGACGGTTATCTCAGGTTCCGGACGCACGGTGGTGGACGGTACAGTCAGACGTGTCCGTCCCGGAGATGTCATTTCCGTCATCGCCGGACAGAAGCATACGATCATCGCGGACTCCGAACTTCAGGTGGTCGAGGTACAGCTGGGAAGTGAGATTAACGTTGCGGACAAGAAAAAATTTGACTTTGACTTTGATGCGGTGTAAAGTAAGCAGAGCGTTGCTGTTCGATGCAAAATGACATCGGGAAAAACTGCGCAAATACAGACAAGGTGGATAATACATTGAGTGAACATACACAGCAGGAAAAAAGAACTCTTGTGGACTGGTTCCGCGATTTTATCAAATTCTGGCCATGGGCGCACGATATCTTCTGTAAGTACGAGGAGATACTGGTCTATTTGGTAGTGGGTGTGCTTACGACGATCGTATCGTGGGTGGCATGTTTTATATCGGAGCGATTTTTGCTGGATGCCTCGAATGGTTTTCAGAATTTCTTGATCAATACGATCGGCTGGGTGGTAGGTGTATGTTTTTCCTACCCGCTGAACAGAAGCTGGGTGTTTAAGAGCCATAATCCGAACGTCGGCAAGGAGTTTATGATGTTTGCTTCTTCAAGACTTTCTACCTGGGCGCTTGACATTGCCATCATGTGGCTGACGGTCAACATCTTCCACTGGAGCTATTGGATCTGTAAGATATTCATATCCGCAGTTTTCGTGACGGTTTTGAATTATGTGTTCAGCAAAGTCCTGATCTTTGGCAAGGGAAAGCAGAAAAAAGAATAATAGGTAAGTGCAAGGAAAACTGCCGGTGGCATGTGAGAAAACATGTTGCCGGTTTTTTTTACTATTTCTAAAGGATTGTTTATAAAAAACACTTGACTGACGTAACGTAACCTTTGATAATATACAGATATCGTGAAGAAACTAATAACAAAGAATATAAAGCATGTAAGTGATTTAAAAGAGGGAGGAGAACCATGAAAGGAATTATTCTGGCAGGAGGCTCCGGCACCAGACTGTACCCGCTTACGATGGTGACATCCAAGCAGCTGCTGCCGATCTATGACAAGCCGATGATCTACTATCCATTGTCGGTGTTAATGAATGCGGGAATCCGTGACATTCTTATTATTTCTACGCCGCAGGATACCCCACGGTTTCAGGAGCTTTTAAAGGACGGAAGCCAGTTCGGTGTGAACTTAAGCTATGCCGTGCAGCCAAGTCCGGACGGACTTGCACAGGCGTTTATCATCGGCGAGGAGTTTATCGGGGATGACACGGTTGCGATGGTACTCGGTGATAACATCTTTGCAGGTCATGGACTGAAAAAGCGGCTTCTGGCTGCGGTCGAGAATGCGAAGAGCGGTAAGGGCGCCACGGTATTCGGTTACTATGTGGACGATCCGGAGCGCTTTGGCATCGTGGAGTTTGATGCGGCAGGGAAGGCAATCTCCATCGAGGAGAAGCCGGAGCATCCGAAGAGCAATTACTGCGTGACCGGTCTTTACTTCTATGACAACAAGGTTGTGGAGTACGCAAAGAATTTAAAGCCATCCGCGAGAGGTGAGCTTGAGATCACAGACTTAAACCGCATCTATCTGGAAAACGGAATGTTAAATGTCGAGCTGCTCGGACAGGGCTTTACCTGGCTGGATACGGGAACACATGAGAGTCTGGTGGACGCGACCAACTTTGTTAAGACGGTTGAGACACATCAGCACAGAAAGATTGCTTGTCTGGAGGAAATCGCATACTTAAACGGATGGATTTCAAGGGAAGAGATGCAGAAAGTATATGAGGTGCTGAAAAAGAATCAGTACGGACAGTACTTAAAGGATGTTCTGGACGGAAAGTACAAGGAAAATTTATATTAAACACAAACAAGGAGACAACAAGATGACGATTATTGTTACCGGCGGAGCCGGATTTATCGGAAGTAATTTTATTTTTCACATGCTGGATAAGCACCCGGATTACCGGATCGTATGCTTGGATAAGCTGACTTATGCAGGAAACTTATCTACACTTACACCGGTTATGGACAATCCGAATTTCCGCTTTGTAAAGGCAGATATCTGCGACCGCGAGGCGGTATACAAGCTGTTTGAGGAGGAGCACCCGGACATCGTAGTCAATTTCGCAGCAGAATCCCATGTGGACCGCTCCATTGAGAATCCGGAGATCTTTTTACAGACGAACATTATCGGAACCGCAACGCTTATGGATGCCTGCCGCAAGTACGGTATTACCCGTTACCATCAGGTTTCCACGGATGAGGTATACGGAGACCTGCCGCTTGACCGCCCGGATCTCTTCTTCACCGAGGAGACACCGATTCATACCTCAAGCCCATACAGCTCTTCCAAGGCAGGGGCAGATCTTCTTGTCTTAGCATACCACAGAACCTACGGACTTCCGGTGACGATCAGCCGTTGCTCCAACAATTACGGACCATATCATTTTCCGGAGAAGCTGATTCCGCTTATGATTGCAAACGCGCTCAATGACAAGCCACTCCCGGTATACGGCGAGGGATTAAATGTCCGTGACTGGCTGTATGTGGAGGATCACTGCAAGGCGATCGACCTTATTATCCACAAGGGACGTGTCGGTGAGGTATACAACATCGGCGGACACAATGAGATGAAGAACATCGATATCGTAAAGATCATCTGCAAAGAGCTTGGCAAGCCGGAAAGCCTGATCACACATGTCGGCGACCGCAAAGGGCATGATATGCGCTATGCGATCGATCCGACAAAGATCCACAACGAGCTTGGATGGCTTCCGGAGACAAAATTCGCGGATGGTATCAAGAAGACAATCCAGTGGTATCTGGACAACAAGGAATGGTGGGAGACGATCATTTCCGGAGAATATCAGAATTATTATGAAAAGATGTATGGAAATCGCTAGAAATCGGAGGTCAGTATGAGGGTTTTTGTTACGGGGGTTGCAGGGCAGCTGGGACACGATGTGATGAATGAGCTTGCAAAAAGAGGCTGCGAAGGAATCGGAAGTGACATTGCACCGCAGTATAGCGGGGCGATGGATAAGAGTGCGGTTGTGACAATGCCCTATGTATCCCTTGACATTACAGATGCCGCAGCAGTGGAGAGGACACTGGAAGAAATTCATCCAGACGTGGTTGTCCACTGTGCGGCATGGACGGCAGTTGACCTGGCGGAGGATGAAGATAAGCAGGCGAAGGTAAGAGCCATCAATGTGGACGGAACCTCCTACATCGCAAAGAGCTGCGCCAAGTTAGGCGCAAAGATGGTGTACATCAGCACCGACTATGTCTTCGACGGAAGCGGCACAGAGCCGTGGAAGGCGGATTGCAGGGACTATGCGCCGATCAATGTGTACGGACAGTCAAAACTGGACGGAGAGCTTGCGGTTGCAGCAGCATTGGAGCGGTACTTTATTGTAAGAATTGCGTGGGTGTTCGGGACAAACGGAAAGAACTTTATCCGAACGATGTTAAATGTCGGAGCAACACATGATCGCCTGACGGTCGTGGATGACCAGATCGGTACACCGACCTACACGTTTGACCTGGCAAGACTTCTTGTCGATATGATCGAGACAGAAAAGTACGGCTATTACCACGCAACGAACGAGGGCGGATACATCAGCTGGTATGATTTTGCTAAGGAAATTTTCCGGCAGGCAGCAGCACTTGGTCATACCGAGTATGATGCGGAGCATCTTCAGGTCGCAGCGGTGACAACGGCAGAGTACGGTGCAGCGAAGGCGGCTCGTCCGTTTAACAGCCGGCTGGATAAGAGCAAGCTGACGGCGGCAGGCTTTGAACTGCTTCCAACATGGCAGGATGCGCTTGGCAGATACTTAAAGGAAATCGAATTTTAAAAGAGGATAGACAGATGGGACAGATTAAAGTTACAAAAAATGCAGGCGGCATCGAGGGCCTCTGCGTGATCGAGCCAACGGTACACGGAGATGCCAGAGGATATTTTATGGAGACCTATAACCAGAACGATATGGCAGCGGAAGGACTCGATATGGTATTTGTACAGGACAATCAGTCAAGCTCTTCCAAAGGTGTTTTAAGAGGACTTCACTTCCAGAAGGAGCATCCGCAGGGCAAGCTGATCCGTGTGGTAAACGGAAGCGTGTTTGACGTTGCGGTTGATCTGCGAAAGGAAAGTAAGACCTACGGAAAGTGGTTCGGAGATGTGTTCACGGCAGAGAACAAAAAGCAGTTCTATATCCCGGAAGGGTTTGCGCACGGCTTTTTGGTATTGTCGGATGTGGCGGAGTTCTGTTATAAGTGTACGGACTTTTATCATCCGGGTGACGAGGGCGGCCTTGCATGGAATGACCCGGAAATCGGAATCACATGGCCACAGCTTGCCGGCACATACAATGGAACGGCTTCGGCAGAAGGATATTCCCTTTCCGATGGAACACCGCTAAATCTAAGCGCCAAGGATCAGCTCTGGAAAGGCTTAAAGGATACCTTTTCTTTTGACTAGACCTTACACAGGAAGATCCCGGCATCCTTGGTGATATGCATGGCAGGATGTACGCGCGCTGCGACATATTCCCGGAAGTCGTGATACCGGTCCAGGAGGTACTGGTTCTGGTTTCCGTGGCAGGATAAAATATATTCAATGATAGGCTCTGCCTGATCGATGATGATCTCGTCATCGTATCGGCAGAGCTTTATTTCTGTGAAAGTGCTGCCAAGGATGAATGCACCGTTTTCCAGTCCGAAATTGTCATACAGTACGTCATTGGATAGGACAATGCGCGCATCGAAGCCCTGCACAAGTTCTGTGATCTCACGCATGTGTTTTTGACCGTAAGTGCTGCAGCAGAAAAGCCCGCCCGGCTTTAGTACACGGCGAACCTCCTCTAGGACTGCCGGAATATCAGAGCAATAAAACAGAAGATGGTTGGCGTAGACAATATCAAAGCTTGCATCCGGATAAGGAATGGAGTGGCAGTCGAAGGTGGCAAAGGAAAATCTGCCATCCGCATTATCAAAGGAACGGCTCAAATCACGGATGATACCCTCGGAGATATCGGATAGTGTGATGTGCATATTGGGATATTTGGTAAGCATATTACGATTTTCGCTCCAAAGAGCACCGCTGCCGCAGCCGAGCTCAAGGATCTGCGCATCGTCTGGGAGAGATGTCTCAGAAAGGCTCTCGGACAATAACCACGGAAACCAGCCCTGCGGGTTGCGCGAGTAGGTGCTGTGCAGCCGGATACGTGCGGAGATGTTGCTGGCATTTAAGTATTGAGATTTTAAACTCTTTTCCATGGAGGTCAGATGGATCAGGCCAAGCATCTGGCTCCAGTCAGCGGTGTTAGCGGATTCAAGCTGGGTGACGGTCGTGTCGATGGCATCTGCAACCAGATGCATCTGTTCAATGCGATCCAGTACCAGTTTTTTTTGCATACGAAGAGTGTTGCAAAGGTATGCAGAGTCCGGCTCCTCGATCGTCATTTCCTTGATATCATCCAGTGTAAAGCCGAGGTATTTTAACAGCAGGATCTGCTGCAGCTTTGCAAAGTCGCCGTCCGTGTAGAAACGGCTTCCGTTTGCACTGACAGAGGAGGGCTTTAAGATATTTTGTTTGTCGTAAAAGCGGATGGTGCGGACTGTGACATGTGCCATGGCAGCGAACTGCCCGGAAGTATAATATTTGCTTTGACTACTCATAAAGCCTCCTTACGGAAAATATAGGAAAGGGAATCTACGCTACCGATTATAGCAAATGAATTGCATAATTCCAACTATTGTGCTAAAATGCAATTTGTGTTTTATGAATTTGTGGCAGAAAAGGTCTGCCCGGATATGATGAATGGAGGAATCCCGGATGGGTAAGCAGAATGATACGGGCACGAGCCCGAATCCGAAAAAGAAAAAAATGACAGTGTGGAAGATATTCGCACTTTTCATTCTTGCCTTGCAGCTTATTACGAGCGGTGGGGCGTTTTATGTTGTGGTGAAGCTTAATATGCTTCCGGATAGTTATCTTATGGCTATTGCCTTTTTATTACTGTTGCTGTTCTTTCTGTGCGATATTCTTTTGGTTGTATTCAAAAGAAAACGAAACAAAGCGAAGACCTCTCTGTATGTGAAGCGTGTACTCGGCGTGATCCTGTCGGTATGTACGACCGTGGTGTGTGTGTTTGGAATCAATACACTTTCAAAGCTCATGGCAACACTGGATGGGGTATCTTCTGATACGATTGTTATCACGGAAAAAACTGCGGTGTATGTTATGGCACAGGATCCGGCACAGAATATCAACGATGCGAGCGGATATACCTTTGGCTATACCAGTACATACGACCATGACAATACGTTAAAGGCAATCGACAAGGTTGAGGAGGAGCTTGGACAGGAGGTTACCAAGCAGGATTTTGACACTGTGGTTGACATGGTAGAGGCATTATATGCCGGCAATATCGGAGCGATTTTCTTAAATGAGAGCTATATCGATATTCTTGAGGATATGGACGAGTTCGCGAATTTCTCATCAGATACCCGTGCAATCATTGTCAATGAGGTGGATGTTGTCCAAAAGGTTACCGAAAGCGTGGCAGATATCACCAAGGAACCGTTTATCGTATATTTAAGTGGATCGGATACGAGAAATACGACGCTTACAAGCAAGACGAGAAGTGATGTCAATATTCTTGCTGTGATCAATCCGCAGACCAGACAGATCCTGTTGCTCAATACGCCGAGAGATTATTACATCGACATCTCTGTCAGTGGATACACACAGAAGGATAAGCTCACACACTGTGGTATTTACGGAATTGATTGTTCCATGGATACACTCGGACACTTGTACGGCATCGATGTGAACTATTATCTTAAGATCAACTTTACCGGTTTTGAGACATTGATCGATGCGATCGGTGGAATCGATATCGATGTTGACAAGTCCTTTACCAGCGTGGACGGTTATCAGTATACCAAGGGCATGACACATATGAATGGTATATATGCGCTGAATTATGTGCGTGAGCGTCATGCGTTCGGCGATGGTGATTTCGCGAGAGGAAGACACCAGATGCAGATGATCAAGGCGCTTGTTGCAAAGCTTTCGAGCGGAGCGATCATCACAAACTATTCAGATATCATGAGCAGCCTTGAGGGAATGTTTGCAACGGATGTCACCACCACGGAGATGAGTGACCTTGTGAAGATGCAGTTAAGCGACGGCGGCACCTGGAATGTACAGACCTTTGCGATGGATGGAGAAGGAAAGCGCAGCACCACATATTCTATGCCAAAGACAAAGGCGTACGTCATGGAGCCGAATCTCGATTATGTGGAGTATGCAAAGCAACTAATCCAGAAGGTAATTGACGGAGATGTGCTTACGGAAGATGATATGAAATTCAGCAAGACAGAGTAGTTTATCAGAAATATAATGTATAAGCATGAAAATGCCCGCATCGAGGAAATCGAGGCGGGCATTTTAAAATACTGGTTAGGAATCTTTTTCGATGCCAAGGAGACGGCAGACCGCAACCTGAACATCCGGATGGCAGCGGTATTCTTCGATGATACGTCTCTCCAACTGTGTAATCCCAAAGTTTTTAGCATCGACCATCGGAGTAAATGTGGTATTGATGTTATTGATCTGATAGATCTCACACAAAGCCAGAAGCTTTTGTGCTGGTGGAAGACACTGACTGCTCTCCCAGCCATAGATGGTCTTAGCAGCAACGCACATATCGTAGCGTTCCTTAAGAAGAACAGCCACCTGCGGAACTGTTAATCCGACTTTCTTACGGTAACTTTTCAGTGTGTTTCCGATTAATTCACTTCTCTTATCCATAAGCTCACCTCATTGGTATTTTTTTGTTCTTATTTTATGAGAAAAT
>CAVDTR010000022.1:0-46596 GCA_963612015.1 Lachnospiraceae bacterium | reverse complement strand
TGACGTTCCTAAAGCCTTGAAAGGGATTTAGTGTAACTTTTTTGCAAAGTTCACACACATACGACGAGACGACAGGTGAATTTGCGACTGTGGCAGGAAAAATTACGGTTCCGGCAGGAACCTTTACACAGGATACGACAAGTGGCACATGGAACGTGAATCCGGGCATGGGAACGCTGGTTGTGACAGGTACGATATAATGAGCGTAAGTGAGCCAACATGCTTGCATGATTGGCGAACGGCGAAATTATATCAGACGCGAAGTGATGCGCATAAGGCATCACCTATCATGTGCGAAAGAACCGGATATGAGAAAAAGTACTCCTGCGATGGCATGAGTGACTGAGTGAAAAAAGGCTTGCGGATTGATTTCCGCAGGCCTTTCTTTGGTGCGCCTTGTTTAGAAAGCTAGGAGTCCCAACTGTAGTCCTAAAACGATGCCAACAGAACGCAAACGACGGATATGTATATGTGGTCGATATGGGCTTGGAAAAGTTTTTCGACACGGTAAGTCAGAGTAAACTTATTGAGGTACTGTCACGCACCATCGAGGACGGCAGAGTGATTTCGCGCGCTTTTGCAAGTGACAGACGCTTCTGGAAAGCGGCGGTGACTTTTTTGAGACGGTCATCTGCAACGAAGTGCCGGAGCGTTTCATCATCAACGGCGATGCGGTTGTCCATGGTTTTCATGATGTCAACAACCTGAAGCTTGGACGCAACTGCGGGATCGCTCAGATCGTAAATCTGGTTGTTCACAAGACGAAGGACAACCGGGTGCATGAAATCAACCGTGTTTTCCACCAGAACAATTCCCTTGTCACCGGTCGACAGATCTACATTGGCAGATACCGGAACGATGTGGATGGACTGTGCCAGTGCTGTGACTACTGCCGGGCGGTAGGCTTCTGCGTCTGCCATCAGCCGGCGCATTGCAAGCAGCTCGGACTCCGGCTCGTGCCCGATCTCCATGCCGGTCATGCGGTCAAAATCATCGGCGACGCGGAGTACCTGAACCATCTGCGCGATCTCCGGTTCCGGCGTGAGTGCGCGTACCGGATTGAACGAATATATATAGGTGGACATCAATGCGACCGCCTTTGAAAAAAGGTCGCTCGTATTTCTATAGATATACATCTGATCGATGCCCTTTTCCAATGCCTTTTGCAGCGCGTCGCGGTCAAACTGGGACATATCCCGCCCTTTTTCCAGATGCTTCTGTCCATACAGATAGCCATAGTCGTAGAGCAGGGCTGCGGTGACTAAAATGCGCTGTTTTTCATGTGAAAAGCCAAGCTGTCCCGTTATCATCGCAGTTAAGATCGCAGTGCTGATCGCGTGTTTGTACATAAAATCGGAAGCGCTGCGGAGATTCTGGTTGAAGTTGACGCGGTGGTCAAGTCCGCTGTACCGTTTCAGGATATCCTCCGTCAGGCGGTAGATGTCATCGATCGGCTTGCGCTGGGATATGAACTGCATGACCTCACGCAACTGGAACATGTACACGGTCTGGCACTGCTCAAATTCCATATCCTCACGGGAAAATGGAGGAACAGGCTCCGCAGGCTCTAAGATATAGATACCGATCAGACCGAAATTGCGGACGCTGTTGATGCCGGGCAATGTAAGGATCGAATTGCGGTCGTAAAGCAGAACACCGTTCTTGTTGTAAATTGGCTTCGCAAGGCGCATCCCCGCCTTTAAATCGTCGGTCTTGACAAATTTCATATCGCAATCCCCCTCTCCTGAAATCGTACCCCAATACTCACAATCCGGGCTATCGCCCTACTTGTTCATGTTGTTTTAGCCATCAAATAGATACACAATATTGCCTGCAAGCAGTAATTCGCAGAATATAATTATGTAATAATCGCGATTTCTTCGTTCTGCGAACTCCCGAAATCGCAAACCAACACTCACAATCCGGGCTATCGCCCTACTTGTTCATGTTGTTTTAGCCATCAAATAGATACACAATATTGCCTGCAAGCAGCCAAATTGTGTATCTGCTTGATGGCATTATTATAGCATATTGAAACCCCGAACACAATCTGATAAGATAAGGAAAAAGCCGCAGGCGGAGGGAAAATGAACGGTCACAATAATACAAGGACAACTGTATATCGGGTGCTTGCACTTATAATAGTGGCGCTGTTTTTACTCGGTTGTGCGGGACTTGCTGACCGGGTACGGACGTATGCAGATTCCATCGAGGAGCTTTTGCAGCAGCAGGAGCAGGCGGGAAAGGATGCCGAGGAACTGCAAAAACAAAAGGAACAGGCAGAGCAGGAGGCGGAGGCGCTAAAGAACGCGAAGCGCGAGTTAAAGGATTCACTTGGTAATTTGGATTCGGAATTGCTGCAACTGTCCGATGAGATCAATGATGTGCAGGAACAGGTGGACGCGACGCAAACTGCGATCGAACAGGCGGAGGTGGAGCTTGCCGCAGCACAGGAGGATGCGGCGAAGCAGTATGAGGATATGAAGATCCGCATTCAATATATATATGAAAACGGCGGCACGTTTTCATGGGCGAGTATTTTTTCGGCGGGTTCTTTTTCAGAGGCACTAAGCAGGGCGGAGTACGCGATCGACCTTGCCAATTCTGACCGGGAACTGTTGGAAAAATACAGAGGCACATTGCAGCAGATCGAGGATGAAAAAGCGGCGCTGGAGGTGCAGCGGCAGCAGCTTTTGGCTTCCCAGCAGGAGCTTGGGGAGAAGGAGGCAGAGCTGTTAGCATCCATCAGCCAGACCAAGAGTGAACTGTCGGATACGGACAACCAGATTTCCGATAAGATGGACAGCATCGGTGATCTTGAGGATGAGATCGCTGCGATGGAAGCGTATGAGCGCAAGCTGGAGGAAACGCGCGCCAAGAAAGTGGCGGAGGAGCAGGCAAGACAGAAGGCTGAAGAGGAGGCTCGCAGGAAAGCAGAGGAAGAAGCCAAAAAGAAAGCTGAGGAGGATGCAGCGGCGGGCGATGCGCAGGATACAGATACTGCGGATTCGGGAGACGGTGCGGCAGATGCCGCAAATAACAATCAGGATAATACTTCCGAAGAAACGGAAGCTTCAAATAACGGCTACTATTTACATACAACGACACCGGTGTCAGCTTCCGAGGAAGAAGAGGCACTTTTTGCAGCACTGATCTATTGTGAGGCGGGAGGCGAGAGTTATGAGACGCAGCTTTCGGTTGCAAGCGTCGTGGTCAACCGGATCAACAGCGAACGTTTTCCGAATAATCTTGTTGATGTTATTTATCAGAAAGGGCAGTTTTCCCCGGCGGCGAGTGGAAGGCTTGCACTCGTTCTCGAGCAGGATCGCGCCACGGAAAGCTGCCGTCAGGCGGCAAAGGAAGCGCTGGCGGGAAATATCAGCGGAGACTGGCTGTTCTTCTGCTATAATTTCGGAACAATCGACGGAACCGTCATCGGATCGGAGGTGTTCTATTAGGATATCAGCGGCAGGTGCGGCTTTATGAACCGGCGCACAACGGAAAAGAAACACCGCTTTGTGCAATAATTACAAATTTATTTTGAAATACCCTTGGTAATGCCGAGGGTATTATTCATTTTGATAAAGCTACATAAATTTGTTGATTTTGAAAACGGTTTGTGCTAAAATAAACATTGTTAAAAAATTAACAGCGCACAGAAACGTGCGCAAGAGTCTTTTCAAAGGAGATAGTAAATATGGCAAAGAAAGTTGTATTAGCAGGCGCATGCCGTACCGCAATCGGTAAGATGGGGGGAGCTTTAAGCAACACTCCTGCAGTAGATTTAGGTGCAATCGTTATCAAGGAAGCTTTAAACCGTGCAGGTGTTAAGCCTGAGATGGTTGATGAAGTATTGATGGGATGTGTTATCCAGGCCGCTCAGGGACAGAACGTAGCTCGTCAGGCTTCCATCAAGGCAGGACTTCCAATCGAAGTTCCGGCAGTCACCTTGAACGTTGTTTGTGGTTCCGGTCTTAAGTGTGTAAACGAAGCAGCAACCCAGATCTTAGCCGGACAGGCTGATATCGTTGTCGCTGGTGGTATGGAGAACATGTCCATGGCTCCTTACGCTATGACCAAGGCTCGTTTCGGATACCGTATGAACAATGCCACCATCATCGATACCATGGTAAACGATGCACTGACTGACGCTTTCAACCATTATCATATGATGATCACAGCAGAGAATGTATGTGACAAGTACGGAATTACCCGTGAAGAGCTCGATGAGTTCTCAGCAAACAGCCAGCAGAAGTGCGAAGCTGCAATCGCTGCAGGCAAGTTCAAAGATGAGATCGTTCCTGTACCGGTTAAGGTTAAGAAGGAGATCGTTGAGTTCGCAACAGATGAGGGACCACGTCCTGGAACAACCGCTGAGTCACTTTCCAAGTTGAAGTGCTGCTCAGGCAAGGAGGGCGGACTTGTTACCGCTGGTAACGCTTCCGGTATCAATGATGGCGCAGCAGCTATCGTTGTTATGAGCGAGGAGAAGGCTAAGGAGCTTGGCGTTACACCTATGGCTACATGGGTTGCTGGAGCACTTGGCGGCGTTGAGCCTGAGATCATGGGTGTCGGACCTGTTGCATCTACCAGAAAGGTACTTGCAAGAACCGGTCTTACCATTGATGATATCGACCTGATCGAGGCTAACGAGGCATTTGCTGCACAGTCTATCGCAGTAGCAAGAGATCTTGGCTTTGATATGAGCAAGGTAAATGTAAACGGTGGTGCAATCGCACTCGGACATCCGGTTGGAGCATCAGGCTGCCGTATCCTTGTTACACTGTTACATGAGATGCAGAAGCGCGGATCTAACAGAGGTCTTGCTACGCTTTGCATCGGTGGTGGAATGGGCTGCTCTACAATCGTTGAGGCATACAAATAATTAACTACATAGCACACATACAGTATTCCAAACGGTCATAGACTGTTTGGATTACTGTAATTTTATACAATTTCAATTATAGGAGGAACTAAAATGAAAGTTGGCGTTATTGGTGCAGGAACCATGGGACAGGGCATTGCAAAAGCTTTTGCTATGGTTGACGGATACGAAGTAGCTCTTTGCGACATCAAGCAGGAGTGGGCAGAAGGCGGAAAGGACAAGATTGCAAAAGGATATGCAAAGCTTGTTGAGAAAGGTAAATTAACTCAGGAGACCGTTGACGGAATCCTTGCTAAGATTACTCCGGGATTAAAGGAGAACCTTTGTGCGGACTGTGACCTTATCGTTGAGGCTGCTTTCGAGAACATGGAAGTAAAGAAGACTACTTTCGCTGAGCTTGACAAGATCGCTAAGCCAGAGTGCATTTTTGCATCTAATACTTCGAGCCTTTCTATCACCGAGATCGGAAACGGACTTACCCGTCCAATGATCGGTATGCATTTCTTCAACCCGGCTGATCGTATGAAGCTTGTTGAGGTTATCGCTGGTGTGAATACTCCGGCTGAGACCGTAGAGGCAATCAAGAAGATTTCTGAGGAGATCGGCAAGACTCCTGTACAGGTAAATGAAGCAGCAGGATTCGTTGTAAACCGTATCCTGATCCCAATGATCAACGAAGCAGCATTCATCAAGATGGAAGGTGTTTCTGACATCGCTGGTATCGATGCAGCTATGAAGCTTGGTGCTAACCATCCAATGGGACCACTTGAGCTCGGCGACTTCATCGGACTTGATATCTGCCTTGCAATCATGGATGTTCTTTACAATGAGACCGGCGACAGCAAGTATCGTGCATGCCCGCTTATCCGCAAGATGGTTCGCGGTGGCAACTTAGGCTGCAAGAGCGGCAAGGGCTTCTATGTATACAACGCAGATCGTACAAAGACCCCGGTAGACGCTCAGTAATTATTTTTAATGGAGGAAATTAAATCATGGATTTTACTTTAGACAAGAAACATGAGATGACTCGTGACCTCTTTAGAGAGTTCGCTGAGAAGGAAGTTGCTCCTCGTGCCCAGGAAGTTGATGAGACAGAAGCATTTCCACAGGATACAGTAGACAAGATGGCTAAATACGGCTTCCTTGGAATCCCGGTTCCAAAGGAGTACGGCGGACAGGGCTGCGATATCCTTGCATATATCCAGTGCGTAGAGGAATTATCAAAGGTTTGTGGTACAACAGGCGTTATCGTTTCTGCACATACTTCTCTTTGTGTAGATCCGATCCTTACATACGGAACCGAAGACCAGAAGCAGAAGTATGTCAGAGATCTTGCTACCGGCAAGAAGCTCGGCGCATTCGCTCTTACTGAGCCGGGTGCTGGTACTGATGCTCAGGGTGCTCAGACCAAGGCTGTTTTGGACGGCGACGAGTGGGTATTAAACGGATCTAAGTGCTTTATCACCAACGGTAAGGTCGCAGACGTTTATATCGTTATCGCTATCACAAGCGTAACTGAGGACAAGAGAGGACGTAAGAAGAAGAACTTCTCCGCATTCATCGTAGAGAAGGGTGCTCCTGGATTCTCATTCGGAACCAAGGAAAAGAAGATGGGTATTCGTGGATCTTCAACTTATGAGCTGATCTTTGAGGATTGCAGAATCCCGAAGGATGCTCTTCTTGGAGCAGAAGGCAAGGGATTCCCGATCGCAATGCATACTCTGGACGGCGGACGTATCGGTATCGCTGCTCAGGCTCTTGGTATTGCAGAGGGCGCTCTTGACAAGACGATCGCTTACACCAAGGAAAGAAAGCAGTTTGGCCGTGCAATCGCTGCACAGCAGAATACACAGTTCCAGCTGGCAAACATGGCTACCCAGATTGAGGCTGCAAAGGCACTTGTTTACAAGGCTGCACTCAAGAAGCAGGAGTTTGCAAACGGAGCAAAGGTTTCTTACTCAGTAGAAGCTGCTATGGCTAAGCTTTTTGCTGCAGAGACCGCTATGGATGTTACAACCAAGTGCGTACAGCTCTTCGGTGGATACGGATACATCCGTGAGTATGATGTTGAGCGTATGATGCGTGATGCTAAGATCACAGAGATCTACGAGGGAACTTCAGAGGTTCAGCGTATGGTTATCTCTGGTGCATTACTGAAATAGTCACGGTTAACAAATTCAAATAAGGAGAGAAAATACATGAATATCGTAGTATGTATTAAACAGGTTCCTGATACAAAGGGTGGCGTTAAGTTTAACCCGGATGGAACACTTGATAGAGCAGCAATGCTTGCAATCATGAACCCGGACGACAAGGCCGGACTTGAGGCAGCGCTTAGAATCAAAGATGAGACAGGTGCAAAGGTTACCGTTCTTACCATGGGACTTCCAAAGGCTGATGCAGTTCTTCGTGAGGCTATGGCTATGGGCGCTGACGATGCAGTTCTCGTAACAGACAGAGTTCTTGGTGGAGCTGATACCTGGGCTACATCTACCACGATTGCTGGAGCACTTCGCAACATGGATTACGATCTGATCATCACAGGACGTCAGGCTATCGATGGAGATACCGCACAGGTTGGACCACAGATCGCTGAGCACCTTGGACTTCCGGTTATCTCTTATGCAGAGGACATCAAGGTAGAGGGCAATGCTGTTATCGTTAAGCGTCAGTATGAGGACAGATACCACATGGTAAAGGCACAGATGCCTTGCCTTGTTACTGCACTTTCTGAGTTAAACGACCCAAGATATATGACTCCGGGTGGAATCTTTGATGCTTGTGACAAGGAAGTAACTGTATGGGGAAGAGCAGATCTTAAGGATGTTGATGATAGCAACCTTGGACTTAAGGGATCACCGACAAAGATCGCAAAGGCTTCTGACAAGGTTCCGAAGGGAGCTGGTGAGAAGGTCAACCTTGATCCTGCAGAAGCAGTTGCTTACTTAATGGGTAAGTTCAAAGAGAAACACATCATCTAAATGGAGGAAATCTAAAATGGGTTTAGAAGAATATAAGGGCGTATTTATCTACGCACAGCAGGTAGACAATCAGCTTAGCTCTATTGCTTTTGAATTGATCGGAAAAGCAAAAGAGCTGGCAAGCGACCTTGGAACCGAAGTTACAGCAGTGCTTCTTGGTTCTAACGTTAAAGGTCTTACAGACGAGTTGGGCGAGTACGGTGCTGACAAGGTTATCGTTGTAGATAACCCGGAATTAGAGACCTACCGCACCGAGCCATACGCACAGGCATTGGCAGCAGTTATCAATGAGTACAAGCCGGAGATCATGTTAGTAGGTGCAACAGCAATCGGTCGTGACCTTGGTCCTACCGTATCTGCAAGAGTTGCAACCGGACTTACCGCTGACTGTACTGTTCTTGAGATCGGTGATTTCCCACTTGCTCCGATTCCTGGAAAGGAAGATGAGCAGAAGCACAATCAGCTTCTTATGACTCGTCCTGCATTTGGTGGTAACACCATCGCAACGATCGCATGTCCGAACAACCGTCCACAGATGGCTACGGTACGTCCGGGTGTTATGCAGAAGCTACCGAAGGAAGCCGGCAGAAGAGCAGAAGTTATCGAGTTCAATCCGGAACTTCCAAAGAACAACCGTTACACTGAGATCCTTGAGGTTGTTAAGGCAGTTGGTAACGTTGAGAACATCATGGATGCTAAGGTATTGGTATCCGGTGGTCGTGGAGTAGGAAGCAAAGAGAACTTTGCTATGCTTCAGGATCTTGCTGATGTATTCGGCGGAATGGTATCCTGCTCTCGTGCCGTTGTTGAGAATGGCTGGTTAGCACAGGATTATCAGGTAGGACAGACCGGTAAGACCGTTCGTCCTCAGATTTACTTTGCAATCGGTATTTCCGGAGCAATCCAGCACGTTGCAGGTATGGAAGAGTCTGACCTGATCATTGCGATCAACAAGGATGAGGACGCTCCAATCTTTGATGTAGCAGATTACGGCATTGTTGGAGATCTGAACAAGATCGTTCCACAGCTTACCGCAGCATTAAAGGAAGCAATGAACAAATAATTGCAACATAGTTTTTTGACTTGAAAAGACGTTTTAAGGGGAGGGAGATTATTGCGGATCTCCCTCCCTTTTTAACTTGCATACCAGAATGTAATAGGGTATAATTGGAAAGCTGATGTTGATCAGGCATCCTGTGGAAAGAAAATCTGACCGTCACTGGAGGATATTTTTGGAAGCAGCGCCGGACGGTTGGCATGCAGCATAAAAAATACACTGTATTCCAGATGGAAACGGTAGTAGGAGGACAATTTAATATGGAAAACACAAGTAACAAGAAAGTGAATGTAAAATTCATGACAGAACTGGCGCTGTTGATTGCGATCATCATCATCATGGCGCTCACACCGATTGGCTACATCCGCACACCGATCATCGTACTGACGCTGATCACGATTCCGGTTGCAGTCGGCGCTATCATCATGGGACCTTTGGGTGGAGCGATCTGCGGACTGACATTCGGACTTACAAGCCTTTACATGGCGATGACAGCTCCAAGCGCAATGATGGGTGCATTTATGGCGGTTAATCCATTCTTGGCGGCAGTGCTTTGTATCGTGCCGCGAGTTTTGGACGGATGGCTGTGTGCGTTGGTCTATAAGGGACTTCGCAAGGTGACCAAGAACAATCCGGTTACATACTATATTGCGGGAATTTCCTGCCCGGTACTCAACACGATTCTGTTTATGGGCACTCTTGTTCTTTTCTTTTATAACAGTGAGTATGTTGTAAGCTTAAGAGGCTCTCTCGGTGTGACAAACGCATTTGCTTTTGTCATTGCGGTCGTAGGTGTTCAGGCACTTATCGAAGCGCTTTGCTGCGGACTTGTTTCCGGATTTGTTTCACAGCAGCTCAACCGTGTATTGAAGAGATAGTATACAGCATACGCAAGGATAACAACAAGTGTAAGATAATTTGGGCGGCCTGAAATGGTCGCCCTTTATAGATAGAACAGATAATCCAGTAAATAATCCTGGTAATAAAAGGGGGACGGAAAATGGAGACAATAAAGAAAACGGATAATGGTCCGTTGAAAGAAATCAACATCATGGATATTGGTGGTTTTAAGGTAGGTCATGCACAGGATGAGATTGGAATGACCGGAGTGACGGTGATCCTGTGTGATGAGGTAGCTCCGGCAGGCGTGGACATCAGAGGTGGCGGCCCGGCATCCAGAGAGACACCGCTCCTTTCTCCGGTAGCGGATGCAAAAGGGATTCACGCCCTGCTTTTATCCGGAGGCTCGGCGTTTGGGCTTGATGCTGCAGGCGGCGTTATGCGCTACCTTGAGGAACGTAATATCGGATTTGATACCGGAGTGACAAAGGTTCCGCTTGTATGCCAGTCCTCCCTGTTTGATCTTCGTATCGGGGATATGAAGGCAAGACCGGATCAGACGATGGGCTATCAGGCGTGTGAGAATGCATCGACGAAGCCGATGGAGCAGGGAAACGTTGGTGCAGGAACCGGATGCACGGTCGGCAAAATAAGAGGAGCCGAGCACTGCATGAAGAGTGGAATCGGTGCTTATGCTGTCCAGGTCGGCGAGCTAAAGGTCGGTGCGATCGTTGCAGTAAATGCACTCGGCGATATATTTGACATCGATACTGGAAAGCAGATTGCAGGGCTTTTGGACGACGAGAACAGGCTTGCATCTTCGGAGGAGGCTTTATATAATATAGTAAAAAAGCCGACGAACTTATTTACTGGCAATACAACAATCGGCACGATCCTTACCAACGCCCGGATGGACAAGACTGCAATGAATAAAATTGCATCCATGGCACACAACGGATATGCAAGAGCCATCCGCCCGGTACATACGATGGCGGACGGAGATTCCATCTATGCATTGTCAGTGGGAAATGTTGTCTCCGACATCAATGCGGTCGGAACATTGAGCGCATACGTCATGGCAAAAGCGATCGCAAACGGAGTGCGCGCGGCAAAAGGCGCATGCGGATTGCTCGCTGCGCGTGATCTGGAGCAGAACAAAGCTGAAAATTAGACTGATTAAGTATAAAGGAGCGGGAGAGATGTTAAAAGGAAAATGCGTGGTTCTCGGAGTGACCGGAAGCATTGCTGCATACAAGATTGCCAATCTTGCAAGTGCCTTGGTGAAGCTGCACGCGGATGTGACTGTGATCATGACGAAGAATGCGATCAATTTTATCAATCCGATCACATTTGAGACCTTGACGGGCAACAAATGTCTGGTTGACACATTTGACAGAAATTTCCAATATAGCGTGGAGCACGTCTCACTGGCGAAAAAAGCGGATATCGTTCTGGTTGCACCGGCATCTGCCAACGTGATTGGCAAGATGGCAAATGGGATTGCGGATGATATGCTTACGACGACGATACTGGCATGCAAGTGCCCGAAGCTGGTGTCACCTGCAATGAACACGAATATGTTTGAAAATCAGATCGTGCAGGATAATTTGAAGAAGCTCGAAGGATATGGATTTACAATCATTGATCCGGCGAGCGGATATCTTGCCTGTGGTGATACTGGAGCCGGAAAGATGCCGGAGCCGGAGACTCTTTTGGAGCATATCCTGTTTTGGATCGCGCATGAGAAGGACATGCTCGGCAAGCACGTGCTGATCACCGCAGGACCAACGCAGGAAGCGATCGATCCGGTGCGCTATATCACGAACCACTCCACCGGAAAAATGGGCTACGCGATGGCAGTAAACTGCGCGCGCAGAGGCGCGAAGGTCACACTGGTGTCAGGACCGACAGCACTTCCGGCACCAAGATTTGTCGAGACGATCCCGGTTATCAGCGCCGCGGACATGGCGGAGGCTGTGATAAGCAGAGCAGATGAGCAGGATATTATCATAAAAACGGCAGCGGTCGCGGATTTTAGACCGTCAGACCCGAAGAACGAGAAGATCAAAAAGCAGGAGAACGAAGAGAACTCTTCGATCGAGCTGGAGCGCACACAGGATATCTTATCCTACCTTGGAGCGCACAAGAAGGATGGACAGTTTATCTGCGGCTTTTCCATGGAGACGGAGAATATGCTTGATAACTCCCGCAAGAAGCTCGAAAAGAAGAATGTGGATATGATCGTTGCCAACAATCTTAAGGTACAGGGAGCCGGATTTGGCACCGACACGAACGTGGTCACCATCATTACCAAGGATACCTGCAAGGAATTGGAGATGATGTCGAAGGCAGACGTGGCGGAATCGATCATCACAGAGATCTTGGAGCGACAGAAGTAAAAATATTATATATGTGAAACGCCGCAGAGCATACAAGACTTTGCGGCGATTTTATGTTTTTCACAGCAGGAATGTGTACCCGTGTGGAGTTAAAGGCGCACTTGCGCGCCCGTACGCCGGCAGGCGGTATCTGAATTTTCATGTACGAAAAGACAAATAAATATGGTTATACAACAGCGGAGTGTCTGCTAATATAAAAATATCATGGAGCTATAATATGGTCGTAATATGGGTGATCGGGGATTGACCCAATATAAGAATCAAAAAGGATGGGTAAGTTTATGACAAATGAAGCAGAACAGAAGTATTTGAAGCTGGTCGATGATGTGATCGCCAAAGGACCGTACAGCGCGGACTGGGGCTCTCTTATGGAATCCAAGATACCGGAGTGGTTCAACAAGGAACGGCTGGGAATTTTTATTCATTGGGGCTTGTACAGTGTGCCGGCAAACTCAAACGAGTGGTATTCCAGAAATATGTACATAAAGGGAATGCCTGCGTATGAACATCATATTAAGACGTATGGACCACAATCGGAGTTTGGTTATAAGGATTTTATCTCGATGTTTAAGGCGGAGCAGTTCGATCCGGCGGAGTGGGTGCGGCTGTTTAAGGAGGCGGGAGCAGGATATATCTGCCCGGTCGCAGAGCATCACGACGGCTTCCAGATGTATGAGAGCGAGCTGTCACACTGGAATGCCAAGGAGATGGGACCGAAGCGTGATATTGTTGGAAGCCTGAAAGACGAGGCGGAGAAGCAGGGACTGGTATTCTGCACATCAAGCCATCGCGCGGAGCATTGGTTCTTCATGGGACACGGCAAGGAGTTTGACAGCGACGTCAAGGATCCGATGCAAAAGGGCGACTTTTACTGGCCGGCAATGCCGGAACCGGATAATCAGGACCTGTTCAGCAAGCCGTATCCGACGGAGGAGTATCTGGACGACTGGCTTGCCCGCACGGCGGAGCTTATTGTAAAATACCGCCCGAAGTTCCTATACTTTGACTGGTGGCTCCAGCATGAAGCGTTCAAGCCGTATCTGAAAAAGCTGGCAGCATTTTACTATAACTGCGGTGTGCAGTGGGGCATGGACGTTCAGATCTGCTACAAGCATGATGCCATGATGTTTGGAAGCGGAATCGTGGATGTGGAGCGAGGCGGATTTGCGGAAGCGAAGCCTTACCGTTGGCAGACAGATACCGCGGTTGCACGCAATTCCTGGTGCTACACAGATACGCTTGATTATAAGAGCAGCGAGGAGATCATCCAGACACTTGTGGATGTGGTTAGCAAAAACGGGAATCTCCTTTTAAATATCGGACCAAAGGCGGATGGAACGATCCCGGAGGGCGACCGCAGGATCTTAGAAGATCTTGCAGCATGGATGAAGGACAACAAGGAAGCCGTGACCGGAGTAAAGGTATGGCGCAAGTCTATGGAAGGTCCGGTCTGCAACAAAGAGGGGCAGTTCCAGGATCAGCAGGCACTTGTTTACACCGAGAAGGATTTCCGCTTTACGGCAGGGCATGGAAATATCTATGCATGCTGCATGAAATGTCCGACAGATGGACGGTTTGTGGTTCAGTCACTCCGTGACAGTGATGATCAGAATGTGCCGGAGTTCCACGGAATCATCGACGGCGTTGACATCCTTGGCTTTGACGGCGACGTGGAGTGGAAGGTCGGAGCGGAAGGTCTTTGCGTGCAGGCGAAGGGAATCAAGAGTGACTTCCCGGTTGTGATCCGCGTGCATGTTGAGTAGGAAGAAACATGAAAAAGTAAATAATGTGTGCAAAAGCATACGCACAAATAGACCTAAGAATGAGATGAGGAGAGACATTATGAAATATCGCAATCCAGTTATACCGGGATTTTTCCCGGACCCAAGTATTTGTACCGATGGCAAGAAGTTTTATCTGGTAACAAGTACCTTCCAGTATTTTCCGGGTGTCGCACTCTTTGAGAGTGAGAACCTGATCGAATGGAAGCAGATCGGCAATGTGCTGACCAGAAAGGAACAGCTTCCGCTTGACAATGCCACACATTCTGCGGGCATTTTTGCACCGGTGATCCGGTACAATGAAGGTCGTTTTTACATGATCACCACGAATGTATCGGACGGCGGCAATTTCTTAGTTTATACTGATGACATTTACGGGGAGTGGTCAGATCCTGTATGGCTGAACGTCGGCGGAATCGATCCGTCCCTGTGCTTTGCAGACGGAAAGTGCTATTTTACCGGAAACGGTCACGATGAGGAGGGCTATCAGAGCGTTTTACAGTGTGAGATCGTTCCGGAGACCGGAGAGATGCTTACCCCGTTAAAGGGCGTATGGCGCGGAAACGGCGGAAGATATCTGGAGGGACCGCACCTTTACAAGATCGGGGATGAATATTACCTGATGGCGGCAGAGGGCGGCACCGAGTACGGACACATGACGATCTATGCGAGAAGCAAGAATCCGTATGGTCCGTTTGAAGGCTACCCGAAGAATCCGGTGCTTACCAACCGCAATCTCGGCGGCTATCTGATCCAGGGCTGCGGACACGCGGATCTTGTGCAGGATAAAAAGGGCAGCTGGTGGATGGTACATCTGGCATTCCGCCAGACCGGACGCTGGATGATGCATCACATTACCGGAAGAGAGACCTATCTGATGCCGGTAACCTTTGATGAAAACGGATGGTTCACGGTCGGCGAGAACGGCACGACAGCGCTTGAGGTGGAGACAGACCGCCTGCCGGACATCAAGCAGCCGGACGAAGTGATCCGCACATTTGCAAATACAACGCCGGGAATCGAGTGGGTATATCAGCGCAATCCGCATCCGGAGTGCTATGAGTGGAGCGATAATTCCGTGCGCATAACCGGAAACGGCGGCTCGATCAATGATGCACTCGGCAGCAGCAGTCTTACCGCGATCCGTCAGGAACAGATGGATGAGGATGTGACCTGCCGCCTGTCTGCAAACGGACCGGAAGCGGGCGTTACACTCTACATGGATGAGGAACATCATTACGATATCGCACTCTGTGAGGATGAGGGCGGAAAATATATCGTAAAGAGACTTTGCATCGGAGACATCAAGCATGAGGCTCAGCGCGTAGCACTTTCTGCGGATGCGAAGGACATCACGGTCAAGATCCACATGGAACCGATGCTGTATCATTTTGCCGTTGTGATCGATGGCGTAGAGACAGATCTTGGAAGCGCGCAGACCCGTTATCTTTCTACGGAGGTTGCTTCCGGATTTACCGGAGTTATGATCGGTTTGTATGCTGAGAAGGATACACAGGCGACGTTTTATGATTTTGAGGCAGTAAGAAAAGAGACTCTATGAAACTAATTCGGAAGGTATCGGCTGCATTTGGAAACATTCGGTTGCGGGAACGAATGCTCCTGCTTTATCTGGTGGGAGGTATACTTCCACTGCTGCTGGCAAATATTTATATGTACTCATCGGTGCGCTCACTGATGATCCAGCAGACGAAGGATAATTCGGTGGAAGAGCTTTCGGTTATCGGGCGTTCACTGGAGGAGAGCATTTCGGTCATAGAGGAAGTGTCCAAAAGGCTGTATTTCGATGAGGATATTGAGCATATCGCGTTCACAAGGTACAAGGACTACGAGGACATTGTGCGCGATTACCGGGAACACGATAATATCGAGGATTATGTGCGAAGCTATTATCAAGATATTTCGTCGATCACGATATACACATACAACACCAGTCTGGTTCCAAACGAGCATTTCGTATATGCGGATGCCTCCGTTAAGAGCAGTGACTGGTATCCCATGACCAGAAAGCTCGCGGGAAGCCCGTATTGGAGCTACCAGTACGATAAGCTGACACACAAGAACAATCTGTGCCTGTCGCGTATGCTGTATACATCGGATTTTAAAATCGTCGGGATCGCATTTATCTCCATGCAGAATCTGCGTTCGGAGCTGAGCATTTCGTCGCGGGAGGAGGATACTTTCCTCTTTTACGACGACACGATGATCGTTCACAGCAACGATACGCATGCGGACTACGACGAGATCTTTTCAATACTGATGAAGCATGACGAGGATTCCTTTGCGGATAAGGTGACGTATCAGGGCAGGGAGTGTCTGGTATCGTATCTTCGCATCCGCCTGGCGTATGCGGATGATTTTTATACGGTCGTGAGCATCAAGCCGTACAGCCAGATCACGGCGCTCGCAACAGCGGCGGCATTTGGAAACCTTGTCCCGATGTTTATCTGTATCATTGTCGCACTGGCACTGCTCGTGATATTCAGTAATTCGTTCAGTGCGAGGATCAATGCATTCAAAAACGAGATGCACAAAGCGGCGGGCGGCGATTTTCATATCGCGGAGCGCCTGCAGGGCAAGGACGAGATCGCTGAGCTTTATCTGGATCTGAATGTGATGATCTCGGATATTCAGGAGCTGATGGATCGCGTTGTCGCGGAGCAGGTGCAGAAGGAGCAGATCAACACCCGCCAGAAGGAAGTTGAATTTAAGATGCTCGCAAGCCAGATCAATCCGCACTTTTTGTACAATACGCTTGAGACGATCCGTATGCAGGCGAGGGTAAAGAAACAGCCGGAGATCGAGGAACTTGCGAAGATGCTCGCAAAGATCATGCGGCATAATATCCAGGTGGGAGACAGCCTGCAGCCGGTGAGCGAGGAGCTTAAGCTGGTGCAGTATTACTTAAAGATTCAGGATTACCGTTTCCATGACCGGATCTCCTATGACATTCAGGTGGACGAGGAAAAGATCGCTCCGCTTAAGATGATGCCGCTTCTGATGCAGCCGTTTGTTGAGAATGCCTTCGTTCATGGACTTGAGAGCCGTGAGAGCGGCGGGATCATCCAGATCAGGGGGGAGGTGCGGACGCATCTTTGGATAACAATCTCGGACAACGGATGCGGCATGGACGAGGAGAAGCTTGCGGAGGTTATCCACAATCTTAATGATTTTGACAACCTTGACCGCACACACATCGGTATTTGCAATGTCAACCAGCGGATTAAGCTGCAATACGGCGAAAGCTATGGCGTTACCATCGAAAGCACGCCGGGATTCGGCACGAAGGTGACGATCCGGCTGCCGATACTTCTATATTGATTATTTTACATTGGATGGCTGCTCTGGCGGTCATCCAATTTTTATGGGTAAGATGAATTTTTGAGGGTAAATATGTCAAAATATTCATGTTTCTATGAAACAGTAAAACCATTATCATGTAAGTAGTCAGAAAAACTGGCACTATGTTTATTACATTTATAACAGGAGGGTGAACTATGAAAAAGTTCAAAAAGTTGTTAGCTGCTGTATGCACTGGTGCAATGATGCTTTCTTCTTTGACAGTATTCGGCGCACAGGATACATCTGCTTTGCCAGATGGTACAGCGTACCTCAACATCAACAATGCAGATTGGGGTGATTTTGACGCAGAGTGGACCAATGCCGAGATCACAGGCGACGGCTCCTACACTGTAGGAATGGTGGCTTCCGAAGGACAGTCACTCGTTCAGTTTAACGCACTTGAGGTTGTAAACGGTGAATCTTATCTTGGAACCGGATGCGTTCTTACCGTAGACAGCATTAAGATCAATGGCGAGGAAGTAGAACTTCAGGGACCAAGCTACACCTGTTCCGCAGATGGCGCAGGCGTAACCACCCGTGTAAATATCTACAACGAGTGGAATGCTCCGGATGATACTGCAACCGCAGGTGATGACGGACATCTTGATCAGCGTGTTGCAGATGGCAACCTTATGGATGCAACTGCATGCCTGTTCTCCAGCGACTATGTAGATGCTTCTTCAGGAAGCGGCTTCAAGGTAGAGTCCATCGAAGTAAACTTCACTGTAAGCGGATTTGGTACTCAGGCAGCAGCTGCCGAGGCTGCTGAAACTACGGCAGTTGAGGTTGAAGGACCTGCTGTTGCTCACTTGAACATCAACAATGCAGACTGGAGCGAGTTCGAGGCTGAATATGTTGACGCTGAGATCACCGGAGACGGAACCTACACCGTATCCATGAACGCAACTGAGGGACAGAGCCTTGTTCAGTTCAACGCTTTGGAAGTTGAGAACGGCGAGCTCCTTATGGGCAATGCTTGTGTACTTACTGTAGACAGCATCAAGATCAATGGTGAGGATGTTGAACTTGCTGGACCAAGCTTCACATGTTCAGCGGACGGCGCAGGCGTAACTACTCGTGTAAATATCTACAATGAGTGGAATGCTCCGGATGATACTGCAACTGCAGGGGATGACGGACATTTGGATCAGCGTGTTGCAGAGGGCAGCGTTATGGACGCTACCGCATGTCTGTTTTCAAGTGATTATGTAGATGCTTCTTCAGGAAGCGGCTTCAAGGTGCAGTCTATGGAAGTAACCTTTACCGTTTCTAATTTTGGAGTTTCAGCAGGCGGCACAGATGCAGTCGGAGCAACAGACGCTTCTGATGTTGATCTTGACGGAACTTACAATGCATACATCGGATTCCAGTCTCCGTCCTACTCTTTCCGTAATGCATTTGATGATGCTACATACGGACGTGACACCGAATACTTCAATCAGGTGACCGGATGGGATGCGAGCAATAATGCTATTACTCTTCCGGGTACTCTTACCGATACGGTAATCGCTGGTAACGGAACATACACAATCTCTGCAAATGGTATTGAGTTTGCAGCAGATGACTTTGCATCACAGGATCACATGAACCTGATCTTTATCTCTACCGATATTCCGAATACCGGAGCAATTACAATTTCCGATATCAAGCTGAATATTAACGGAAGAGATGTATCCTGCAATCCGATTGTAAGCCCGGATTCTATTAACTATCTCAATATGCTCATCCAGAACATCTGGAATGATGATGTTGCATCTATCGGATACTATGATGTTCCTGTAACAGACATCAACATTACCTTTACTGTTTCCGGATTCAACTATGACAACCCGGATGCAACAGGCGATGCAGATACTGCTGCACCTGCAGAGGGTAATACTGCTTCTGAGGCTTCGGCTGATACTCAGACCGATGACACAGACGAAGCTCCTGCAGTAACTGGTGCAGATGCATCTGCCTCCGGAACAAGCCCGGTAGTAGTTGTGGTTATAGTAGTAGTTGTAGTAGCAGTAGCAGCAGGTGTAGTTGTTGTTCTTAAGAAGAAAAAAGAAACAAAATAATTTCTGAATAAGAAAATGATCATTTTATGAAGCTTAAGGAACGCAGAACAGATGTTTTGCGTTCCTTTTTTGCCTGATTTGTTATGTCAAAAAGTCGGGTATTTTATGTAAAAATTTTCAAGTATTTATATTCCTGTAACTTCGCTATAATAGATATTGTAATAAGTAATTGCAATATTGGAGGTTAATATGAACGAAGAGAAAAAAGGCAAAGAATTGATTGCTGACAAAATCTACTATGTTCAGCGTGCGGTTGCCCTTCTTATGGCAATCCTGATCTTCTTCCCGGGAATGAATCCGGGGCGGGTCTGCGAGCTGATCAACAAGAACGTTTCTCTTTTCACGGCTGGCATTTCTTACGGAACACTTACCGGTGAAATGGGAAGAGCCCTTTCAAAGGGATGGATCAGTCAGGACACAATGATACTTGTATTTTGCGCATCCCTGATCATGCTGATCGGAATCGTGGCAGCGGGAGCCGGCGGATGTCTTTCCCTTGGCAATCTCAAGATGAAGAGACTCGGTAATCCATTCGCTATCGTTGGCGGTGCACTTGGTGTTGTCGGACTCGTAATGATCCGCGTTGCATATGCACAGGTTGCACTGACGGAGAAACCGAATAAGGTTGTACCGATGTTCCCGAGTGGCTGGTATGTATTTTTAGTTCTTGTCATTCTTTTGCTGGTGTCATCTATCGTAATACAGTTCCTTCTTCCAAAGGCGGAAGCCGGAAGCAAATACGAGATGGAATCTAAATACAAGCTGTTTTTAATCTTTTTACCATTTGCAGCGCTTTGCTTTGTATTCTCTTATCTGCCGTTGTATGGCTGGAGATATGCGTTCTTCGATTACCATGCCGGCGGCACATTGTCATCTGACAACTTTGTCGGATTCAAATGGTTTACTTCTTTATTCCAGAACAAAGCGACGAGAGCGGATGTTATCCGTGTGCTTCGCAATACACTTGCAATGAGCGGGCTTGGTATTATAACAAGCTGGCTTCCAATGGCATTTGCAATCTTTTTGAATGAGATTAAGAGTACAAAGTTCCGCCGCTTCGTGCAGACATTTACGACAATTCCAAACTTTATAAGCTGGGTTCTGGTATATGCGATCGCACTTGCGATTTTCTCCACAGACGGATTTATCAATACCACCGGCGTAGCACTGGGACTTATTGAGGGTGGCACAAACTATCTGATGGGCAACTCCCATATCTGGCTGAAGATGCTTCTATGGGGAACATGGAAGGGCATCGGCTGGAGTGCAATCATTTATATTGCCGGAATTTCCGGTATCGACCAGCAGCTTTACGAAGCTGCAACTGTAGACGGAGCAGGAAGATTCCAGAAGATGTGGCATGTTACGGTTCCTGGACTTATCCCTACATACTGTGTAATGCTTCTTATGTCTATTGCCAATATCTTAAGCAATGGTATGGATCAGTACCTTGTATTTGAGAATGCACAGAATACCTCATATATACAGGTACTCGACCTTTATGTTTACCAGTTAGGTATCGGAAGCGGTAATATTCCGTTATCAACGGTAATCGGTATGGTAAAATCCATCGTCAGCGTCATTTTACTGTTCGCAGCGAACGGAATTTCAAAGGCTATTCGTGGCGAGAGCATTGTATAAGGAGGTAGAGACATGGCAATGACAAAACAGGAAAAGCTCGATGCAAAGGCAGAGAAGGCCTATTACAAGCATCATGTTTCACATATTAAGAAGAAACCTTCGGATTATGTGTTTACGATTATCAATTATGCGTTTTTTGGGATTTTTACAATTTGCTGTCTGTTCCCATTCTATTATTTGTTTATCAATACGATCTCAGATAATGATATGGTGCGCAAGGGACAGATTACACTGATTCCGCATGGACTCAATATTCAGAACTACATCATGATGCTGAATGTGTCAGATCTTGGCAATGCATTTATCGTTTCTATTGCAAGAACATTGATCGGAACGGCACTCATGGTAGGCGCATCCGCATTGATCGGATATCTGGTTACCAAGCAGGAAATGTGGCACAGAAAGTTCTGGTATCGTTTCCTTGTAATCACAATGTACTTTAACGCAGGTACGATCCCGTGGTACTTGAATATGTCCATGCTCGGTCTGACCGATCACTTTATGGCATACATCATTCCGGGTATCGTGGCACCTTACAATATCATCCTGGTCAAGACCTACATCGAATCCATTCCGGCAGAGCTGGAGGAGAGCGCATTTATGGATGGCGCCGGATTCATGACGGTATTCCGCAAGATCATCTGGCCGCTGTGTAAGCCGATCCTTGCGACGATCGCGATCTTCGGTGCAGTCGGACACTGGAACTCATTTACGGATTCCCTGATCCTGATGCAGAACAGCCCGAACCTTTACACCTTGCAGCACAGATTGTATATCTACCTGAACACAAGCTCAAACTTAAGCAATATCATGAGTGCCGGTGGTTCCGGTGCGGCAGCAGCAGCGGCAGGACTTTTGAACACCAAGGTATTGAAGTACACCATTTCCATGGTTACGGTAATCCCGATCCTGCTGGTATATCCATTCATGCAGAGATACTTTGAAAAAGGTATCATGTTAGGCGCGGTAAAGGGTTAATGAATACATTATAGTTGTTCGGTATGGCAACTGTTGTAGAATAAAAAGGAGGATTTTTTATGAAGTTAAAGACACTGAAAAAGAAAGTTTTACCGATTGCGCTCTGTACAGCGATGGCGGTTGGTCTTACCGCTGGCTGCGGAAGCAACGGCGATGGCGGTTCCAATGGTGGGGACAGCGCATCCAACGGGGATGACCCGATCACCATCACGGTATTCAGCCAGCTGGCAAATTACTCCGGCGAGCAGACCGGATGGTCAGCGGACATTTTAAAAGAAAAGTTCAACGTTGTACTGAACATCATCCCGGATTTGAATGGTACATTACAGACACGTATGGAAGCTGGTGACTTGGGCGACATCGTTGTATTCGGTGACAACGGAACCGATTACCAGAATGCGATCAGCGCAGGACTTCTGTATGACTGGAATGAGGATGATCTTCTGACCGATTACGGTCCATACATCAAGGAGAACATGAGCCATGCACTTGAGCACAATGCAGACTACTCCGGAGGAACTACCTATGGTTTCGGTCATGCGGTTGCAACAAGTAGTAACGACTTACAGGATTTCTTCTATACATGGGATATCCGTTGGGATCTTTATAAGGAGCTTGGTTATCCGGAAGTAAACGATCTTGAGGATTTAGTAGATGTATTCAAGCAGATGAAAGAGATCTGCCCGACTGATGAGAACGGAAAGCCTACCTACGCTGCTTCTTTGTGGCCGGATTGGGATGGCGACATGGTAATGTATGTTAAGTCTACCGCAACTGCTTATTATGGATATGATGAGCTTGGTCTTGGTCTGTATGATCCGAACACCGGCGATTACTATGACTGCCTGATGGAGGACGGACCATATTTAAGATGCTTAAAGTTCTACAACCAGTTATACCAGAACGGATTGCTTGATCCGGACTCCATGACTCAGACCTACGATGAGATGAGCCCGAAGGTACAGGCTGGCGGAACCTTCTTCTCCATTTTCAACTACTCAGGATATATGCTTTATAACACTGACGAGCATCTTGCAGAAGGAAAGATGATGAGATCCCTTACTCCAAAGAACGCTTCCCCGATCGTTTACGGTATGGATGTTCTTGGTGGCAACCGTCTGTGGTGCATCGGTGCTAAGACTGAGTATCCGGAGCTTTGCATGGAGATCATCAACTACCTTGCTACACCGGAAGGACGTATGACAATGGAATATGGTCCACAGGGTGTTACATGGGATTACGATGCTGACAAGAATACTTACCTTACCGAGCTTGGTACAAAGTGCAAGGCTGATCAGGAAACCTCTATGGCTGATGCAGGATATCAGGGAACCTTCCATGACGGAATGCTTCAGATCAACAACATTACATGGGCTCTTGATGCAGTTAACCCGGATTCTAACGGTGAGACCTACAACTACCTGAACTGGAAGAGCAACCAGACTCCTGCAACCTGTGATATCGATCAGGATTGGAGAGATTATACCGGATGCAACACCATCAACGAGTATATGGCTTCCGGCAACTACACAGTTTCTCCTGCATCTGCATTCGTAAACGGAACAAAGGATGAGGAGTTCACAACCAAGTGGACACAGACAACCAAGTGCATTACCACATACTCATGGAATGCTATTTATGCAGAGAGCGATGAAGAGTATGAGCAGATTGTTGCAGAGATGATCGAGCAGGCGAATGCTTACTATTATCAGGAATGTCTGGAATGGTCACAGGAGCAGGCAAAGGAAAGATATCTGTGTGAGCTTGCAGTTCGTTAATCACTTAATATGAAATAATAAGAAAGCGGGTCAAGTCGAGTTCTATCAGAGTAAACAGACTTGCCCGCTTTTGATACATGGAAGGAATAGATACATGAAGTTTTTCAGTACAGACAGCGCGGTATATAAGTTTATGACTCGGCTATGGGATATCGTTAAGATCAGCCTTCTGTGGCTGGTGTGCAGCCTTCCGGTTATTACAATCGGACCGGCCACGGTAGCCCTTAATAAGATCGCACTCGAGATGGCAGATGAAGCAGAAGGATATGTTGCAAGGGATTTCCTCAAGGCATTCAAGGAGAATTTTAAATCCTCCATAGCGATCGGACTGATCGGCGTGGTCGCATTCTATGCCGTCTATCTGGATATCCAGTTCTTCCAGGCAACGGAAGGAAACTCCATGTTTTTTCTTGTGGCAGCCGTTATAACCGGATTTGTCTGTGGAATGGCGTTTATCTATGCCTTTCCACTTATGGCACGTTATGAGAATACAACCTTTAGGACCCTGAAAAACTCCTATGACATCGCAACCCGCTATTTTCTCAGAACACTTTTTCTGGCGTTTATCATAGCGATTGAGATGATTCTTTTTATGTGGAATTATACATTGATGTTTATCGGGCTTTTGATTGGACCCGGAACAGTCGCACTTACCGTATGCTCATTCGCGATCCGCTTTTTCCGTGAGATCGAAAAAGAGCCGGGAGCAGTCTCTGATAAGGGGGGAAAATAATCTCCGAGCACGTCTTCTGATAGTGCGCATATCTTGTACAAATGTCAAAAGTATGAGATAATTATATGAGAATTTTTATCGGATCACGGATTTGTAATAAGAGATAGAATGACAGAGATGCAGAATGATATGAAGAGAATGACAGACGGGAAGAACGGATGGAATCGGATTGCTGTGGCGGCGCTGGCTGGCGCGATGTTTATGTTGCTTGCCGGGTGTACCGGCAGACAAAAGAACAACAATAATCAGGCGGATTCTGCCCTGAAACCAATCACATTCACTTTTTACAATGCAGACGGCGCGGAGGATCCTTGGACGGATCCGGTAGCGCTTGCAATCACAGATGCAACCGGAGTGACCTTGGACACATTATATCCGTCGGATGTGGAAGAAAAAGAAGTTGAGCTGATGATCGCTACCAGCGAGCTTCCGGATTTGATTTTTGCAAAAGGCGATAGTGATATTTTAATTGAACAGGGAGCTTTGATCGATCTGTCCGATCTGATCGATGAATACGGTCCTCATATCAAGGCTTTGTACGGCGATGAATATGAGAAGCTGCGAAGCAGTAAGGATGATCCTGCAATCTACCAGCTCTGCTGCGGAAAGGTACAGGACGAGGAGCTGACCAGCTCCGGGACGGCGCAGTTACAGTGGGCGGTACTGGCATTTAACGATTACCGCATTCCCTATACACTGGAAGAATATGGGAATATGATCAAGGAATACAAGGAGCGCCATCTGAATATCGATGGACAGACGACCATCGGGATCACGCTTTCGGCCACAGACTGGCACTGGTATACGACGCTTGCCAACCCATCCGGCTATATTGCTAATGGGGCGACCGACGACGGACAGTGGATCGTCTCCGACGATTATGAGGTACAGTATAAGCACATGGCGGGCGGGCAGAAGGAGTATTACCGTTGGCTCAACCGCATGTATGATGAGAAGGTGCTGGATCAGGAATTTGCGATCCAGACACACGAAGATTATCTGGAAAAGATCGCTTCCGGAAGAGTGCTCGGACTTTTAGATGCCGATTGGGATTATACCACCGCTGAGAATACACTAAAGGCAGCGGGACGGTATGATCGTACATACGCGGGACTTCCGGTAACGATAGACTCCTCGGTAAAATGTGCATCACTTGCACCGCAGGGGCTTAACACCGGCTGGGGAATAGGTATTACGACAGCCTGCAAGGACCCGGTGAGAGCAATCCAGTTTCTGGACTGGCTCTGCACGGAGGAGGCACAGATCCTCGTAAACTGGGGAATTGAGGGAGTCAATTACTACTACGACGAGGACGGCGTGCGCTGCCGCACAGCGGAGGAGATCGAGCGCGCGGAGAAGAATGTGTCTTATCAGAACGAGACCGGTGTGGGATTGCACAGTTATCCGTTCCCAAGCTATGGGAATACTGTGCTGGATTCGACCGGAAATTATTTTTGCATCTTAAACCCGGAAAGTGTGACGGATTCCTACAATGAGCAGGAGCGGGCAGCACTTGAGGCGTGGGATGTGGAGCGGCTGACGGACATTTTTCCACAGGCAGATGAATTTAAAAAGAAGGAATACACGCCATTGTGGTCAAAGATCCTTCCGGCAGATCTGGACAGACAGCTTTCAAGGCTGGACGAGATCGCATGGGAGGGCTTGATCGACTGTGTGGTGTGTACGCCGGATGAATTTGATTCCAAATGGGATCAGCTGCAGCAGAATCTGATCGCAGCAGGCGCATATCAGGTGCAGGCACAGATGACGGAACTGCTAAGAACAGAGATAGAAGCAAACAGACAATAGACATCATAATGAGATGGAGGATATTATGAAGAGTGTAACAGACGTAACATTTTGCAAATACGGACGCATCCTTGAAGGGTATGATTTTACCGAACTGTTAGAGAAGATGGCATCAACCCCATGCCCGTCGGACGGACCGATCTATGTGGCATCCGTACCGGAGTTGGAGGCATGTGCGGTGGCAAAAGAGCTGACAGACCGCGCTTATGGCGGACTTCCGATCGAGATCGGATATTGCAACGGCAACAATAAGAAGCTGAATGCCGTTGAGTACCACAGATCTTCCGAGCTTGACATTGCAGCCGGCGAGGGACTTGTGCTTCTTTTAGGCAAGGAGGAGGACATCCAGCCGGATTTCACCTACGATACCGCTAAGATGGAAGCCTTCTATTTACCGGCAGGCGTAGGCGTGGAGCTTTTTGCAACCACACTTCACTATGCACCTTGTACCACAGCAGGCGAGCAGGGATTCCGCTGTGTGATCGTCCTTCCGCAGGGAACCAATACTGAGCTTGAGGCAGGACCTTGGAGCGAGGGCGAGGGCAAGCTGATCACTGCGAAGAACAAATGGCTGATCGCTCACCCGGAGGCAAAGATTGAGGGCGCATTCTGCGGACTGATCGGTGAGAATCTGACAGTGGAATAGAATTAAATCTGAAATATATAGTTTCGTAAAATAATTTACGCTTTTATAAAATATTATGTTCACAAGCTATCAGATAGCGTATATAATAGAACATGTACACAGGCGGCAAGGACCTGTCTGTGTATCATAGGATAAAAGAATCTGAGTGCGGGACGCATTCAATTATAAGAGAGAAGGAGAACACTATGAACAACATTCCAAAAATCAAATTGGGAATCGTGGCTGTAAGCCGTGACTGTTTCCCGGAGAGCCTGGCTGTCAACAGAAGAAAGGCTCTTGTAAAGGCGTATGCCGACAAGTATGATGCCGCAGACATCTATGAGTGCCCGGTATGTATCGTGGAGAGCGAGATCCACATGGTACAGGCACTTGAGGACGTCAAGGCAGCAGGATGTAACGCTCTTTGCGTATACCTTGGCAACTTCGGACCGGAGATCTCCGAGACACTTCTTGCAAAGCATTTTGACGGACCGAAGATGTTCGTTGCAGCAGCAGAGGAGAGTCAGGCTGACCTTATGGACGGCAGAGGCGATGCATACTGCGGTATGTTAAATGCAAGCTACAATTTAAAGCTCCGCAATGTCGGTGCATACATACCGGAATATCCGGTCGGTGACGCAGAGGACTGCGCAGACATGATCCATGAGTTCATTCCGATCGCAAGAGCTGTCGATGGGCTTAGCAACTTAAAGATCATTTCCTTCGGACCAAGACCACTCAACTTCCTTGCCTGCAACGCACCGATCAAGCAGCTTTACAACCTTGGCGTTGAGATCGAGGAGAACTCCGAGCTTGACCTGTTTGAAGCATTCAACAAGCATGAAGGGGATGCCCGTATTCCGGAAGTAGTAGCAGATATGGAAAAAGACCTTGGAGAAGGCAATAAGAAGCCGGAGATCCTTGCAAAGCTTGCTCAGTATGAGCTTACACTTCTTGACTGGGTAGAGGCACACAAGGGATACCGCAAGTATGTTGCCATCGCAGGCAAGTGCTGGCCGGCATTCCAGACACAGTTTGGATTTGTTCCATGCTATGTAAACAGCCGTCTGACCGGAAGAGGCATTCCGGTATCCTGCGAGGTTGATATCTATGGGGTTCTCTCTGAGTTCATCGGAACCTGTGTCAGCGATGATGCAGTTACCCTTCTTGATATCAATAACTCCGTACCGAAGGATATGTACGAGGAGTCTATCAAGGGAAAGTTTGATTATACGCTCAAGGATACTTTCATGGGCTTCCATTGTGGAAACACCTGCACCGCAAAGCTTACAAAGGGTGAGATGAGAAATCAGAAGATCATGGCAAGAAGCCTTCCGGTCGAGGTTACCAACGGAACACTCGAAGGAGACATCATCCCTGGAGATATCACCTTCTACCGTATCCAGTCTACTGCTGACAATAAGCTGCGTGCTTATGTTGCACAGGGCGAGGTACTTCCGGTTGCAACCAGATCCTTCGGTGGAATCGGTGTATTCGCAATCAAGGAGATGGGACGCTTCTACCGTCATGTACTGATCGAGAAGAATTTCCCACACCACGGAGCAGTTGCATTCGGACATTACGGCAAGGCTCTGTTTGAAGTATTCAAGTATATCGGAGTGCCGATGGAGGACATCAACTACAACCAGCCGGCAAGCCTGCCATACCCGACAGAGAACCCGTTTAAGTAAGATATAAAGTATCAGATTGGCAGGAGTATCGTGATATTCCTGCCAATTTTTATTACCGGCGGCAGAGCTGCCGCTGTTTGAAGAGGGAGCTTACATATATGTATTTTATTGGAGTAGATTTGGGAACTTCCGCTGTCAAGTTGCTGCTGATGAGCGAGGACGGAACCGTTGAAAAGATCGTATCAAAGGAATATGCGCTCAGCTTTCCGAATCCGGGATGGTCAGAGCAGAATCCGGCAGATTGGTGGTCACAGTGCATTGCGGGCTTAAAGGAGCTAACCGCGGAGTGCGATAAGAGCCAGATCGCGGGCATCAGCTTCGGCGGTCAGATGCACGGACTTGTCATCCTTGACGAGAAGGATGAGGTCATCCGCCCGGCGATCCTGTGGAATGACGGAAGAACGATGGAAGAGACCGATTACCTGAACAACGTGATCGGAAAAGAAAAATTATCAAAGCTGACCGGCAATATCGCATTTGCCGGCTTTACCGCACCGAAGATCCTCTGGGTAAAGAACCATGAGCCGGAGAACTTTGCACGTATCCATAAGCTGATGCTGCCGAAGGACTACCTGGCATATCGTTTGACCGGAGTCAGCAGCACGGATTATTCCGATGCATCCGGCATGCTTCTTTTGGATGTGGAACACAAATGCTGGTCAAAAGAGATGATGGAGATCTGCTCGGTAAAAGAGGAGTGGATGCCGAAATTGTTTGAAAGCTACGAAAAGACCGGTACACTTCTTCCTGAGGTCGCAAAGGAGCTTGGCTTCCCAGAGAACTGCATCGTTGCGGCCGGAGCGGGCGATAACGCGGCGGCGGCAGTCGGAACCGGATGTGTAGGTGCAGGCAAGTGCAACCTGTCGCTCGGCACAAGCGGAACGATCTTTATCACTAACGGCAGCTATGGGGTAGATCCGTACAATGCGCTGCATTCATTTGCACACGCGGACGGTAATTATCATCTGATGGGATGCATGCTCTCTGCGGCAAGCTGCAACAAGTGGTGGATGGAAGAGATCCTAAAGACCGGAGATTTTGCGGGTGAGCAGAAGCCGATCGACGAGCGCGATGCAAGCGGACATCTCGGCGAGAATCATGTATACTTCCTGCCGTATCTGATGGGCGAGCGGTCACCGCACAACGATCCGCAGGCAAAGGGCGCATTTATCGGAATGAGCCTTGACACCAGCCGCGCAGATATGCTGCAGGCTGTTTTCGAGGGTGTTGCGTATGCACTTAGGGATTCGCTTGAGGTGGCAAGAAACTTAGGTGTTGCACCGGAGCGCACGACAATCTGCGGTGGAGGCGCAAAGAGCCCTCTCTGGAGAAAGATCGTTGCCAATGTCATGAACTTGAAGGTTGATACCGTTGAGGTTGAGGAAGGTCCTGCGTATGGCGGGGCGATACTTGCAGCGGTAGCTGCCGGAGTTTTCGCAAATGTGGAAGCCGCAACAGAGAAGATCGTCCATGTGAAGGATACGACCGAGCCGACACCGGAGCTTGTGGAGAAGTACCAGAAGTGCTATGAGAAGTTCGTCAAGATGTACCCGGCACTGAAGGATGTATACAAGACCATATAAGTGTCTCGGCATGAAGCGGTAAGGCTTATAATAAGTTAAAAAACGAGCGGAAAATGAGGTGATGCCTCACTTTCCGCTCATTTTTGTATCATGCGGTGTCTTTAACGGCATAAGCTACTGGCGGTATGCCTTGCGGTATTCTGCCGGACTCTGACCGACATATTTCTTGAACTTGATGTGGAAGTAATCTACATTCCGGTAGCCAACTCTCTCGGCAACGCTATACACCTTTAAATCCTCGTTCTGCAGCAGCTCTTTGGATTTCTCGATGCGGATATGATCCACATAGGAATTGAAATTCTCTCCCATCCGCTTGCTGAAGATCTTGCCGAGGTAGGAGCTGTTATAGCCAAACAACGGGGCGATGTTCTCAAGCGTGATGTTGTTGGCGTAGTTGTGGTTGATGTAGTTTAAAATATCATCGAGCACACTGTCGCGCGTGGAATTACCGATCGAACCGATCACGATCTCAAACTGCTCGGTAAAGAACAGGATAATCTCATAGAGATAATATTTGCTCTCGATGGAGCGGATGATCTCGGCGTTGGTCGGGAACGGGATATCCGCGTGGTTGTACAGATGGTTCATCTGCTCCTTGATCTGCAAAAAGAGGTCTACAAGCAGCAGCTTGATGGCATCGATGGAGTCCGATGCATTGTACAGCTCGCCGTTTAACTCGTTCAAGGTCTGGGCAACCATGCTGCGGTTGAAGGATTGCAGATAGTTTAACAGCCTGGCGGAATACTTTTTCAAAAAGGCATCGTGGTCGATCGGATGCGTGTTCAAAAACTTAGGAAGATCGGTATAGCCGATGGTATGTTGCTCCTGATCACAGAAGAAGCGGCGGTGCATCAGGTTAAGCGCTTCCGTGTAGGATTCCGGGATGTCGTCCGGTGCAGATACGCACCTGCCGTATGTAATGAACAAAGAGTCAAGCGGGGAGCCCTTCTGCGGGCGGCGCTCCCTCTCATAGCGTTCCAGAAATTCGTTGAATTTCTGGATGGCGAAATCACCCTTTAACAATAACACTTCGTTGTAAGAAAGTGTGATATGGTCATAGGAATTGTTATCCTGATTCGTCACACGGAGCAGGTCGGAAAAGCTGTACGACGCATCCTGCGAGTTGTGGCTGTACTTTTCATAGATGACAACCTGATAGACCGGTGCATCCAGATGAAAATCGGACAGGTTCGTCTTTGGAAAATCCGCAGTTCCAAGCAGCAGATCCTTTACGATGGACGCATGGATGGTGTCGCGGTAATGCTCCTTGGTGCTGCTGGCAGCGGCTTTTGCATCCAACTGGTCGCGGATCGCCAAAAGTGCGGATTGAAGCTCGTCCTCATCCACAGGCTTGGTAAGGTAGGAGTGAACCCCGTAACGGATCGCTTCCTGCGCGTATTTAAAATCAGAGTATCCGCTTAGGATGATGATATTGCCCTCATATCCGGCGGAGCGCACTTCACGGATGACATCAATGCCGGACAGTCCGGGCATACGGATATCGAGAAGCGCAACGTCCGGGCGCAGACGCAGAATCTCCTGATAAGCCTGTTCTCCGTTGACGGCTTCCCCACAGATGGTAAAGCCCAGGCTTTCCCAGTCAAAAAGACATTTTATTCCTTCCCGAATGATGGATTCATCATCCGCAATCAGTATCTGGTACATAGAATTAACCCCTTTACATTTTGTAACCTTATTGAATTATAAATTTGGATGATTTTTTTGTCAAATTTATCGCGCCTTTTTTGTGAAATTTGTAAGGTAGAGAAAGGAAAATAAAAGAGGTATTATGATACAAACGAAACTTATGACTATGCAAAGGAGAGCAGATTATGAAATTTAGCAATGGATGCTGGCTTCAAAAAGAAGGATGCAGCTGTTTTTCACCGATGGAGGTATATTTTACCAAGATTACACCGGATATGGTAACTCTGTGCGCACCAACCTATCATGTTGTGACAAGAGGTGACACACTTGGCAACGTAAATCTGACCATTCAGATTACTGCTCCGTATCCGGAGGTGCTTCGTATCCAGACCTTCCACCACATGGGACTTGCAGAGCGTTTTCCACAGTTTGAGATCGCTGCACCGACGAGCGGCAATTTAAGGGCAGAGGAAGACGATGAGAAGATCACCGTATGGAGCGGATCACTTCGCGTTGAGGTTGTAAAGGCAACCGCTGCGATCACATTTTACAGAGGTGATGAGAAGATCACTGCAAGCGGCGCAAAGGATCTGGCTTACATGAAGACCGACTGGAAGGGACTTGCGTATGACAAGGGACCGGAAGATGCCTATATGAGAGAGCAGCTTTCTCTTTCCGTAGGAGAGCTGATCTATGGACTTGGCGAGCGCTTCTCCGCATTTGTCAAGAATGGACAGAGCGTGGACATCTGGAATGAGGATGGCGGTACATCCACCGAGCAGTCCTACAAGAATATCCCGTTCTATATCTCCAACAAGGGATACGGTGTATTTGTAAATCATCCGGAGAGAGTATCCTTCGAGGTCGCAACCGAGATGGTTACGAAGGTTGAATTTTCCGTTCCGGGCGAGAATCTGGATTACTTCCTCATCAACGGACCGACCATGAAGGAGGTTCTGATGCGCTATACGGATATTACCGGCAAGCCGTCACTTCCGGCACCGTGGACATTCGGACTGTGGCTGTCAACCTCCTTTACGACCAACTATGACGAGGAGACGGTCAACAGCTTTGTAGATGGTATGATAAGCCGTGGCATCCCGCTTAAGGTATTCCACTTTGACTGCTTCTGGATGAAGGACTTCAACTGGTGCGACTTTACCTGGGATTCCCGCGTGTTCCCGGATCCGGAGGGTATGTTAAAGCGCCTTAAAGCAAAGGGACTCAAGATCTGTGTATGGATCAATAGCTACGTCGGACAGGAATCCTCCATGTTTGAGGAGGGCGTAAAGGGTGGATACTTTATCAAGCGCCCGAACGGAGACGTATGGCAGTGGGATATGTGGCAGCCGGGACTTGCAATCGTTGACTTTACCAATCCGGCAGCCTGCGAATGGTACAGCTCGAAGCTCGAAGCTCTCATGGATATGGGCGTAGACTGCTTCAAGACCGATTTCGGTGAGCGTATCCCGACCGACTGCGTATATTACAATGGCGCAGATCCGCAGAAGATGCATAACTTCTATACATATATGTACAACAAGACGGTATATGATGTCATCAAGAAGAAAAAGGGCGAGAAGGAAGCGGTTCTCTTTGCGCGTTCCGCTACTGCCGGCGGACAGAAATTCCCGGTTCACTGGGGCGGTGACTGCTGGTCTGATTATGAGTCCATGGAGGAGAGCCTGCGTGGCGGTTTGTCACTGACAAGCTCCGGCTTCGGTTACTGGAGCCACGACATCGGAGGCTTTGAGTCTACCTCAACAGCAGATGTTTACAAGAGATGGTGTGCATTCGGACTGCTGTCCTCTCACTCAAGATTACATGGATCTACCTCTTACCGTGTACCGTGGGTATATGACGATGAGGCGGTTGATGTCCTTCGCTTCTTTACGAAGTTAAAGGCATCCCTGATGCCATATCTGTACCGCAATGCGATCGAGACCTCAAAGACCGGTGTCCCGATGATGCGCAGCATGGTGCTTGAATATACACAGGATCGCAACTGCGCATATCTGGCAACCCAGTATATGTACGGAGATTCCCTGCTTGTTGCTCCGATCTTTAACGACAAGAGCATGGCAGAATTTTATCTCCCGGAGGGAACCTGGACTTCACTCTTAACCGGAGAGGTTAAGGAAGGCGGCAAGTGGTACAAAGAGCATTACGGCTACATGAGCATTCCGCTTTTCGTAAGAGAGGGAAGCATCGTTGCGGTTGGTGCATGTGACACAGATGCCGTATATGATTATGCGGACGGCGTAGACTATAAGGTATATGCGCTGGCAGAGGGCAAGGACGCCAGGACGGTTGTATACAATACCGAGAATGAAGCAGATTCTGAGATTACGGTATCTCATATTGACAATAGATATGAAATCAGTGTAACATCTAAGAAGCCATGTAAGGTGACACTTGTTCATGCCGGAACTGCAACCGGTGTAGATGGTGCAGCTTATGAGCAGCAGGACGATACCGTGGTCCTTAGTCTAAACGGAAGTGCAAAAGCCGTTGTTACATTGTAGACAGGAATAGGCGGTACCGACCTTACGGGAGGAATACCAATGGACTTTTCCTATTATGAGCAGAACAATCCGTATCAGCAGCCACAGCAGGACAAGAGATCGGCGACGATGACGACTGCGGCAACGATCCTCGGAGTAATTTCCGTGATGACCTGCACCTGCCTATATGTATCCGTTGCGTGTGGAGGGCTGGCAATTTTGCTGGCTCTCCTATCCAAGGGAGGAGAGCTTACGATGAGTAAGAATGCCAAGCTGGCACTTGCACTCGGTGTGGCGGGACTTGTCATAACGACGATCGCATATTCGGTTACACTGTATACGATCATTCGGGAGTATGGCAGTCTCGAAGAATATCTGCGTGTCTATCTGGAAAATTACGGAATGAGCTTAGATGATCTTGGACAACTCAGACCTTAGCAATGGGGCTAGGGACTGAGTTGTTTTGCTATAAAAGTGCGATGTGAAAGAAAAACAGCAGTGCATTTTTGACAACGAAATTTACAAGGATAACACCGAGCCCCGCCCACAGATAGACCGGACGGAAGTGCAGCGCCATAGGAAGCTTATGGTGCGAGAGCCGGTCAATCGTCTGCGTCAGCATAAAATATCCGCCGAGAAGCACCGTGTAGGGAACGAACGGGTGATAGACGAAGGCGCGTAGCAGATGACCGTGCAAAAGGGCAGAGACTGCCCGTGTACCGCCACAGCCGGGGCAATAGTAGCTGGTTGTCTGGTGAAGGACGCAGGGCGTGGCAGCTTTTAGCAGCGGGATATCGGCATAATGGATGACAAGCAGATAAATTGCTGCGGCGGCAAGACAGATCCAGCCGCCAATATAAAAATAAATATCGAGTTCTTTTTCGGTTTTCATAAAAAGCAGTATATCGATTCTTGTAATCCTTGTCAAAAAAATGTATAATATTTGAAAATCACGTCCAAATATTTAATTAAAGGAGCTTACAGAACATGACGACGTCCTGTAAAGAATTAAAAAGAATCGCCCGGGAGAATCTTACCGGACATTATAAAACATCGATGGGAGCTTTCTTGATGGCAAGTCTTATTACTCTTGCTATTGAACTCCCTTTTTCTATGCTCTTACAGAGCGAGTATGCCACAACCTTCCAGACCATTTTGTATTATGTGGTGGATTTTCTGATATCATTGCTTGGAATGGTGCTATCGGTCGGCGTATCGGGGATACACCTTCGCCTTGCAAGACAGCAGGAGACTGCGGTGTCACAGGTGTTCGAACCGATCAAGACAAGACCGGACCGGTATCTGATCGCAGGCTTTCTTAAGATGGTACTGACCTTTGCTGCGGTTATTCCGGTGGGGATCGGGATCGCATACGCGATTCTTACGCCATCGGTCAAGGCAACCGGGATCGCGGTTGTGCTCGGATTGGTCAGCCTCGTGCTGGTCGCATACATCGAGCTTAAGCTGGCGCCTGTATTTTTCCTGATGCTTGATGACGAAGCACTTTCACCGACGCGCGCTTTTCGGCTGTCCGCAGGCTATATGAAGCATCAGATGGGACGGCTGCTGTATCTGGAGCTAAGCTTCATTGGAATGTATCTGCTTGGAATCATTTCGCTCGGAATCGGACTGCTCTGGGTGATCCCATACCGCACGCAGACGCTTACGCAGTTCTATCTGGATATTTGTAAAAAGGTACCGCAGAGCGGCACTTTTTAATAGAAAGTATACTTACTATAAGGAGGAGTTATTTTATGAATGAACAAAAGGACGTCATTCGCGATGCCCGTGTACTCGGGACACCTAAGATGCTGCTGCTTGGTCTGCAGCACATGTTTGCTATGTTTGGAGCTACGATTCTGGTTCCAATTCTGGTAAACGGCTATTTCGGAAGTGATACACAGGTATTATCCGTTCAGGTTACCCTGTTCTGCGCAGGTGTGGGAACATTGTTCTTCCACCTTTGCTCAAAGTTTAAGGTTCCTGCATTCCTGGGATCATCATTTGCATTCTTGGGCGGCTTTGCCACGATCGCAAATCTGGATACCGGTGTATTTGCCAATATGGCGGATTCAGAGAAGCTGCAGTATGCGTGCGGCGGTATTTTTGTCGCAGGTCTGCTTTATCTGGTACTGGCTCTTATTATCAAGCTTGCCGGAGTTAAGCGTGTAATGCGTTTCCTTCCACCGGTTGTAACAGGACCGATCATCATCTGCATCGGACTGAGCCTTGCACCATCTGCAGTTTCCAACGCATCTACCAACTGGCTGATCGCTATCGTTGCACTTGCAGTTATCGTTATCTTTAACATCTGGGGCAAGGGTATGTTCAAGATCATTCCGATCCTGATGGGTGTTGTGATCTCTTATGTATTTGCGCTTGTATTACATCTGATCGGCTTTACCAATCCGGACGGAAGCGCGATCCTTAACTTTACCAATGCTGCATCTGCTGCATGGGTAGGACTTCCACCATTCCAGCTTCCGAAGTTCAACCTGACCTCCGTTCTTGTTATGGCACCGATCGCGATTGCAAGTATGATGGAGCATGTCGGCGATATATCGGCAATCTCCGCAACAGTTGGAGAGAACTTTATCGAGGATCCGGGACTTCATCGTACCTTGATCGGTGATGGTATCGCAACCTCACTTTCTGCAATGATCGGCGGACCTGCAAACACTACCTACGGCGAGAACACCGGTGTGCTTGAGCTTAGCCGCGTATACGATCCAAAGGTTGTACGTCTTGCAGCTATATATGCGATCATCCTTGGCTTTATTCCGAAGATGGCTGAGATCATCGGCTCCATGCCGGCATCCATCATCGGCGGTGTCAGCTTCATCCTTTACGGAATGATCTCTGCGATCGGTGTCCGCAATGTTGTTGAGAACCACGTTGACTTTACCAAGTCAAGAAACCTGATCATCGCAGCAGTTATCCTTGTCTGCGGACTTGGTTTCTCAGACGGACTTACCTTCACCATCGGAGGCACCTCCGTTACACTTACCGCGCTTGCAATCGCAGCGATCGCCGGTATTTTATTAAATGCTATCCTGCCGGGAAATGACTATGAGTTCGGAACAGATCCGGAAGCGGATGGTTCCCGCGGCGTGGATATGAGACCACATGATTTGGAGAATTAGTACATGGATATTATTTCTAAGATTTCCCAGGAGCTTGGGATTAAGAACAGTCAGACAGAGGCAGCAGTCAAATTGATCGATGAGGGGAACACAATCCCCTTCATCGCCAGATACCGCAAGGAAGTAACCGGAGCGTTAAATGACGAGGTACTTCGTAATCTGTCGGAACGTCTGACCTACCTCCGCAATCTGGAGGAGAAAAAAGCCACAGTCCTTGCCAGCATCGAAGAGCAGGGAAAGCTGACTGCAGAATTAAAAAAGCAGATTGAGGAGGCAGAGACCCAGGTCGCAGTCGATGATCTGTATCGCCCGTACCGCCCGAAGCGGCGCACACGCGCTACCATCGCAAAGGAAAAAGGCTTAGAACCGCTGGCAGAGTTCATCCTCGCACAGGGGGATGATTCTCTGTTAGAAGAGGCAGCAAAGTATGTCGACGAAGAAAAAGAGGTTGCGACGGTCCTTGAGGCGGTCGCAGGCGCAAAGGATATTCTCGCCGAGATGATCTCGGACAATGCGGACTACCGCACCAGAATCCGTGAGCTTACCGTAAAGCAGGGGCGTCTGACCTCTGTGGCAAAGGATGATAAGGCAGAGTCTGTCTATGAGATGTACTATGACTATGACGAGCCGATCACAAAGGTTGTGGGACACCGCACCTTGGCACTCAACCGCGGTGAGAAGGAAAAGTTCCTCACAGTCAAGGTTGAGGCACCGGAGGAGGATATCTTAAAGTATCTTAACCGGCAGATCATCACAAAGGAAGGCACCGAGTGCGCCAAGGCACTTGAGGAGACCATCGAGGATGCTTACGAGCGTCTGATTGCACCGGCGATCGAGCGCGAGATCCGAAGCGACCTTACAGAAAAGGCGGAGGACGGTGCAATCAAGGTATTCGGAAAGAACTTAGAGCAGCTTCTGATGCAGCCTCCGATCGCCGGACAGGTTGTTTTGGGCTGGGACCCGGCATTCCGTACCGGATGTAAGATCGCTGTCGTTGATCCGACCGGAAAGGTGCTGGATACGACCGTTATCTATCCGACTGCACCGCAGAACCGTGTGGAGGAGGCGAAAGTCGTTCTCAAGAAGCTGATCTCCAAGTACCATGTAACATTGATCTCTCTTGGTAACGGAACTGCATCCCGCGAATCGGAGCAGATCATTGTCGAGCTTTTGAAGGAGATCCCGGTTCCGGTACAGTATATTATCGTAAACGAGGCGGGGGCATCTGTATATTCTGCCAGCAAGCTGGCAACCGAGGAGTTTCCGAACTTTGATGTCGGACAAAGAAGTGCGACCTCTATGGCGCGACGGCTTCAGGATCCGCTGGCAGAGCTGGTAAAGATCGATCCGCAGTCTGTCGGTGTCGGACAGTATCAGCATGATATGAACCAGAAGAAGCTCTCTGAGGCACTCGGCGGAGTGGTTGAGGACTGTGTAAACAAGGTCGGTGTCGACTTGAATACAGCATCCGTTTCCCTGCTTGAGTATATTTCCGGTATTTCCAAGCCGATCGCAAAGAATATCGTTGTATACCGCGAGGAGAACGGCAAGTTTACTTCCCGTTCCCAGCTTCTTAAGGTAGCAAAGCTCGGACCGAAGGCATACGAGCAGTGCGCCGGCTTTATGAGAATCGCAGACGGCAAGAATCCGCTTGATGCGACCGGCGTGCATCCGGAATCTTACGATGCAACGAAAAAGCTCTTAGAGGAGCTTGGATATTCCCTTGAGGATGTAAAGAACCGCAATGTCTCTGACATCTCCAAGAAGATCAGCGATTACGGCAGACTCGCAGAGGAGCTTGGAATCGGTGAGCTGACGCTCCGCGATATCGTAAAGGAACTCGAAAAGCCGGCACGCGATCCGCGTGACGATATGCCGAAGCCGATCCTGCGCAGTGATGTGCTTGAGATGAAGGATCTCACACCGGGAATGGTGCTTAAGGGAACCGTCCGCAACGTCATTGATTTTGGCGCGTTTGTCGATATCGGTGTCCATCAGGACGGACTTGTCCATATTTCGGAGATCTGTGACCGCTTCATCAGCCACCCGCTGGAGGCAGTCAGTGTCGGTGATATCGTGGATGTCCAGGTGTTGAGTGTTGACTTAAAGAAGCAGCGCATCCAGCTTACCATGAAGATCGGAAACAGCGATGGAACTGCAAAGAAAGAAAAGTCAGAGCAGCCGAAAAAGCAGGAGCGTCCGAAGCAGCAGAGAGGCCCAAAAGACGGATCGCGCAAGGACGATAGGAGAGAGCCGCGCAGGAATGCAAACGGCGATAACCGCAGCAACGGAAAGCCAAAGCAGGAGCGCAAGGGCAATCACTTCTTCGACAACATTGTGATAAAAAATTAACAAATTGAGCAAAAATGGTTGACACGCTATGCCATACTGCATACAATTACCATGTAAAAGAATAGAAGTTCTTCGGGGCAGGGTGAATCGCAATGGCGATAATTCCCGACCGACGGTGACTCTTGCACAAGCAGGGAAGTCCGTGAACCGCGTATGCGGCCGATCCGGTGTGATTCCGGAACCGACAGTACAGTCTGGATGAGAGAAGATGATTTATTTTTGCGCATATATCCGCGCATGGTTTTGTGCCGTGCCGTTTTTGCACAGAATAGAATTACAAGCCCCGGATGATTTTATCCGGGGCTTTTTTGCTTTGCAAAACAAAGCTATTCCTCCTGAACTTCGGATTCTTAAACAAATAAAAGGGCGTATGCCCGGTGTTTTAGAAAAGGAGACAAGACAATGAGTGAAGCAACAAAAACAAGTGCAGTAACCGGCACGAACACAGAAAAGGCAGCAAAGCACACCACCCGCTACACGGCGAGATACCTCACCGTGACAGCGATGCTTTCCGCGATAGCATTTATCTTAATGTTTTTTGATTTTTCCGTTCCGTTTATGCCATCGTTCATCAAGATGGATCTGTCGGATCTTCCGGAACTGATCGGAGCTTTTTCAATGGGACCTCTCTGTGGCGTTCTGGTTGCCCTGATCAAGAACCTGTTACATCTTACCATCAGCTCAACCGGCGGCGTGGGTGAGCTGTCAAACTTCCTGCTAGGCGCAGCGTTCGTACTTCCGGCGGGACTGATCTACCGCGCAAAAAAGACAAAGGCGCGCGCACTGTGGGGCGCGGTTCTCGGAGCTGTTGTGATGGGCGTATTCAGCGTGGTATCCAACAACTTCCTGGTATACCCATTCTACTACAACTTTATGGCAAAGGATGCGATTTTGGCAGCATATCAGGCAATCCTGCCGGGAATGAAATCCATTCTGCAGTGCCTGATCTGCTTTAACATGCCGTTTACGATCATCAAGGGACTGCTTTCCGTAGCGATCACAATGCTGGTATACAAGCCGCTTTCCCCAATCTTAAAGGGACGCCGGTAAATACGATCCAAGCCTCCGAAGGGGAATCCCGGCGGAGGCTATTTTTTTCTTTCCTTTTGCGGGAAGGAATGTTATACTAATCTTAACTATGGGATGGTATACCCATCACATAAATGACAGGAGGACAATTCCAAATGGACGTAACATTTCATACAAAACTTGCTCCAAAGGATCTGTTTCAATTTAATATGTATCAGTCCTATACCACAACGCAGGGACCGCTCTCCATTTTCTTTAGCATTCTGGCGTTTGTCATGGCGGGAATCTCATTTTACAAGGGAAGCATGGAATATGGCGCACTTTATATCTGTGGCGGCATTATCGTTTTGATCTATGTGCCTCTTACCTTGTGGAAACGCTCAAATTATGTTTTAAGAACCAATCCGATCATCTCCGATGTGCTGGAGTACCATATCGATGAGGAGGGCGTTAGTGTGACACAGGGTGGTGAAACGGGAACGCTTCTCTGGGACAAGGTATATAAGATCATTGGGATAAAGAATGAACTGCTCATATATAGCAACAGGGTATACGCATACGTTCTGCCGAGAGAGCAGGTCGGGGAGGAGAACTATGCTGTGATCAAGAAGATTGCGGAAAGCAAGCTCCCTGCAAAATATGTGAGACTGTAACAGAACGAGGAAACAGCTATGCCGCAACAGGACAATGTGACAATAATTGAATCAAATTCGCCGGAGGAGACGCTTGCGCTGGGGAGAAGCCTTGGTGCCGCGGCAAAGCCGGGGGAAGTATATACACTTCTGGGGGATCTTGGCGTTGGCAAGACCGTCCTGACACAGGGAATTGCGGATGGGCTTGGAATCACGGAGCCGATCTGCAGTCCGACCTTTACGATTGTGCAGGTATATGAGGAAGGGCGCATGCCGTTCTATCATTTTGATGTCTACCGCATCGGGGATATCGAGGAGATGGATGAGATCGGATATGAGGATTATTTTTATGGGGAAGGTCTGACCATGATCGAGTGGGCGAACCTGATCGAAGAGATCCTTCCAAAAGAGCGCAAAGAGATTACCATAGAAAAAGATCTGGAAAAAGGATTCGACTATCGCCGGATCACGATAAAAGAGGTTCATGCATGAAAATTCTTGCAATAGACAGCTCCGGACTGGTGGCAACGGTCGCAGTCGCGGAGGACAACAATCTGCTTGGTGAGTACACCATCAATTTCAAAAAAACGCATTCGCAGACACTTCTTCCGATGCTGGATGAGGTGAAGCGGACGATCGAGCTTGACTTAAATACGATCGATGCGATCGCCATTTCCGGGGGACCGGGATCTTTCACGGGGCTTCGCATCGGTTCTGCGACCGCAAAAGGTCTCGGACTTGCACTGGATAAGCCGCTTGTCCATGTTCCAACGCTGGATGCGCTCGCATACAATCTGTGGGGGAGCAGTGACGTGATCTGCCCACTCATGGACGCAAGAAGAGGTCAGGTCTATACCGGCATTTATGCGTTTGAGAGCGAGGAGCTGAAAGCAATCAAGGAACCGTGTGCGATCAGCATCGAGGAGCTGATCGAGACTGTGAATGGACAGAACCGGGCGGTCATCTTTTTAGGGGATGGCGTGGATGTATTTGCGGACACGATCCGGGAGAGGTGTACGGTGCCGTTTCGGTTTGCACCTGCACATGTAAACAAACAGCGCGCGGCAAGTGTTGCGGTGCTCGGCATGAAGCTGTTTGCACAGGGAAAGTATGAAAGTGCGGCAGAACACAAGCCGGATTACCTGCGGCTGTCACAGGCAGAGCGGGAGCGGATGGAAAAACAGAGGGATTTTCAGATATGAGAATCCGTAAGATGATGCCGGGGGATGTCCGGCAGGTGGCTGCGATCGAGCGGGATACGTTCTCACAGCCGTGGAGTGAACAAGGATTTTTGGATTCTCTGGCGAATCCGGACACATTGTTTCTGGTGGCGGAGGATGCCGCTACGGATGAGGTCCAGATTCTGGGCTATGTCGGAATGTACTGTGCACTGGATGAAGGCGAGATCACAAACGTTGCGGTCGCGCAGCAGGCACGCAGGCGCGGAGCGGGAAAAGCCCTGATCGGGGAACTTCTCCGGCAGGCAAAAGAACGCGGGATCTGCCGGATCATATTGGAGGTCCGCGTGAGCAATAACTCGGCGATACGCCTGTATGAGGGAATGCAGTTTTACAAAGTCGGCACACGAAAGGGCTTTTATGATTTTCCGAAGGAAGATGCCGATATTATGGTGTGGGAAAAGACTAGGATAGGAAGTTAAAAGATGTTAGATGTTTGTCTGTTAGGCACGGCAGGAATGATGCCGCTGCCAAACCGCTGGCTGACGGCGATGATGCTCCGCTATAACGGAAGCAGCCTGCTTGTCGACTGCGGAGAGGGAACACAGATTGCGATAAAAGAGGCAGAGCTTAGCTTTAAGCCGATCGATGTGCTGTGTGTGACGCATTTTCATGCGGATCATATCAGCGGACTGCCGGGACTTCTGCTTACGATGGGAAATGCGGACCGCAAAGATCCGCTTACCATTATCGGACCGAAAGGGCTTGAGAGGGTGGTCGGTGCACTGCGAAGCATTGCGCCGGAGCTGCCGTTTTCAATCGAATGTATTGAGATCACGGAGCCGGATGCGTATTTTGATATGAATGGGCTCCATATCCATGCGTTTCGCGTAAAGCATGGCGTAGAGTGTTACGGATACTCGTTTGAACTGCGCCGCGCGGGCAGATTTTCCGTTGACCGGGCAAAGGAGCAGAATATACCGATGAAGCTGTGGAACCCGCTGCAAAAGGGCAATACCGTTGAGTGGGAAGGACATGTATACACACCGGACATGGTACTTGGCGCAGAGCGGAAGGGCTTAAAGGTCACCTACTGCACAGACAGCCGTCCGGTGGACGCGATTGCGCAGGCGGCAAAGGAATCGGATCTTTTTATCTGCGAGGGTATGTATGCGGAGGCAGATAAGCTCGCAAAGGCGAAGCAATACAAGCACATGACATTTTACGAGGCTGCGGAGCTGGCAAAAAAGGCACAGGTGAAGGAAATGTGGCTTACGCATTTTTCCCCTTCTCTGGTCAGGGCGGAGAGCTATATGCCGGCGGTACGGCAGATTTTTGAACATTCTTATTTGGGAAAAGACGGAAAAAGTGTGGAACTGACATTCCAGGAGGAAGCATAGATGAAAAAAATCGGTGCGTGGGTCACCGCTTTGCTGTGCGTTGCACTGGTGTGTGGGGCGTTTTACTTTGTCAAGGTAAGATCGCAGGACAATCTCGCCAACAGGCGGGATAACCTGACGGAGGTACAGCGGATCATTACGAAGAACCTGACAGAGAATTACCCGGCAACACCGCGCGAGGTGGTAAAACTATACAACCGAATAATTACTGCGTATTATAAGGAAGACTACACGGATCAGGAACTGGAGCAGATGGCGGATCAGGTGCTTTTGCTGTTTGACGAGAAGCTGCTTGAGGTCAATCCGAGGGAGACATACCTTGCATATCTGCGGGCAGATATCGCGGACTATGAGAATCGGTCGCGCTATATTGCGGATTCGCGCGTGTGCGACACTTCGGAGGTGCAGTATGTAAGTGATGGGGATGACAGCCTTGCGTATGTCACCGCGTCCTATTTTGTGCGGGAGAAGAACGAGTATACCAGAACCTATCAGCAGTATGTGCTGCGCAAGGATGGCGACGGCAACTGGAAGATATTGGGATTCTATCAGATAGAAGGAGCTTCGTCGGAAGATGATGAGTAATACAGATACAAAGCAGATTAAGATATTGGCAATCGAGAGTTCCTGCGATGAGACGGCGGCAGCAGTCGTTGTAAACGGAAGGGATCTGCGCTCAAATGTGATCTCCTCACAGATCGCCCTGCATACATTGTATGGCGGCGTTGTGCCGGAAATCGCATCGCGTAAGCATATTGAAAAGATCAATCAGGTGATTGAACAGGCACTTTCGGATGCCGACATGACGCTGGACGATATCGATGCGATCGGCGTGACGTATGGCCCAGGACTGGTGGGCGCACTTTTGGTCGGAGTGGCAGAGGCAAAAGCGATCAGCTTCGCAAAGAATATCCCTTTAGTCGGAGTTCATCACATTGAGGGACATATCAGCGCCAATTATATAGAAAATAAAGATTTGGAACCACCTTTCCTGTGTCTGGTGGTATCCGGCGGACATACGCATCTGGTCAAGGTGGCGGATTACGGCAAATACGAGATCCTTGGACGCACCAGGGACGATGCGGCAGGAGAAGCGTTCGACAAGGTGGCACGCGCGATCGGTCTGGGCTATCCGGGTGGACCGAAGATCGAAAAGGTATCGCATGAGGGCAATCCGCAGGCGATTGATTTTCCACGCGCAAAAATTGCAGACGGCGTGTATGACTTCAGCTTTAGCGGGCTCAAATCCGCAGTCCTTAATTATCTGAACGGATGCCGTATGAAGGATATCCCGATCAATCAGGCAGATGTGGCGGCTTCTTTCCAGAAGTCGGTCACCGATGTGCTTGTGGAACATGCGATGCACGCAATCGACGAATATCATATCGACAAATTTGCGATCGCGGGCGGTGTCGCATCCAACGGCGTGATACGCGAGGCAATGCGAAGCATGTGCGAAAAGAAGGGCGTGGCATTTTACCATCCATCACCGATCCTGTGTACGGATAATGCCGCGATGATCGGTGCGGCAGCATACTATGATTATATTGCCGGAAAGAGAGCCGGCTATGATCTGAACGCGATCCCGAACCTAAAGCTCGGAGAATCAGGCTACTAATTGAAAGAGAGGGCGCTGCAATGAGCAGATGTGCCGCAATCGTGCTTTCAGCGGGCGTTGGCTCGCGGATGAAAAGTGATATTCCAAAACAGTACCTTATGCTGGGGGAACGCCCGGTGATCTACTACTGCCTAAAAGCATTTGAGGAGAGCCGTGTGGATAGCGTTGTGCTCGTGACCGGAGCGGGTGACGAGGAATATTGCAGAACGCAGATCGTGCAGAAGTATGGGCTGACCAAAGTGCAGCATATCGTCGCGGGCGGGAAGGAACGCTACGACTCCGTGTATGAGGGGCTTTGTGCGCTAAAAGAAGAAGCGGTCGACTATGTGCTGATCCATGACGGTGCAAGACCGGTCGTCACGCAGGATATCATCGCGCGCTCAATAGAGACGGTACAAAAGGAAAGGGCATGTGTGGTAGGCATGCCGGTAAAGGACACAATCAAAGTGGTCGACATGTCGGATTATGCGATATCAACCCCAGATCGGAGAACTCTGTGGCAGGTTCAGACACCGCAGAGCTTTTCTTATAAAAGTATTATGGAGGCGTACCGGATATTGCAGGAGAAGCAGAAGTCGAATGAGACACTTCCTGCGATCACGGATGATGCGATGCTTGTGGAGCAGATGACAGCGATGAAGATCAAGCTGATCCAGGGTTCTTATGAGAATATCAAAATCACAACACCGGAGGATCTTCTGGTTGCAAAATTATTTTTGAAAAAAATCGAAAAATTAGTTGACAGCGTATGACAATGATGGTAATATAAATTTCGCGCTGATTCAGAGCGCAACACAGAAACACATGGAGAGGTATCGAAGTGGTCATAACGAGGCGGTCTTGAAAACCGTTTGTCCGCAAGGGCGCGTGGGTTCGAATCCCACCCTCTCCG
>CAVDTR010000021.1:0-46958 GCA_963612015.1 Lachnospiraceae bacterium | reverse complement strand
AACGCCGAAAACCCATATAAATAACGGTCTTGTAAACGTCGTAGCACAAAATCGCCTCATCCGCCGTCGGCTGTTCATTGGAATAAGCCGCCTTTTTCACGACACGCATGTACGATTTCCATGTCACCTCATCCACCTGCCGGTAGGTCTGACGCAACAGCTTCTCATATTCCAGATCCGTTTTCCATGTAACGCCAAATCTTGTATCCTTCTTCAGCCGCCGGTTGATCCGCCGGTTCATCAGTTGCACGACGTGCCTATAATCCTTATCGTGGAAATCGCGGGCGATCCTCTCCTGATGGCTGCGCACATTTCTGTGGCGGTACGTCGGGACCGCGACGAATATTCCGCACACCACAAATACACATAGCAAAACCCACAGATTCTTTTTGATCAGGTAAATAAAGAAATCCCGGTCGGTCATTTCTGCTCCGAGGGCAGCATTGTTTCCGGAGCTTTTTTCTCCGACAGCCGCCGCATCAGTTCCTGCGCTATCACTATCCGCCGGTTCCGCAGCCTCTGCGATCTGGCTTTCCTCCGGCGCACTCTGCATCTGGTTTTCCGGCTGTTCGTCCTGCATCTGGCTCTCCGGCTGTACCTGCATCTCGGTTGTCTGTAAGAATGCCGGCTTCTCGATGCGAGTGTCTCCAACCACCGATAACTTCTGATCATCCGTCAGATCTGAAAAATACGGGACAAGCGCGTCATCCCGCAGATGGCTGTTGTATGAGAGCGTATAATGAACCGGAGTTGCAAAGTCCTTCAGCGACCGGAATGTATGTGAAGCCTCATTCCACAGCAAGTCCTCCATCTGTGCGCTGTCGAGGTTTTCTGCCTCACATGCTTTTGCAAGCTCTGCCGGTACCGCCGTCCAGCTTCCGTTGTCATAGTCTGCACCGGTAAATGCCTTCAGGTAGAGGTTTCCGCTTACCTTTGCATCCGCCGTGATCGTCAGGATCTCTTTATCGTTATAAGCCGAGCTCTGGTTCGTGACTCTCTCCCGGTCTGTCCATATATCGGAGACATGGATCTGGCTTATCCTGTTTTCAATGGCTTTCTGGTACTGTTTGTATTGCGGAGTCTTCGCCACCAGCCCCTGTGCCGGAGCCGTAAAGATATGTGAGACTGCAACAAACAAGACGCTCCACAACGCCACCGCCGCCAGCTGCCGCCGCAATGGCAGATGCTTTCCTACCGCCCAGAAGATACAGCTTGCCGAAAAAAGAAGGATTCCTTTCAGATCCGGCGTTTCTCCTACAAGCAGCTCCGCGACAAGCACGCCGACCGCCATCCACAGTGCCGAAAGCAGGAAAATCGCATGAACGACATAAGATTGTGCTGCCCTGCGGCACCCATCTGAAATTGCGTATGAAATTGTAGCTTCACCTTCACCGATGAATCGCACACCGATATTAATCACGATAATCTGCCCTTTCCATATAAGATGCCGGCTGTTTTACTTTCTTAAGGATCTCCTCCAGTGCCGCAGTCTCCGTCACGCGCGTTGCTCTCGCCTTCGTATTCAAAACGATGCGGTGCGTTGTAACATCCGCAAAGATCATCTCCACATCCTCCGGTGTCACATACGATCTGCCCTGCAAAAACGCCCATGCCTTTGCCATTTTCGCGCATGCGATCGTCCCTCGCGGGCTGACTCCAAGCTCAATGTACGGGTTATCTCTTGTCGCTTGCATCAGCCTTTTTTACTTTCCCAATAACGGCTTGCGCCTGCATATATTCTGAATCCATTGTTTTTCCCCACTTTTTCTTTGGCTGCCTTCGTGCCCGTTTTCCCTGCTTTTTGCCGCTTCTTGCGCGCTTAAAATTTCTGTCTACATTTTATCATACGCAATTTGTGGACAAAGCGCAACAGATTTTGGCATTTTATACTACAAATATAGTTTTTCTTATCATAATGCAGGAAGAATCCTTCATTTACCGCCAGATCCATAAGGAAGAACCTTAAACGCAGGCAGGAATCTGTATAAAAAGTCAGGAACTGGAAATCCTTTAGTTATCACATATTAGGAGGATGCCATGTCAACCTATAAAGTCGAAATCTGCGGTGTCAACACTGCAAAGCTGCCAATTTTAAAGGAGGCAGAAAAGGAAGAACTATTCAAACGGATAAAGGCTGGCGATGAGGCCGCCAGAGAAACATACATCAAAGGAAACCTGCGCCTTGTCCTTTCGGTCATCAAGCGCTTTTCCGGTCACAATGAGAACGTGGACGACCTTTTCCAGATCGGTGTGATCGGTCTGATCAAGTCGATCGACAATTTTGATCCGAATCTCGGTGTCAAATTCTCAACCTATGCAGTTCCGATGATCATCGGGGAGGTGCGGCGCTATCTGCGCGACAACAGCTCCTACCGCATCCCACGTTCGCTCCGTGACACCGCCTACAAAGCAATCCACACCCGCGAACTGCTCTCACGCACGATGCTCAGCGAGCCTACCCTAGACGACATCTCGCGTGAAAGCGGTATCTCCAAGGAAGATATCGTGTACGCCCTAGATGCCATCCAGACACCGCTATCACTGTTTGACCCGGTCTATACGGATGGCGGAGACACGCTCTATGTCATGGATCAGATCTCTGACAAAAAGAGCAAGGAGGAAAAATGGGTGGAGGACATCGCTCTGTCCGAGGCGCTAAACCGCCTGAATGAACGCGACGAGCAGATCATCAAGCTTCGTTTTTTCGAGGGGAAAACACAGATCGAGGTAGCTGAGGAGATCCATATCTCGCAGGCACAAGTTTCACGACTGGAAAAAAATGCGCTAAAGAGTATGCGCGGATATCTGAAATGAAAAAAGAGGACCCGAAGGTCCTCTTTTTAGTAGTCATCAATATTTAAAGAACTTCATCGCTTCTTCGAGCATCTGTGCCTGCTCCTGCAGATGCTTCTTCACTTCATCCATCTTCTCGATCGAACGCTTGGAATCTGCAACAAGTGTGACAAGAATATCTTCAATCTGCTTTGCGGAATTGTTGGACTGATCCGCAAGGGAAGAAATCTCGTTTGCAACGACCGCAAATCCTCTTCCAGCATCGCAACAATATCCATCGCTTTCTTTCCTGCGGTGTATATGTTGCCTGCGGAAATCTGTGCCCACACATCCGGTTTTGCCGATGTTCCCTCGCTTCTTCCGGAAACGGTACTGCTGTCCGGGATGGAAGAAATATACCGTACATCCCCTACAAAGACGGTAAGCTGGATTCCCTTATCCTGAAAACTGTCCACATAATCATGCTCGTATGCAGGCATGTGGTCTTCGCTGTTAATGATGTCCCACTCATAATACTCGTTCAAGGCATCTGCCGCGACCTTCAGTTCGCTATATATCACATCCTGCAAAGAGCTTTTCAAAGACGAAACTCCGACAAACGCGACCGACAATGCTGTGACAAGCATCGGGATCATACCAACTAACAGCAATGTCCAAAGTATTGCGCAAGTTGCACACCAGGGAAATAGCCTCTAATCGACAAATTTTTTAATAGTTGTATCGCTTTTTGTACACGAGCATAAAAATAAGTGAGATAACGATGCCGATTGCCTCGCTGACCACCATCGTATACCACACGCCGTCCAGCTCAAAGATCATCGGAAGCACGATAATGCAGATAACCGGAAGCACAAGCGCACGGATAAAGGAGATCGCCGCAGATACCGCACCATTGTTTAACGCAGTAAACAGCGAAGATGCGTACATGCTGAACCACATGACAAGGAATGAGACCGAGCAGATCTGGAATGCCCTTGTTGTGACAGCCAGAAGCTCTACATCATATCCGACAAAGATGGACGCGATCGGTTTTGCAAATCCGATTGCGATTGCTGTCAGCACGATTGCCGCACTGCTTAAGATGATCATGCTGCGCTTCCGCACGTTTTTCATCTCCGCATGATTCTGCGCCCCATAATGATAGCCCATAATCGGGGAGCTTCCTGTTGAATAGCCGATATATACGCCGATGAAGATAAACGCCGCATACATGACCACACCATAAGCGGCAACACCGTCCTCGCCCGCATAATGCATGAGCTGTCTGTTGTAGAGGATTCCCGTGATGGATGCTGAAACGCTCGTCATCATCTCCGATGCTCCGTTTACACATGCCTTTAACATCGTCTTGATCTCCAGCCGCGTCTTTGTAAAGCGAAGCTGCGAGGTATTTTTCTTGCTTAAAAACCATAAAATCGGGATCAACGCGCCGACGGTCTGGCTGAGTCCTGTCGCAAGCGCTGCACCGAAGATTCCCATGTTAAACACTGCCATAAACAGGAAATCCAACACCATATTGGTACATCCGGAAAGCACCGTAACGATCAGTCCAAGTCTTGGCTTCTCTGCCACGATCAGGTAGCTTTGGAATCCGTATTGCAGCAAAAATGCCGTGTTGAATATAAGACAGGTCGCACCATAGATCATGCACTCCCCGATCAGCCTCTCGTTTGCGCCAAATACCACTGCCATCGGGCGCAGGAATGCGATACCGATCACGGAGAAAAAGACACCCGCTCCGATCATAAGCGATACCATCATGGAAAAGTACCTTCTCGCTCTCGGTACATCGCCCTCGCCGAGCGTCACAGCGACAAGCGCGCTGCCTCCCACACCGAACATTGCTCCGACACCGCCTAAGATCTGAAGATACGGATAGATCAGGTTGACCGCCGCAAATGCCGTTTTTCCTACATAATTCGATACAAAAAAGCCGTCCACCACGCCATAGATGGATGTAAAGATCATCATTGCGATCGATGGCAATGTAAACCGTAATAGCCGACGGTATGTAAAGTGGTCGGAAAGTTGAATCTTACTCATAGATAATTACCTCTTTTTATAAAATCATTTTTATACATTTTAAATTTAAGACAATTCTGCTTTTAAATATCCGGTGATTCGTGATGTCAGCTTAAGATAAGCCGCCCGCTCCTCTTCCGTGAATTTGCCATACGCACGATCCTCCGCCGCTTTGAGCTGATCTGTTGTCTCTGCAGCAAGTGTCTGCCCTTTTGGTGTCAGAAGAACCCGCTTCTCATTGCGCGTTCCCGGTATCGTCTCTAAGTATACACATTCCTTTTGTACAAGCTGGTTGATCGCGGTGTTGATCGTCTGCTTTGCGCAGCAGCATTCACGGCAAAGCGCCTGCTGTGTATAGCTTGCCCCCTCATCCGAGACCAGATAAATGATCCACATCGCCGAATCCGACAGTCCATATCGCACCGCCGCACTGTGATAGACTGCATCCTGCTCTTTGCGCTGCTGCTCGATCTGATCGATAAAATCTCTGACTTCCATAGTTTTTCCCTCATGCTATCTATATATCCATATTCGTTTCATACATTCAGGAAAGACTTTCCCTAAACGTAAAACAAAGAGGCACATAATGCCTCTTTGCGTATCCACGCAAGTGTCCGATTACGGACACTTGATGTAGTATAGTCCGAACTCGGACACTTGTCAAGCAGGAGTTTTCACTTTCTTTTTTCTCCCAATTCCATCGCTTTATGCTGCTCCCTTAAAATACAATCCTTCCAGCGATCCAGCGCCTGATCAAGCAGCTTCATATCCATATATTCTTCAAGCACCAGCTTCTTTTTCTCACACGGCACCACTTTTGCAATAGGAATTATCTCTCGATCCATCAGGTTCATAAATTCCGCCTCTGTCCACCGGAAGGAATCCGGTTCCGGGGAATCTTTTCTCCTATTATTCAAAAACACCAGTGTGCCATTCTGCGCTCCCACATAAATGATCGCATGGCGTGACGCAACCGGGTTCACCTTTACGCCGATCATGCACGGTTCATTCTCTTTTAGGAAGCTAATCACCTTTGGAAGCTCATATACTTCATGCTTTCTGTCCTCCAAATATCCTACTCTTCCACACCGGTAAGATGGATCAGCTTTTCCTTGGTAAAATGATTAAACACCGCGATCGTTCTTCCAACCGCAACCATCGCAATAATCGTTCCGATGCCAACGCCGTACAGCTTTCCTCTGCTTACAAGGCTGATGATGACCGTAACGGTAACACAGGTGACATCCACACAATTTTTTGTAAAGCCCACGCTCTTATGGATGTTATCCGCAATCGCCTGCACAAGTCCATCGCCGGGATTTGGAACGATTCTCATGTTCAATGACATCGCAGCACCGACTCCGGTCAGTATGAGTGCCAGAAAAAGTACCAGCAGCCGGATTGTAAACTCAACAGCCGCATTCCTTCCCTCCGTCCGGATCTCCGGCACGATCGCAGAGAATACATTTAAAAACCGCGTAAAAACAATGCTTAGCGGGATCTGTAAAAAATCCATCAAAAAAATCAGCTTTGCATCCGTTCTCCCTGCATGGCGCAGCACTTCCTGCTCGGTTCTTTTCTGTCTCCTTATACGGATCGCGTGCATGACCATTTCCACGCCCACAAACACCGTATATAAAACCAGCGTCGTGTTTCCAAAATTATGCCCGGTGATCTCCGACACCGCATAAGCGATCGAAATGATCGGCGAAACCCCCAGTCCTGCTTTCGTGTTCAATGTTAGTCCCATCGCAAGGATCAGCAATCCCAAAATGTAGATAAATGCCCGGAACCATGTTTCTTTTGTTTTCATCTAAAATAACACCTCTTTTTCCACTGTACATATTTTAGCAAAACTCCATAGATTTTTAAAGGGCATAAAACAACAATCGCCCACCCCTCTCCAACGAAAAGGGCAGGCGAAATACTCAATATGTTTTCTTTTTAGAATCCGAACAACTGTAACAGCTTCTGCCAGAAGTTCTGCTTTTGTGTCTCCTCCACTACGGTCTCTACTACATCCTCCTTCTCGATCGCGGATGTTTTGATCACAAACTGCACGGAGGTAACGTCCTCATTCTTGTCAGACACGAAGGATACCACCTCGGAATCTCCCCCGGTGATCGAATCGAGCATCTCGTCGATCTGATCCTCGATCTTGCTGTCCATTCCGTCGGTCTTTTCGTAGAACTCCTTTGTTCCGTCTGAAAGCTCCACTGCGCCGTCATTTAATGTGACAATGCCATCGTAAAGATCGCTTGTTCCCTGCTTAAGGCTCTCTGCACCATCGTACAGAGCCTTGGTTCCATCCAGAAGGGATGCCGCACCGTCAACGATCTTTGTGTATGCGGTGACAATGGAAGCAACGCTGTCCGTATAATCACCGATTCCGGTGTCAAGCGTTGTATAGCTTTCCACAAGGCTGTCAATTCCTGTCTTTAAGCTGCTTAAGTTTACTGTAAGATCACTTAAGGAATCCACCAGATCACCGATTGCCTTATCAAATGTTGCGTAGCTCGTTTTCAGCTCTGCCAGGCCATCCACAAGACTTTGTGCGCCGGTGGAAACCGTGTCAAAATACTGTGAAGTGCCTCCAAGGGCAGCATTATTTGCTCCAAGCAGTGTCACCATCTGGCTTAAACTGTTGATCTGTGCCTCAAGCTGTGCTGCCTGCGCCGCATAGGTCGCATCCTTGTCATATCCCGGAATACTCTTTATCATTTCCAGTGACTTGGAAAGCTCCTCGATCTGTGCTGACAGCGTGCCAATAGTATTTGTATTTGCGGTTTGAAGTTGCTCAAGATCCAGTCCGCCCTCCTTCATTGCCGCGGCATAGCTGTCATAGGAAAGGCTTGCGGATAACTGCTTTGCGCCCTTGTATGCGTTTGTAATACCCTTCTTGATCGTTGCTGAGCTTTCGGTTAAAGTTTCCAGATCCTCGGCTGACATTGATACATCTGAGAGGCTGCTCTGGATAGTCGTCAATGCCGTAAGCACTTCCGCCGATCCATCCGTGAGTGTGGAGGACTGTGCGTTTAGCGTATCAAGTGCCGTCTGCATCTCGTCAATACCATCCTTGAGGCTGCTTGCGCCATCCTTTAACGTGCTTGTGCCATCGTAGAGGGTATCTGTGCCATCGCAGAGGTCGCTGCTGCCGCTCAGCAGATCCCCGGTTCCATCGGAAAGCTCCGTTGCACCGTCGTTTATATCCTTTGCAGCATCCATGATCTCATTTACCTTATCCATCAGCTCTGCATCATCGATCTCGATGTTAAGATTGAGCCGGATACCATTGATCTCAACTGCATCCATCTCAAAATCCACAACATCCGCCGTCACCTCGGCATCCAGTCCCTTGCCCGGAAGAACCGTATAGCTGATCTGCTTATCTGATCCAACATTTGCAAGTGTTGCGCCGTCTGCACAGATATTGTCGCACCGCTCCGTGTCAAGCGAAAGTGATGCCTGAAGCGCATAATTATCGTAGAAATTGGACGTACACTCCTCATTCTGGGTGATCTTTATATGGATCTTCAAAGCTCCGGATTTCCCGGCAAGCTCCTCCGGTGTGATACTCTTCCCATCCAAAGTGTAGGAAATCTCAATGTTCCACGGAAGCTGCGCATTCTCCATCGTTCCCTGATAATATACCTTGTTAAGGTCTGTGGTAAAGGTTACCTTTCCATCCTCCATCTGGATCGTCTCGGTGGAATTGAGCATCTTGACAGAGCTGTAATCACCGAAATCGGTTACGGTTCCTTTTCCGAATATGTTGACCGCATCTACCGTCTGCACCGTTCCCTGAGCATCCGTGATCACATAGATGACCTCTTCCTTCTTGCTGTTCTTGACATCTGATGCAGACACACGAAGCGCCATAACACCGGTATTTCCCATTACAACTGCGCAGGTAAGCACACCTGCCATTACTCTTTTCTTATTCATGTCTCTCATCCTTTCTCTTTTTAATAAATGTCCGGTCAAACAGGTACAATAATCCAGGTAATGCAAACAATACGATCACCAGTGAGCAAAGCGTTCCTTTGCCTAAGAAATATCCAAGCTGTGATAACAAACCGTGGGAAGAAAATGCCCCCAGCAAAAATCCGACTACCGTAAGAACACTTCCCGATGTAAGTATGGAAACCGTGACGGCTGATAACGTATTTGTGATCGCTTCTTTCTTATCGCAGGTCTGCCGGTATTCCCGGTAGCGCTCCGTCATAAGGATCGCATAGTCGACCGTTGCTCCAAGCTGTATGGAACTGATGATCAGGTACGCGATGTAGAAGATCCTCTGATCCGCAAAATACGGGATAGACAGATTGATCCAGATTGCCGTCTCGATTCCGAGCACCAGAAGCACCGGGAGCACCACGGAGCGCAGCGTGATCAAAAGGACAATAAATACCGCCGCGATTGCAACCAGATTTACCTTCATCATATCCGCTGTGATCGTATCCATCAGATCATAGGTCGATACACCCTCTCCTGCGAGATACCACTCATCCGGATAATATTTCTCTGCCACATTTCTTATATTTTCCACCAGTGCAAAGGTCTCATCGCCCTCATATTCCGCATCGACCGAGATCACCATGCGGGTGTAGGTATCCGAGCAGAGCTTTGCGTAGGTATCCGCGTCCAGATAACTTTCCGGGATTTCCATTCCCACGGAATCCACATAGGACAAAATGCTCTTTACCTGCGTAATGTCATGCAGTTCATCGGACAATGCTTTCTGTGTTGCCTTATCTTCCTTTTGAACCATCAGCACATAAGTATCGCTCTTACCAAAAATATCCTCGATCTGTTTGGTGTCCGCTCCGGTCTTTGTCTTTTCATTAAAGATCTTGGATGCTCCGTAATAGAAGCTGTTAGAGTTCGATGCCAGAAAAGACGGTACGATCACCAGCACAAACAGTATCAGCACCGGGAACATGATCTTTTGTACAGCCTTTCCAAATCCCTTAAAGGATGGAACAAACGGTCTGTGCTGCAATTTGTCGATCCATTTGTAGGTGCAAAGGATCAGGCACGGCATAAAGGTAAATACCGTAAACAGGCTGATCGCAATTCCTTTTGCAAGCGCCCTTCCGAGATCCGGACCGATCAAAAAATGCATCAGGCACAGTGCTAAGAAACCAATGACCGTTGTAAGTCCGCTTGAAAGTATGGAGGACGTTGACATCGTAAGTGCTTCCACCATCGCTTCTTTTTCGTCATCCATCTGCTTGCGGTACTCCGTGAAACGATGGATCAGAAATACCGAATAGTCCATCGACACAGCAAGCTGTAAGATCGTTCCTGCCGCGTTCGTGACGAAGGAGATCTCCCCGAATATGAGGTTTGATCCCGCATTGATCACAACTGCAACCGCAAGTCCGATCATGACAACGACCGGCTCCACCCACGAATCTGTCGTGAGGATCAGCACAAAAAATACAAACAGCACTGCGATCACGGAAATCTTTGAAATCTCCCTTACGGTACTTTCCGTTGCCGCCGCTGTGGAGACCGCACTTCCCGTCATCGCGTTGTCATCCCCGATGATCTCCCGGATCGCGCTTACCGCCTCCGTCCGCTTCGTCTTATCGATCGTCACGGAAAAGAGCGCGTTTCCATCCTTGTAATAGGTCTCAACGGTATCCTCATCCGCCATCTCCAGCGGAGTGTCGATCGCTACGGCATCATCCAGCCATGTCACATCGGTCACCCCGTCTACCGCTGCAAGTTTGTCCTTATAGGTCAGTGCCTCCGGGACAGTCACATTTTTTATCATGACTCTCGCATTCGGCACGCCGCCGTCAAATTCTTTATCCATCACATCAAGGGCTAGCGTTGACGCACTGTTTTCCGGAAGATAATCGTTCATATCGTAATCTACCGCAACCAGTCTGTGGCACATTGCACACAGGATAAATACAATGCCAAATGCCACCATAATCAATTTTGTGTGACGGACAATCCATCCATAAAATTTTCTCATGTCTTTTCATTCCTTTCCTTTTCCATAATTGCCAAAGGTCTTGCACTATCTGATTATAGGTGCGTTCTTCTCCGTAAACCACGGACAAAAAAGCAAAATTGTGCAAATACGGACAACTCAGCACATTTGTTGGTCAAATACCTTTTCTTTTTTACCAGACAACTGTATACTATATATATTCAAAGAAGAATCTAAAAAGTAGGAGGATTCCATGACACACGAAGAAGCTTCATTGCAGACAAAAACAATGCTTTGCACCTCACTGAAAAATATCATGAAGCACAAAGCATTCTCAAAGATAACGGTAAGCGAACTGATCGCAGATTGTAACATCAACCGCAAGACCTTCTACTACCATTTTGAAGATATTTATGATCTGCTCAAATGGATGCTTGAACAGGAGACATTTGCCGTCATAAAGAATTTTGATTTTCTGACCGACTACAAAGACGCTTTTGATTTTGTAATCGACTATATTGAGTCCAACGCCTATTTTCTCAACTGCATCTACGATTCGGTCGGACGTGATGAGTTAAAGCGGTTCCTCTATCAGGATTTTATCGGTGTGATGGAAAAGATCGTCCGTGACACGGAAAACAAATTGCAGGTAACGATCGACGATCCGTTCCGGCACTTTATCTGTAACTTCTATACCGAAGCAGTCGCAGGAATGATTATTAATCTGTTCCAAAGTCCGGAAAAGCTCTCCCGCGATGAGGTGTATGAGTATGCCTCTATCCTGCTCTACAACTCCGTCCCTGCCGTCATCAAAGCCAGAGCATAACCGGCTTTTCCGTTACAGAGATCCTCTATTCATATTTGAGGATCTCTTTTTTTAGCCGTACCATGATCTTCTTCTCCAGCCGCGAGATATAGGACTGCGAAATTCCAAGGACATCCGCCACCTCCTTCTGTGTCATCTCCTTGTTATTCCTGCGGTTGATCCCAAAGCGCAGCTCAATGATCTGACGCTCCCTTCCGTTTAACCTGCTTACGGCTTTCCGAAGCAGCTTCAGCTCCGCCTCGTTTTCCATATCGCGGTAGATGATATCCTCGTCCGTTCCAAGAATATCCGAAAGCAGCAGCTCGTTGCCGTCCCAGTCCACGTTAAGCGGCTCATCGATCGACACCTCAAGCTTTGTCTTGTTGGTTCTGCGCAGATACATCAGGATCTCATTCTCGATGCAGCGGGATGCGTATGTAGCAAGCTTGATCTTCTTATCCGGGTTAAAGGTGTTGATTCCCTTGATCAGTCCGATCGAGCCGATGGAGATCAGATCTTCCACACAGATTCCCGTGTTTTCAAACTTCTTGGCAAGGTACACCACCAGACGCAGATTATGCGCGATCAGAAGATTTCTTGCTTCCTCCCTGCTCATGCCCGCAAGTGCATTGCCCTCCGGCTCCTCCGACAACGCATACAGACACCGCTGTTCCTCCTCTGCCAGAAGTGGCGGCGGCAGCACCTCCGATCCTCCGATGTAAAATACCTCCGGCTGTTCCTGCCATCTTCTTTTCAGTCCCTGCAGCCACTGCCGGATTTTCTTCAACCATTGCTTCATACCATTACCCCTTCCACATTTAAAATTACCTGATACGGCTTGTGCTCCAGCAACTGTTTTCCCGCACAGGCAACAACTGCTTTCGTATTTTTCACATCGCAGTGTTTCTCTAATGTATATAAAGCATCGATCTCATACAGAGAAAGGATTCCGTCACTGTTTCCCAGCGAGCAGTAGGAAGCGATTCCCGCAAAATCCCGCGCAGAGACCTTTAGTTCCTTAAATAATTTCGCATTCACAATATGTACCGGGCGGTTGCCGATCGCCGTGTGCAGATGATTGCCGGTATCCCACAATGCGGTGCATTCGATCCGCTGGCCATTGTGCTCAAGTACGACCGCACAGAGTTGCTCCCGCTTTTGCATCTCCCGCCTTGCAAACAGAATCGCTCTGCGCAGCGCAAGCGCACACAGTATCCCGATCCAGACCGGGATCTGCGGGATACGAAACAGATTCTGCACCGCAGTGACTGACCCTCCGAGTCCAAGTGCAACCACATACCCTAAGATCAGGCGGCGGCACCAGTCGCGGGGGATACTCCTTCCAAACGCCCCTACAAGCATTCCAGGGATAATCACCAGAAACGACACGCCAAAATATATCACATAGCTTTGTGTTAAAAGCAATATCCCAAGCTGTAAAACGCCTGCGACAAGGCTTGTCGCAATCAGCTTCACAGCCTGCCGCCATCGCATCACACTCCCCGTTGCCATCGTAAGTTCCTTCACCATCCATAAGATGCATGCATTCATCAGACAGCTCTGTATCAGAAACACATCCACATAAAAGACATAAATGACCTTATCCCCCTTTCCTAGTTCTTGTCTTCTTATGTTTGCATCACTGACCCAATCATACAAAAAGCCAGCTTTGATTTTTATCAAAAGCTGGCTTCTCAAACACATAATTTATCAAGTTATTTCGACACGATTATCGCTTAGAGTTCTTAAGGAAATCCGGGATATTGATCTCGACCGGCTTAACTGTGCTCTCCGGGCGAGGTGGTCTCTGGATTCCGCTGAGCGGTGTTGTCGGTGCCTGTGTCGGCATTGCGGTACGGTTCACTCCTACGGTAGAGGTATGTAATCCGTTGGTTGTAGCGGTGGTCGGGCGGTTCATTCCTGCCACACCCGCTGTCGGGCGAACAGCTGCCTGCTGTCCCTGATAATACTTCATCTGGTTGGATACGGAAGCGGCGGTTGCACCTGCCGGCTTTGCTCCTACATCCTCAAGACCGGTTGCAATAACGGTAATCGTTGCTTCATCGGTCATAGATTCGTCATACTTCGCACCGAAGATGATGTTTGCCTCATCTCCTGCAAGATCCTGAACGTAGCTTGCTGCATCGTTTGCATCCATAAGGGAGATATCTCCAGAAATATTGATGATAACGTGGGTTGCTCCGTTGATGGTTGTCTCAAGAAGCGGAGATGCAACTGCAAGCTTAACTGCCTCGATTGCCTTCTCATCGCCCTTGGCACTACCGATACCGATATGAGCCATACCCTTGTCCTTCATAACGGTCTGAACGTCTGCGAAGTCAAGGTTGATAAGAGCAGGAAGATTGATTAGGTCTGTGATTCCCTGAACTGCCTGCTGTAATACTTCGTCTGCCTTCTTGAGGGCATCCGGCATGGTTGTCCTACGATCAACGATCTCTAACAGCTTATCATTCGGAATAACGATAAGTGTATCTACATTCTCTTTCAGACGGTCAATACCGGAAATGGCATTGATCATACGCTGCTTTGCCTCAAACTTGAACGGCTTGGTTACAACGCCAACAGTAAGGATTCCCTGATCCTTTGCGATCTTGGCAACGACCGGTGCTGCACCGGTTCCGGTACCGCCGCCCATACCACAGGTAACAAATACCATATCTGCGCCCTTAACGGCTGCGGAAAGCTCCTCTGCGCTCTCCTCTGCTGCCTTTGCTCCGATCTCAGGCTGCGCCCCTGCTCCAAGTCCTTTTGTCAGCTTCTCACCGATCTGAATCAGTGTAGGAGCCTTACACAACTGTAATGCCTGCTTATCTGTATTGATACCGATGAACTCTACTCCACCGATATTCTCATCAATCATTCGATTTACTGCATTATTACCAGCCCCACCAACTCCGATAACAATAATTTTGGCACTGGCTTCCGCCTCTGTTGTTCTAATTTCCAGCACGGGCTCTTCCTCCTCTTTTTCCTCACAAATATTTATTCCATCTTTTTAGACCCATTGAAAAGGGCATAAAAAGGCTTATTTTTAATCATATAGATTATAATATAGTTTTTCTGTCAAATAATCAACACAAATTTATCATTTTTTCTAATTTTAAAGTTATTCGTCTTTATCAAAAATGATATTGGTGTTTTCTTCTGTCCAATTTTCGAGATGAAGCACCCCGCTCTCGCCCGAAAGCTGCGGTAAAATCTTGCCGATCCGCTCTACCTTCTGCGTCAGAAGCTCAGTCGATCCCATCTGTACCCAGATGTCCCCATATACTAAGATTGGGGAGTCATCCCGTCCGTAGAGAATACTGTCCGGAATCAGCTCCTTGCGCTTTAGTGCCTGCGTCAGTGTCAGAAGCTCCTTCGTGATATTCTTGCCGATCGGGAGCTGCTCATACAGCACAACGCCGTCGCAGGATAAGCCCTCGACGCGCGGAATGCCCCCGATGATGTCATTTGACATCTCCACCACAAAGCCATCCTTGTCAAAATAGGCGTTCTGCCCCGCCTCCTCCACATAGAGGTAGCCCACGATTCCCTTTTCGTACACCGTCACATGGAGCGTGTGCGGACTTTTTAAGGTGACATCCATCGTATCGATAAACGGTACATTCTCGACTTTTTTGATGCGGTACTTCAAAAAGACGTATAGTGAGTTCCACGAATACTTATCATTTAAGATCGTGCTTGAGATCATCGAATCCTCGTACAGCTCATTGCCCTCGATCTGTACATTCTCCACGGTAAACACCTTGATGACCACAAGCGCGGCAACCGCAAGCACAAGCAGGAACACCAAAAATCCGATCAATTTTCTCTTTCTGCGCCTTTTACGTTTACGTTCTTCTTTTATCATAGCTATTCTTCCATTGTCTCCAGTCGAATCCCCCTCGACACGCCAAATACCAGCCCCATCTCCGACATTAGGAACACGACCGACGTACCTCCGTAGCTGATAAACGGTAGGGTTACACCGGTATTCGGGATCGTATTTGTAACAACCGCGATATTTAAGATAACCTGTATCGCAATGTGCGACATGACACCGGTTACCAGAAGTGAGCCAAACAGGTCACGCGCATTGTTTGCGATCACCATCATGCGCCACAGCAAAAGTATGTACAACAGGATCACACAGATCGCGCCGAAAAGCCCCAGCTCCTCGCAGATGATCGTAAAGATCATATCGTTCATGGACTCCGGTACGTTTCCGAGCTTCTGCAGACTGGCTCCAAGTCCCTTGCCGAAAAGCTTGCCGGAACCGATCGCGTAAAGTCCCTGCATCGTCTGATATCCCTTGTCTCCCGCCGTCTCCGGATGCAGCCACGCCTCGATTCGTCCGCTTCGGTAGGTTGCCAGCGAGATGAACAAAACAACGAACGCCACACCGCCCGCGGCGATTCCGAAGAACGGTTTATATTTCGGGCTTGCCACAAACAGCATGCAGACTGCGATTCCTACAACGATAATCGCGGTACTTAAATTTGAGTAAGCGATCACCCCACAGATCGGGATGAGCATGACAAGCACCTTGAGCAGGTTCTTGGTCTTGTTCATCTGCTTCGGGATGCGGTCGATCACCATCGCAAGGAAGATGATGACGGCAAACTTTGCAAACTCCGACGGTTGGAACTGGATCGGTCCGACCTGGATCCATCGCGTAGAGTTGTTACGCTCAACGCCAAGTCCCGGAATGAATACCGCAAAGCACATCAGAAAGGACACCAGATAGATCAGGACACCAAACTTTTTCCAGACGCGGTAATCCACCGCGATGAAAAAGATCATCGGTACAAGACCGAGTATAAACGCCTTTACCTGCGCCCTCAGATAATACGCACTGTCGCCAAACTTATTGGTTGCCGTGTACGAGCTGGAACTGTAAAGCATTACCAGTCCGAATCCGATCAAAACGATCAGGATAAACAGCATATTGTAATCAAAATACGAAGCAGCTCTCTTTCTCTGCGTCTTCTGCTTTGCCATATCTACTCCTCTAAGCTACGCACAATTTCTTTAAAGATTCTTCCTCTTTCCTCATAGTTGGCAAACATTCCCCAGCTTGCACATGCCGGTGACAAAAGCACTGCATCGCCGCTTTGTGCCTGCTCATAGCAGAACCGGATTGCCTCCTCAAAGGTATCAAACAAAACCACGTCCGTAAAGCCGTGCCTGTATGCGCACTGCCTGATCTTCTCCGCAGTCTGCCCGATCAGGACAAGCTTTTTGACCTTGCCGTCAAACGCCTCGATCCACTCGTCATACTCAGACTGCTTATCGTAACCGCCGCCGATCAGATAGGTCGGGCGGTTCATCGCACGGATGCCCTGGATCGCCGCATCCGGGTTGGTTCCCTTGGAGTCATTGTAAAACTTGACGCCGCGCTTCTCCGTAACATACTCGATCCGGTGCTCCACCGCCGTGAACTGCTTTAAGACCGTCACGATCTTTTCCATCGGAACTCCGTAGCTTACCGCCATCGCGCACGCAGCCATGACATTCTCATAGTTGTGTCTGCCTAAAAGCTGCAATTCATCCACCGCGATCACATGCGTCTTCTGTCCGTCATGTGCGTAGTAGATATTGTCATTCTCCAGATAGAAGCCCTCCTTAAGCACGCGCCTGCTGCTGAAAAATACCACGCTTGCCGGGCATTCGTCCGCGAAGCGGCGCAGCTCCTCATCCTCGTAATTGAGGACGCAGGTATCCTCCTTTGTCTGGTTCTTCGTGATGCTCTCTTTTGTCTTAATATAGCACTCCATCGTGTGATGGCGGTTCAGATGATCCGGTGTGATATTTAAGATTGCGGAAACCTTCGGTGCAAAAGCGTGCGTTGTTTCAAGCTGGAAGCTTGAGATTTCTGCCACCGTCACCGTCTCATCCGTGGTATCGGCTGCGACTGAGGTGTACGGGATACCGATGTTGCCTACGATCTTCACATCGGAATACGCGCTCTTCATGATCACACCCGTAAGCGCCGTTGTGGTAGTCTTACCGTTCGTTCCGGTGATGGCAATGACATCGCCCTTGCCAAAATAATATGCCAGCTCAATCTCGCCCCAGATCGCAATGTCCTTGTCGCGCATCGCATTTACCATCGGAAGATCCGTCGGCACACCCGGACTCAACACCGCTACCGCAAATCCGTCCATCTCTGTCTCGGTCAGTTCACCGAGAATAAGCGGAACCTCCCGCAATGCCGGACTCTTTTCGTATAATTTTGCTGTGTCAAGATCTTTATTACCGTCAAAGATCGTAACCTCTGCGCCCTTTTTCAATAAAAGTTCTGCTGCTGCGATCCCGCTGATCCCGGTTCCGACAACCAATACCCTTTGTTCTTCGATCTTCATTCTTACGCCTCCTAAGCTCCTGTCCCATTATCAATAGTGTTAGTATACGTTATTTCATTTTTTTATTCAAGGTAAGGCAGGATGTTTTCAAAGATTTCCCGCGCCACCGGTGCCGCGATCGTGCCTCCGTAATAAATTCCGGACGGGTTGCGGATGATCACCATGACAAGTACATTCGGCTCTCCCGCCGGGGCAAAGCCCACAAACGAAGCGATATACTTGTGATCCGAGCGAGGAAGTGTCTGTGAAGTTGCCGTCTTGCCACCGATCTCGTAGCCCTCGATGTAAGCCTTTTTTCCGCCACCCTCCTCCACAACATACTGAAGCAACGTGCGCATCGTAAGGGAGGTTTCCTCGCTGCAGATCGTCTCACCCGCCTCGTAGGGAAATACCTCCTTCGTGCTGCCATCCGTGCTTGATACCGCCTTGCCAAAATGCGGTGTTACCCGGTGTCCTCCGTTGATCAGCGAGGATACTGTCGTTGCCATCTGGATCGGTGTGATCTGGAACGACTGCCCGAACGACATTGTTGCAAGCTCCACCTGACCGATCGCATCCAGCGAATGCATGATCGTGGCTGCCTCACCCGGAAGGTCGATCCCGGTCTTGGTAAAAAGTCCGAACTGCTTCATATAATTATAGTAGCGCTCCGCGCCCAGCCGAAGCCCTAATGTAATAAAGACGGGATTGCACGAATTTCCCAGCGCCTGCCGGAAGTCCTCCGAGCCATGCCCTACTGTCTTGTGGCACCGTATCCTGCGATCCTCCACCACGATATATCCCGGACAGTAGAAATGTTCATCCAGTGACACCAGCTTCTCTTCCAAAGACGCCGCCGTTGTCACCGTCTTAAAGATTGATCCCGGCTCATAGGTATCGCTGACGCACCAGTTGCGCCACATCTGATTCTGGCACTTGTTCTCCTCCGAGGTTCCCGCGTACATCTGATAATCCTCGATCAGCGTAAACGGCTCGTTCAGATCGTATTCCGGGTAATCCACCATCGCATAGATCTCGCCGTTCTGCGGGTTCATGACGATGATCTCCACGCCGTCTGCATCCTTTTGGATATATGCCTTCTGTGCCGCCTGCGTGCAGTACATCTGGATGTTGTAGTCCAGTGTCGTTACCAGATCATTTCCGTTTTCCGGCTCGATCCGCTCCTCCACCGCATTTTTCACCTCGACGCCGCGCGCGTCCGTATAAGTCAGGATAGTTCCGTTTTTTCCTTGTAAATAGCTGTCGTAGGTTACCTCAAGTCCTAAGATTCCCTGATTGTCACCGCCGGTAAATCCGAGCACCTTGGAAGCCAGCGTCCCGTATGGATAGGTGCGTTTGTAGTCCTCGTCCACCTTTACCCCGGAATAGCCATAAGCCAGTATCCGGTCGCCGGTCTCCTTATCCACATTGCTTGCGATCCGCTCGATGGAGCTGTATTTTTCCACACGTTTTCGCACGCGCTCCTCGGACAAGCCAAGTTCCTCCACAAGCATTGCGATGACCGCCTCCGGGTCTTTGATCTGGTTGTGGATCACGGAGATCGTACACACGGACCGGTTGGACGCAAGCACCACGCCGTTTCTGTCAAGTATCCTGCCTCTCGCCGCCTTGATGCTGCGCTCCCTCTGCTGCAAATCCGTGGCAAGCGTGCTGTAATACTCCGAGCGGAAAACCATCAGATACACCAGCCGCCCACACAGACCGATCGCGCAGAAAAAGATCACCACGAACATGACATACCGCTTTTTCCGATAGCGCGTCAGATTTCTCTCCATACAAAAACCTCATAACCGCCAGTTAAAGTGTTGCTATCATTCTATGTTGGCAGTTATGAGGTTATTCTTTTGTGCTGTTCTCTTTAGTTCTGCGGGTCGCTCTCTGCCGGATCATTCTCCGACGGCGTATCCTCCACTGGTGTGTCCTCTGCCGGAGTGTCCTCTGACGGATCGCTCTGCGGCACATCCTCCTCATCGCCGGATGCGAAAATATCGCCCTCCCCGACGCTCTCATCGATTGGAGTAACAAAGATATCTGTTCCCGTGATGGTAAGATTCTCATTGATTCCCGTCAGTTCCTCGTCCGGATAGATATTCATATAAGGAAGGACTTCCTTTAAGATCTCTCTGACGATATTCTGTGCGTAGCTGCTGTGCGCTTCATCCTCGACATTCGGTTCGTCCACAACGCAGTAAATAACAAGCTGCGGATCATCTGCCGGCACACATCCGATAAACGAAACAAGATAGCTTCCCTGCTTACGCTGATGCGTCTCATTATCGTATTTCTGTGCCGTACCGGTCTTTCCGCCCATGGAGTAGCCATCCACCTTGGCAGTCTTACCGCTTCCGGAGCTTACAACGCTCTGCAGATACTGCTTCAACAGATCCGAGGTTGCCTTGGATACCGTCTGCTTGACGATGCTGTTGTCTGTCTTGGATATGGTATTGCCCTTGCTGTCTGTCACCTTGGTAACCAGATGCGGCTGATAGTACGTTCCACCGTTGACGAGGGAGCTGAATGCGCTTGCCATCTCAATCATCGTGCAGTTGTAGTTCTGTCCGAAACTGTTGGTTGCAAGGTCGATCTTCGTAATATTATCTAATGTATACACAAGTCCGGAGGTATTTGCCTCACCCGGAAGGTCAATTCCGGTTTTTTGACCAAAACCGAAAATGGACTGATACTCCACGAAATTCTCCGGTCCGATCAGATAGGACATCTGCATAAGCGCATCGTTACAAGAATCCATAAGTGCGCCTTCTAGCGTCTCCGTTCCATGTCCGTTGCGATTGACGCAACGGATACGGTAATCCGCGATTATCTCATAACCGTCACACTCAAACGTCATTCCTGTGTTGAGCGTTCCTGTTTCCAGACCACATGCCACCGTAAACGGCTTCTGTACAGATCCAGGCTCGTAAGTGGATGTCACGCAATAATTCTGCCATACGGCATTGAGCGCCGTATAGATATCGTCATCGCTCATCGACTCCAACTGTTCATCCGTATATAGTGCACTTAGATCACGCGGCGAGTTCAGATCAAAGGTAGGGTAATCTGCCATTGCAAGAATCTCCCCGTTGTTCGGGTTCATGATCAGCACCGCAGTAGCCGAGCTACCCGCGCCGTCCCTCGCATTATTGGCATAGGCATTGTTAAACTGTGCGATCTTTTCCTCGACGATAGACTGGATATTCGCATCGATGGAGGTCACAAGGTTGTAACCGTCCTGCGCATCCACGACCGTCTTTTCAAAATCGCTGTCCGCGTTCAAGTAGCCATACTCTCTTCCGTTGACGCCGTTTAAAAGATCGTCGTAATAATTCTCAAGTCCGGTCGTTCCGACATCACCGGCAGAGGTAAAGCCGATCACGGAGCTTGCAAGTGTTCCGAGCGGATAATACCGCTGGTACTCCTTCTCAAACCAGACACCCTTGATATTCGGGTTGACCTTCTTGCCCTTTTCATCCACGGCATCCTGCATCTCGACAAATGCCTGGATCTCTTCATACGGCAGTTTTTTCGCCAGAACATAGTAACGGCTGTCCGGATTCTCACTAGCGTAGAGCTTAAGATCCGCCTTGTCCAGCTCCGGGAAACACGTTGTGAGCGCATCGATCGTCGGGTCTACATATTTTCCGTCATCCCCGGAGTTAAGCACCGAGCAATCCAGTATCACATTGTAGACCGGCACGCTTGTTGCAAACATCGTTCCGTTTCTGTCTGCTATATTTCCCCGCTTGTACGGGATCGTCGTGCTGTCGTAGGACAACATCGACAAAACCTTTTTTTCGTATTTCTCACCCTTGTCATACTCGATGTATGCAAGACGCCCGATTAGGAAAAATAGCGCAACAAGCAGAAGTCCGAAAAGGACAAACAGCTTTTTGCGCATGGATACGGTTAATTTTGCGGTTGGTTTCTTTGTTCTTCTTGCCACACTCTGCTCCTATTTCTCCGGAATGTCGCTGTACTGATCCATAAAGTTATTGTTTTCTACCGAAAAGTATACAATCTGATCCTCGGTTGCGTAGCTCATTCCAAGTTCGTTGATCGCAACATCCTTGATGTAATTGAGATCCACGGATGTTGTAACACTATTATATCTTGCGTCATTGTCTGCCTTAAGATCCGCGATCTGGCTCTCAAGCGTTGCGATCTTGCGCATCTTTGCGGTAACATCCGCCTGTAAACGCACATAGGTAAATGCAGAAAATACACTGATTGCAACGCAGATCGTCAGGAATGCAACATATCCCTTGCTCATGTACAATGCGCGCTGTCTGTTTCTCTGTGCAGCAAGCTGTCTGCTTCTTCTGCGGCGCTGTGCCTCTCTCTGCTCCCTTGTCGGGCGCTCCTGCGGCATTCTCTGCGGTGCTGCCTCCAGCTTTCTTACTGCATTTCCCTCTACATAACTTACTCTGTTCATAACTTGTCCTCTATCAAATCAAAATATTATATTCTTTCAAATACACGAAGCTTTGCGCTCTTACTTCTCTTGTTCACTTCCAATTCTTCCTCGGAAGGCAGGATCGGTTTTCTTGTCACCACATGTCCCTTGGATTTGTTGCCACACACACAAACCGGAAAATTGCTCGGACAGGTACATGGGTTTTCGTTCTTTTTAAAATTGGATTTAACGATCCGATCCTCCAGTGAGTGGAATGTGATGATGCAGATCCTTCCGCTCGGATTAAGCAGGTCGATCATGGTGTCCAGATTATCCCGAAGCACATCCAGCTCATGATTTAACTCGATGCGCAGTGCCTGAAACGTTCGCTTTGACGGATGTCCGCCCGTCACCTGTACCTTCATCGGAATTGCCGCTTTTATGATCGTATTTAAATCTCCCGTCGTCTCGATCGGTTTCTTTGCGCGTTCTGCCACGATATGCTTTGCAATATTCTTGGCGAAGCGATCCTCCCCGTAATCCCGGATGATCCGGAAAAGCTCCATCTCGCTGTACTGATTGACGATATCCTTTGCGGTGAGCTTCTGCCTGTCGTCCATTCGCATGTCAAGTGGTGCGTCCTCGCTGCGGTAAGTAAAGCCGCGCTCCGGTGTGTCGAGCTGGAACGACGATACACCAAGATCAAGAATGATTCCATCCACATGGTCGATGCCAAGCCGGCTTAACACGCCCGCCATATCTGAATAGTTGCTTCTGACGATCGTTACGCGATCCGAGAACTCTGCCAGCCGCTCCGAAGCTGCCTGTATCGCGTCCGCATCCTGATCGATCCCGATCAGCCGCCCCTTTTTTGAAAGACGCTTGCAGATCTCATAGGAGTGTCCGCCGCCGCCGAGTGTTCCGTCCACATAGATACCGTCCGGTCTAATATGAAGTTCTTCTATTGTCTCATCCCGCAAGACTGAAGTGTGGTTAAATTCCATTTCTACCCGCTCCTTTAAATGCCAAGTCCGAGTTCTGCCATGTGCTCTGCGATCTCGTCCATATCCTCATAATCGCCATCTGCAAGCCATCTCTCTTTGCTCCAGATCTCCACGCGGCTCAATACTCCGACGGATACGACATCCTTGTCAATTCCCGCATATTCTCTTAAGTTCGCCGGCAACAAAATTCTTCCCTGCTTGTCCACCTCGCAGCTAGCTGCTCCTGCGAAGAAGAAACGTAAGAATTTTCTTGCATCCTTTGATGTCAGTGGCTTCTCACGGAAAGAAGTCTCGATGCGCTGCCATTCTTCATTGGAATATACAAACAGACAACCATCTAAGCCTTTTGTCACTACAAATTCGTTGCCAAGTTGTTCACGAAACTTGGACGGAACGATCAAACGACCCTTAGCATCGATTGTATGATTGTATTCACCCATGAACACGGTCAGCTCACCTCCTTCTCTCTTTGTTTTCGTCAGGTGCTGTGTGTGAAAAAGTTTATCCACAAAGTTATCAACTTATCCACCACTTTACACCACTTTAATGCCATTAGCACCCACTTTTCACCACTTTTCCTATATATTAAACCAAAACCCTAGAAAAATCAAGGTTTTCGGACAAAAAAATAGTGCGTAACCTAAATTTAGATTACGCACATTTTTCATCATTTTTGTTTAATTGTGGGGAGCGGTGGAGGAACTTGGTGGAGCAAAGTGGAGATCCTGACCTGTCAGCTCGATGTACTTTTCGATCAGCTTGTCCAGCTTCAGATTCTTCCGATATGTGATTTCATACGGCTCCCGTCCATAGGACTCCCAAACTTCCGCTCTGGCTTTTTCTATTTGTATCTTTAAGTCTGCGATCTCACACATGTTGTCTTCCTTCTTCTGTTCCTACACAATGTTATCTGTTTTTCTTAGTTCCTCTTACTTCTCTTTCTTCCTATTATAATCCATACAACTGCAACTACCGTCAGCGTTGCCGCAACCGCCATTGAAACCGGATAACCGATCACCGGCATGAGGAGCTGATCCGTCCGGAGTGACTCGATCCAGAATCTGCCAATTCCATACCCTGCCAGATACCACAGGAATACCTCGCCCTCAAACCTGCGCTTGTTGAAAAACACCAAAAGCAGGATCAGCAGCGCCAGATTCCACAGTGACTCATACAAAAAGGTCGGATGCACCTGGATGTAGGTAACCCCGTTGACCATCACCGTATGCTCTAAAAGCTCCTCCGTCAGATCCGAAGAACGCACCGCAGAAAGCGGTAACTGCATCGCAAGCAGATTGTCCGTGTAACCGCCAAAGGCTTCCCGGTTGAAAAAGTTCCCCCATCTTCCGATGATCTGTCCGAGGATCAGTCCAAGCCCCGCCGTGTCACACAGCCGTCCGAATGGGATCTTCTTTATCTTGGCAAACGTAAACGTGGTGATGATCGCCGCGATCACGCCACCGTATATCGCAAGACCGCCCTCCCGGATATTGATGATCCGAAGAATGCTTCCCTTATAATAATCCCACCGGAAAATAACGTAATAAATGCGCGCTCCGATCAACGAGCAGATGATTGCAATGATCGCAAGGTCAAAATATGTATCCGGGTTCTGCCCGGTCTGCTTCGCCTTGTGACAGGCGATCGCAAGCCCTGCCATCATACCGATCGCGATCACGATCCCGTAGTATGCGATCGTAAATCCGCCGATTGTTATATTCTTGCCTACATGATCCATATATATATGAAGATTCGGAAAATTTATATTGTAATCCACAATGCGTCCTCCCGTTAACATTTTCCACATTTTAACACTTTATTGTAGAAAAAGCAACAAAGAGTGTTCGACATCAAAAACAGGGGCGAAAAGCCCCTGCCCCATGTGCCACTTAACAGCAGAAGGTATCACACTCTGTCTCTCTGCACTCGGAAGCATGCGCGCCCGAAATCTTGATATGGTCAGCGGTACATACCTCTTCCTCATTGTGTACACATTCTGTTGCGCTGCAGGATACTGCGGTCTCGCAATTACCGGCTTTGCATTTTGATTCTTTCATGTTATCTACCTCCTTGTTTTCAGGTACAATCTTAGTATGATTTTATTTTTTATCTTTATTCTGGAAAAAAATGTATGATTGACTGCCACTTACAAATTCGTTAAGATGAAAGCAGAAAATGATTTTTTACAAAGGATGGATGATCGAATGAAAAAATGTATATGCAGACTTATGGCAATGGTTCTGGTTGTCGGAAGCCTCTTTACCCAGACCCCTGTTGCGGCGGAAACGACCGCATACTCCAGCTCTGCGGAGGAGGTGCTTGCGACAAGCTCCAACGCGAAGGAGATCTATCACTTTTTAGTGTACAATATGGGGCTTAACTCTGCCGCAGCCTGCGGTATCCTCGCCAACCTCCGGCGCGAATCCTACTTTAATCCGGATCGCCTCGGAGACGCCGGAACCAGCTACGGCATCTGCCAGTGGCACGACACCTCCACCGGAGTCGGACGCTACACGAACCTGATCAACTGGTGTACCCAGAACGGATACGACTACACCCAGCTTGAGGGACAGCTCCAGTTTTTGTATCATGAACTGTCACAGAACGATTCCACCATACTGCACAACGGTAAGACGATCCTCGATTACATGCGCACCATCGAGAACAGTCCGGAGGGTGCTTACGCTGCCGGCTACTATTGGTGTGACACCTTTGAGGTGCCATTTTCCAACAATCCGGACAAGCGAGCCGCCGAGTGCGATGCCAGAGGAACCCTCGCCCGCGATATTTACTGGCCAGCCTACTGTGAACCGACGCTTGATGGCACACAGATCGTCGCAGGCGGCATTCAGGTAAACTGGGAAGCTTTCACCGGTGCCAGCCAGTATGAGCTGTACCGCTACGCCAACGGCGATCCGTCCACGATCACGTTAGTCGCTGTCACCACAGGCACCTACGCGATCGACACCTCGGTAGCCAGCGGCAACAACTACACCTACATGATGTGCACCGTTATCCAGCAGGCGGATGGAACCACTTACACCGCCAATGCCAAGGAGCTGACACAGTATTATCTTGCACCGACAGAGATCTCCACGATCATCGGACATTCCACCTATCAGAAGGTCAAATGGAGCAAGGTAAACGGTGCAACCAAATATATCGTTTACCGGAGTGATGACGGCAGCGAATATGTCGAGATCGGTTCCACCGACAAGGCTTCCTTTAAGGATACCACCGCACTGACCTCCGATGTGCGTTACAGCTATCAGGTTTACGCCTGCCACGAGGAGGAAGGGAAAGACCCGCTTATCAGTCTTGCCTCCAACGCGATGGGTAACTACACACTCGCTCAGCCGCAGATCACCTCCATCACCAATGTCAGCTCCGGAATTAAGATCAAGTGGGACAAGGTGCCAAAGGCAAAGTTTTACAGCATCTACCGCAGCGTAAACGGAAAGGCTTATGAAGAGGTTGCTTCCGTGACCACAAAGAGCTACACTGACACCGATATCGATACCAGCGGAACCGTCAAATATAAGATCTATGCCCGCTTTACCGGAACCAAGGGGCAAACCAGCATCAGTAAGGTCTCAAAGACCGTGTCCATCTCCTACCTCGGCGCTCCGAAGTTAAGCAGCGTAGCCACAAGCGGCGGCTCCATGACACCAAAGTGGACGCAGAACAAGAATGCCACCGGCTATGAGATCCAGTATTGCAAGAGCAAGTCGTTCAAGTCAAACGTGGCAACGCTTCTCATCGTAACCAATGACACGACCTCCTGGCGTATCAAAAACCTCAAAAAGGGACAGTCCTATTATGTAAGAGTCCGCTCCTATGTGACCAAAAACGGCAAGCGTTCTTACTCCGCATACAGCGCGGTAAAGAAATGTATCGTCAAATAAAATACAACGTGAAATAGAAATGCAGCGTCAAATAATGCCGTGACATACAAAAATATCCGGCTTCATTCCAACATAGGATGAAACCGGATATTTTTATTGTTTATATTATAACCTATATCTTCTAATTACTTCTTCTCTTCCTGCGGAAGCTCCTCGCGGATCGCCTTGGTGCGGATCTCGGTGCAGATCTGCTCTACGAAATCAGCAAGTGGCTTAACACCCTCGTCTCCTGCGAAACGGCTTCTTACGGACACGGTCTTGTCCGCTTCCTCCTGAGCACCTACAACAAGCATATACGGAAGCTTATCCATTCTCGCCTCGCGGATCTTGTAGCCGATCTTCTCTGCGCGGGAATCTACGGTTGCGTCAACACCATTTGCCTTGAGCTCTTTGCAAACGTTCTGTGCATAGTCGATGTATTTCTCGGAGATCGGAAGTACACGAACCTGCTCCGGGCAGAGCCATGTCGGGAACTTGCCTGCGTAATGCTCGATCAGCCATGCAAGGGTACGCTCATAGCATCCCATAGAGGTACGATGGATGATCCAAGGAAGCGCCTTTTCTCCCTTATCATCAATATAGTACATACCGAAGTTCTCTGCGCTCGCGCAGTCAAGCTGGATCGTAACCATGGTATCTTCCTTGCCGTATACATTCTTTGCCTGAATATCGATCTTCGGACCATAGAAAGCAGCCTCTCCGTCAGCCTCTGTATACACGATGCCGTTCTTGTCCATAACATCGCGCAGATACTGCTGTGTGCTGTTCCAGTATGCCTCATCCCCAAGGTATTTTTCCTTGTTGTTCGGGTCCCACTTGGACAGACGATAGGTAACATCCCCGTCAATTCCAAGCGTTGTCATGACATAGTGGCAAAGCTCGGTACATCTTGTCAGCTCCTCCTCTGCCTGATCCGGGCGCAAAATGATGTGTGCCTCTGTGATGGTGAACTGACGTACACGGGTAAGTCCATGCATCTCTCCGGAATCCTCATTGCGGAACAAGGTAGAAGTCTCTGCCATACGATACGGCAGATCGCGGTATGAATGCTGCTCATTCATGTATACATAATACTGGAATGGACAGGTCATCGGGCGGAGTGCCATCGTCTCTTTGTCATCGCTGTCCTTATTTAAGATGAACATGCCGTCCATGTAATGATCCCAGTGTCCGGAAATCTTGTAGAGATCAGACTTTGCCATAAGCGGTGTTCTGGTACGCAGATAGCCCCACTCGTTGTCCTCAAGATCCTCCATCCAGCGCTGCAGCTTCATGATCATCTTGGTTCCCTTCGGGGTGAAAAGTGGAAGTCCCTGACCGATCACGTCAACGGTTGTAAAGAGTCCCATCTCACGTCCAAGCTTATTGTGGTCGCGCATCTTAGCATCCTCAAGCTTTGCCAGATACTCCTTCAGTTCATCCTTCTTGTTAAATGCAGTCGCATAGATTCGCTGCAGTCTTGCCTTATTGGAATCGCCTCTCCAGTATGCCATAGAAGAAGAGATCAGCTTGAATGCCTTAACGCCCTTGGTACTCATAAGATGAGGACCTGCGCAAAGGTCTACAAAACCACCCTGATCATAGAAGGAGATCTCCTCTCCCTCCGGAAGATCCTCGATCAGTTCAACCTTGTACGGCTCGTTTCTCTCCTGCATGAGCTTGATTGCCTCTTCTCTCGGAAGGGTAAATCTGGTGATCTCATGTCCCTCCTTGATGATCTTCTTCATCTCATCCTCGATGCGGTCAAGATCCTCTCTGGAGAATGGGTTGGAATCAAAGTCGTAATAAAATCCATCGTCGATTGCCGGTCCGATCGTCACCTTCGCCTCCGGAAACAGACGCTTTACAGCCTCTGCCATAATATGGGATGCAGTATGGCGGATAACGCGAAGTCCCTCCGGATCATTTGCAGTTACAATATTAAGCTCGCAGTCATCCTCAAGGATCGTTCTAAGGTCTACAACCTTGCCATTTACCTCTCCGGCACATGCCACGCGCGCAAGTCCCTCGCTGATGTCAAGCGCAATCTCATATACGCTCTTGGCTTCGCTGTATTCTTTTACAGAGCCATCTTTTAATGTGATCTTCATAATAAAATCTATCTCCTTTATTTTTCTTTGCTTTCTTTTGCCTCGTCAAAAATTGCTTCTTCCATTTCCGGCGACCATGTTCCGTTCCCATTTCCGCATCCGATGATCTGTGTCCTGTGCGGGGATTTGAGCATTCCGAACACAATGCCGCTTAGTACGCTCACTGCAATGGTAAGAAGGAAATCGCGTCTGGAAAGATGAAATTCTTCCGGAATTTTGTCGATCAGTTTTAATATACGCTTCATCCTGTATATCACCTCCTTAAAGCAACGTGTGATAAGATCTGTGGAATCAAAGAGTCACCTTGTGACTCTTTGCGCGCCCGTGTGGGCACGCAAGTGCATCTTCAACTCCACACGGGTCGCATCCCTGCGGAGTATTGTTGCTTTATAGGAAAAGAAATTTCCTATAAAGTAAAAAATCCCTGACACAAAATTAAATTCTGTGTCAGGGACGATGTTGTTCGTGGTTCCACCCTACTTCGCCTTATGCGATATGCATAAAGCCTCATTGACGATAACGGAGTCACCGTGTCCGATTAAGGACCGCTCCAAGCTGGTCTTCGGCTGTTTCCCTGTTGTGCGCTCTCACCACATCCTCACGGACGGCACACTTCTCTTTCACATCTACGCAGCTTACTCGTCTTGTCATCGCGTTGTCTTTTCTATAAGCATATTATATGCGTTTGCCTTGGAATTGCAAGAGAAATTTGCTTATCTTCCGCAGCAATATTTGTATTTCTTTCCGCTTCCGCAAGGACACGGATCGTTTCTTCCGACCTTCTTGCCAACAACGACAGTGCCGGACTTCTTCTGCTCTAAGTACAGACGCTTCTTGGTCTCTGCGTCAAAGATCTCATCCCACATCGGAAGGTTGTACAGCCAGTCAGCCTTTGCATCTACCATGTTCTTGTAAAGCTTCTCCTTGTCAAATGCAAGGCTTACCTTGGTATCCTCCTCCATCTCGTCGATTGGGTTTGGGGTAACAAGGCTGTCATTGATTCCATCAAGGAATCCGGTCATCTCCATAACGGAAAGATTGTACTTTTCTGCAAGCTCCTTTACCGTTCCCTCAACAACCTCATCCGGGTTGGTCAGAAGCTTCTCATATACGCCCTTCTCCAGAAGGAAATATCTCTGCCAGAACTTCTGTAATTCGTTCTGCGGAGTCTTCTCATTATATGCAACTTTCTGCCATTCTTTTAATAATGCCATTCGTATATCCACCTTTCAGATTGTATTCATTATGATTGCGTTCTTTCGCATATAAAATGATTATATCACACTTTCCTAACCCGTGTAAACCAAAACTTCTTGCGTATTTTATGGTCTTCCGTTATGATGTTAATTATACAGGAGGCATCCACATGAAAAAAATCAAACAAATTCTCGCACTTTGCGGGGTAATTCTTCTGATCGGCTTGTATGCCGCTACTCTCATCCTCGCCATCACAGATAACAGCGGAACGATGAATATGTTCTTTGCATCCGTTGTTGCAACAGTGATCATCCCGGTGTTGTTATGGGCGTATTCCTTTATTTACCGGCTTGTGCATAACAAGGATAATAAAGACGACGAGACTGAATCATAAATTCTGCCTCGTTTTTCTTTGTCCCAAAATATTGCTTCATACCGCTTGACATCTTCACGAAATGCAGCCACAATAGAGATAGAATACTACAAAGTGAGCTGGATGCATGGTTACTGTTTTTAAGTTCGAACCGCCCGGAAGATATCATACAGATTGTAGAAGCATATCCGAGGTTTCAGTCCATCTACGGAGACATATTTGAACTGTGCAGGAATACGGAGGCGATTATGGAATTGTTTTCAAAAGAGCTGCAGATCTTAGATGAAAATACCGTGCGATATATGATTGATGTCATGCAGGATGAGCTTGATTCCGATAAGGAGCTGCTGGAAAAGAAAGCTGCGGAGATCAGTGAGATGAATGAGAAACTCAACAAGAAAGATTCTGAGATCAACCAGATAAGTGAACAGCTTTTCGAGAAAGACTCTGAACTCAATCTGCTTAGTAAAAAACTTAACAAAAAGGATTCTGAACTCAACGAACTCACTCTAAGAATCAAGGAACTGGAGCAGCAATTACAGTCAACCAAAAAATAGTCACAAAAAACCACCGGCATAACCGGTGGTTTTCTTTATAGTCCTAACGGATGATCATTGCCTCACGCTCTGCTCCGGTTCCGATGAACTTCACCGGAATACCGATGTAGTCCTCAATGAAGCGGATGTAATTCTTCGCATTCTCCGGAAGCTCCTCAAAGGTCTTGCAATCTGCAATGCCCTCCCAGTTGCCATCCAGCTCCTTGTATACCGGCTTGGCATTGTTGAGTACATCAAGATTCGTAGTAAAGTCCTCCACCTCTGTTCCGTTGACATCGTAAGCAACGCAGACCTTGATCTTGTCAAACTTGCCGATCGTATCCAGATGGTTTACAGAAAGTGCGGTAAGACCATTGACACGCTTTGCGTATTTTAAGGTAACAAGATCCAGCCATCCGCAGCGGCGTGGTCTGCCGGTCGTTGTTCCATATTCGTGTCCAAGTTCGCGGATGCGGTCTCCTGTCTCATCCAAAAGCTCTGTAACGTATGGTCCCTCACCTACACGGCTGGAATAAGCCTTGATGACACCATATACATTGCCGATATCGGTCGCGCTGAGTCCGGTTCCCGTTAAGATTCCACCGATGGTCGGATTGGAGGATGTAACAAACGGATAAGAGCCGAAATCAATATCGAGAAGCGTTGCCTGTGCTCCCTCGACAACAACCTTCTTGTCAGCCTCAAGTGCCTTGTGCAGCAATGTGATCGTATCGCACACATACGGCTTAAGCTGTGCTGCATAATCGCAATAATCCGCGTACATTTTATCAAAATCCAGCTTGCTCTCATAATCCGTCTCCGGATCATAGAACTTCAGCAGTCCAAGTCTTGATTCGGTCATTTCCTTTAAGCGTTCTTTGAAGTCCGGCGCGTACAGATCTTCCATGCGGATACCGCTTCTCTCGTACTTATCGCAGTAAGACGGTCCGATTCCCTTTCCGGTCGTTCCGATCTTCTTTGCCTTTCTCGCCTTCTCCAAAGCCACATCAAGCATTCTGTGGTATGGGAATATCACATGTGTCTTGTCACTGATCTTTAAATAGGTGTCAACGTCATATCCGTGAGCTTTAAGATTGTTGATCTCCTCAAGCAATACCTCCGGGTTCAGAACAACTCCGTTTCCGATCACGCCGATGGTATGTCCGGACAAAAGACCGGATGGAATCAGGTGCATTGCGTATTTTACGCCATTCGCCTTGATGGTATGTCCCGCATTATCTCCACCGGTAGCGCGGACAGCAATATCCGCCTCCGCAGCAAGATAATCGATCACCTTTCCTTTTCCTTCGTCTCCATAGAAACATCCAATCACCACATCAACCTTTGACATAAGACTGCCTCCTTTGTATCTATTACTGCGCAAAAAAACCGACAGTGCGTAAAAAGCCTGTCGGTTTTTACTTATTGATTATATAGGATTTCCATCCATAAGTAAACACAAGATTATCGATAATTTAATAGAAAATCAAATTTCCCTGTATCTACGCCTCAATCTTCTTTGAACATGCGATCGCAAGTGCTCCCGGTCCGATGTGGCAGGATACGGAAAGTGAAAGCGGATTCATGACGATTTCATTGTCCGGAAATGCTTCCTGTACCTCAGCCTTAAACGCCTCTGCCGCTTCCCTGTCATAGGTGTACGCGATCTCAAGGTGCATATTCTTTCCCTCCGCATCATGGAACCGCTCCGCAAAATCTTTCTTCATCGTCTCGATCATGATGTTCTTGCCCTGCTTTGAGGTTCGCGCTTTTGCAAAAGCGTCTAACTTCTCTCCCTGGATCTGAAGCACCGGTTTAAGCTTAAGCAGTGTACCGAGCGCTGCCGCCGCAGGAGTGATGCGTCCGCCCTTTTTCAAGTAATAAAGGGTATCGAGCATAATGTAGATGGAGGAATCGAACTTTGCATCCATAAGGATCTTCTTGATCTCTGCTGCACTCTTGCCGGCAGCCGCAAGCTCCATGGCATCCAGCACCGACTGTCTCTGGGTAACAGAAATTCTCTGGTTATCAATAACCTCTACTCTTCCATCATAATCCTCTGCCAGCATGATTGCCGTCGAGCAGGAGCTGGAAAGTCCGGAAGACATCGGAATATATACAATCTCATCATACTCTTTTAACACTTCGTCCCATGTATCCGTCACATTGCCTACAAGTGGCATGGATGTCTTGATCTCACAATCGGATCTGAGCTTTTCGTAAAACTGCTCCTGCATCAGATCAATGTCCTCATAGAACATCTTCTCATCAATATAAAACGGCATCGGAATTACGGTAATCCCCATCTCCTTAGCTTCTGCCTGTGTGATTCCGCTATTGCTGTCCGTCATTATCGCAACTTTGCTCATTTCACGCCTCCATTACTGTTTTACATTTTATTATTTGTAAATATACCATACAAAAAACCAAAAGAAAAGCTAGTAATAAAGCCGTTTTGACGTGGTTTTTGAAACTATTTCCTTCCGGGTGTAAATCACTTTGCCGGTCTGACCACAAACCGTTGCGTACTGAATGGAACCGAAAACGTCCTCAATCGACACTAGTGATCGTAAGATTTCCCTTTATCGTTTTGCCAAGCTTATCCTTGCTGGTGTACTTTTTCTTCGTCAGGGATGCCTTGACGACCGCTTTCTTGTCGATCTTGACACTGCCTCCGTTCTTGTCCACAAGTCCGTACTTAAAGCCCTTGATCAAAGTCTTTTTGCCCGCGTCCGCTTTCAGCTTGACGCTCTGCGCATCCTTTAGGTATATTGCACTCTTTCCGTTCCCATTCTTTGAGCGGATCGTACAGTTCTTGATCGTAACCCGACATGGTGGTGTTCCCTCGCAGTATATTCCGTAACCGTTCTTGGAACGGCTCTCGATGGTTCCACCTAGAATCTTTACTGTGGCATAATCCTGTTCCGGTGTCCTTCCATCTAATGATATATAGATTGCATATTTTTTGCCTCCTATATACCCACCTTTAATGGTACATATAGCTCCCTCACCGATAAATAATCCATTTCTTATGGAAGCATTTTCTTTTATTGTCGCAGCTGCACCAATCCAAAGAGAATCTTTCATTATTCCACCCGAAATAACACTAATTCCCACAGGTATACTAATATCCTTATCAAAAATCCCACCAGAAATTGTACATCTCCTCGTCAAAAAACATATATCATTGTAAAATCTGCCGCCTGTAATGGTCACGTTTCCCCAATCACCATCGTACTCAAAATCTCCGAGATAAATTGTGCCGCCGATTACTTCTTCCCCATTTATATTCTCGACCAGTTCAAAAGTTCCATCTTCTATGGTCAAAAAGTTAAACTCATCAAATATCTGCCAGCCCGCTGTTCTATATGTAATATTTCCCGACAGAATTAATTGGTACTCTCGATCTAGGTCACAAAAAAGAGCTATTCCATTATCCGAAATAGAAACTATTTTTCCTTCTCCAATCAACTGAACATAATCTGTCCTCGGCTCTAGTGCAAATCCTAACTCTAAGAAATAAGGTGCAGATGTCTTTATTGTTTTACCATTAAGATCGATTATACAACTATTTCCGGCAAAATAGTCAATCAGTATACAGTAATCCAACTCTACATCCGATTGTAGTATCAGTGTCTGTCCATCGATTAAATGATTTCCCCCAAACACCTCATTGAGTTCTTCGATGTTTGTCACATAATATGTATTTTCATGACCATATCCTAATACATCTTCTGCCCACTCAACCGCTTCTGCTTTGGTTGGTGTCAGGAAAATTCCGCCCAAAAGCAAAATTGCAAAGGCAAATATCAGTCGAAAATGATTACGTTTCAATGGCAAATGATATTGTTTCATGGCTAGGCGCCTCCCTCTTGGTTGTGTCCGGTAAAACTCACTATATCTGACTACATAATTATAATTCTTTTGGGATTATTATACAATGAATTTGTGATGTGAAAGTGCAGACACGCAAGCTGTGCTTATGCAAGAATAAGCGCAAGCAACACGCCTCCCCGCTTATTCGCATTCCGCGCTACGCGCTTCATGCTCATATACGGGCAGTCGCCAAATACAAAAAGAGACCCGCCGACAAATAAATTTGCCGCGGGTCTGCATTTTGTATTTTTCTTGTTGCTTGCGCTTACATCATTCCCATGCCGCCGGCACCGCCTGCTGGCATTGCCGGGGTATCTTCTTTGATGTTTGCTACTGCTGATTCTGTGGTAAGGAGTGTTGATGCAACGGAGGTTGCATTCTGTAATGCACTTCTTGTTACCTTAACTGGGTCAAGGATACCACTTGCTACCATATCAACATATTCCTCGGTTGCTGCGTTAAATCCGGTTCCCTGAGCAGATTCCTTTACCTTGTTGATGATAACTGCGCCCTCTAAGCCGGCATTTGCTGCGATGTAGTAAAGAGGAGCTTCGAGTGCCTTTAAGATAACCTTTGCACCGGTCTTCTCATCGCCTTCAAGCGTATCTGCAAATGCAGCTACCTTCTTGGATGCATGGATATATGCAGAACCGCCGCCTGCGATAATTCCTTCCTCGACTGCCGCTCTTGTCGCATTCAAAGCATCTTCCATACGAAGCTTTGCTTCCTTCATCTCGGTCTCGGTTGCTGCACCTACGCGGATAACAGCGACACCGCCTGCCATCTTTGCAAGACGCTCCTGAAGCTTTTCCTTGTCAAATTCAGAGGTAGTCTCCTCAATCTGTGCACGGATCTGTGAGATTCTGGACTGGATTGCAGCCTTATCTCCGGCACCATCCACGATAACAGTGTTCTCCTTTGTAACCTTAACGGATTTTGCACGACCAAGCATATTGATCTGTGTATCCTTAAGTTCAAGTCCAAGCTCTGAGCTGATCACCTGACCACCGGTAAGGATTGCGATATCCTCAAGCATTGCCTTTCTTCTGTCGCCGTAGCCAGGAGCCTTAACGGCTACTACGTTGAAGGTTCCACGCAGCTTGTTGACGATCAAAGTGGTAAGTGCTTCGCCCTCAACATCCTCAGCGATGATGAGAAGTCTTGCACCGGACTGTACGATCTGCTCAAGGAGTGGAAGGATATCCTGGATGTTGGAAATCTTCTTGTCGGTGATCAAAATGTATGGATCATCGAGTGTTGCTTCCATCTTATCCATATCAGAGCACATATAAGCGGAAAGGTATCCACGGTCAAACTGCATACCTTCTACCAGATCAAGCTCTGTCTGCATGGTCTTTGACTCCTCGATCGTGATAACGCCGTCATGGGTTACCTTTTCCATTGCGTCTGCAACCATGTTACCGGTCTCTTCATCGCCTGCAGAAATTGCTGCAACCTTTGCGATCTGATCCTTGCCATTTACCGGCTGGCTCATTTCCTTTAATGCTTCTACTGCAACATCTGTTGCTTTCTTCATTCCACGTCTTAATACGATCGGGTTAGCACCTGCTTCGAGGTTCTTCATTCCTTCCTGTACCATTGCCTGTGTAAGTACGGTTGCGGTTGTTGTACCATCACCTGCGACGTCGTTGGTCTTGGTGGCAACTTCCTTTACGAGCTGTGCGCCCATGTTCTCAAATGCATCCTCAAGCTCGATCTCCTTTGCGATGGTCACGCCGTCGTTGGTGATGAGCGGAGCACCGAATGATTTGTCAAGTACAACGTTTCTTCCTTTTGGTCCGAGTGTTACACGAACGGTATTTGCAAGCTTATCAACGCCTGCTCCGAGAGCTGCTCTCGCTTCTGATCCATATTTGATTTCTTTAGCCATGATAATCGATCTCCTTTACGATTCAAAATTCATTATTTCTGTCAACAAATGCAGACAGGCTTATTCAACAACTGCAAGAATGTCATTCTGGCGAACGATGATGTATTCCTGTCCGTCAAGCTTAACCTCTGTTCCTGCATATTTGGAATAGATTACCTTCTGTCCTTCCTTAACCTGCATAACGACTTCTTTTCCGTCAACCATTCCGCCAGGTCCAACAGCGATTACTTCTGCTTCCTGTGGCTTCTCCTGTGCGGTACTTGTTAAAATGATACCTGATTTTGTTGTCTCCTCAGCTTCTAACTGTTTCAGCACTACTCTGTCTGTTAATGGAACTAATTTCATTTTGATAGCCTCCTTTTTTGCTTGTTAGCACTCATTTCGTTTGAGTGCTAACCGATGGTCTTATAATAATTTTTTCCGCACGCATAAGCAAACGCATCCGCCCCTGCTTTTTGATTATATTACTCACTTATACTCTTTATATCTCTTTTTTTCTCGTTTTTTCTTCTGTTTGTCGTTTTTATATTTTTTTAATAAACGTTTCCTAGATCAGCCCATAGTGCTCCATCGCGTTTAAAATGCCATCCTCATGGATGTCCGTTGTGACATACTCCGCTGCGATTTTTGCCGGTTCCGAGGCATTTCCCATCGCAATGCTGTGTCCCGCATACATTAGCATATCCAGGTCATTCACACTGTCGCCCACCGCAACGATATCATCCGGGCTTATGTCAAGATACTTGCGCAGCCACTCGATCCCGGTCGCCTTTGAGGTTCCATACGGGACGAACTCGACCACGTTGCCCTCATGCTCCAGCAGATCAAAATCATCGCCAAGTTCACGCTTTACCCGCTCATAGTCAGACTGCGGAAGGATATCCGCCGAGAACTTATTGATGCGGATCTCCTCGTCATAACCCTTTAGCGGCAGTGCGGTCTCTCCCATCTCCTGAAACAGATAGACCACATACGGATCTTCCTCAAAGCCCTTCTCCGAGATCCAGTGATGTACCGGTCCTTCCAGCACGACTGGCATGTGGCACTCGTCCAGCACCTTGATCACCCGCTCGACCAGCTCCGGCTCCAGAATCTTTTCATATAAGATCTTTCCATCCATTTCCACATGGTTGCCACAGGCGGCGATCACGCCGTCAAAGCCCAGTCCGAGCAATTCCTCGGAGCGTATGTTTCCTCTTGCCCTTCCGCTGCACAAAAAGGTCTTATGCCCGTTTTCCTTCAGTCTGCGGATCGCTTCCTTTGTACTCTCAGGGATCTGCATTTTATCATCCCACAGGGTTCCGTCTATGTCAAAAAAAATCCATTTACTCATTTGTAATTTTCCTCTATTTCTTTATTTCTCTTAAATATTCCATGATGCTGTGTACCGCGACATTGCCCTCGCCGACCGCCTTTGCGTACTGGTAAGGTCTGCCCGTGCAGTCTCCCGCCGCGTAGCAACCCCTGATGTTGGTCTCCTGCCTGCGGTTTACCTTGATATGGTTCTCCTCCTGCTCCAAGTCCTTGATCAGCGCCACCGGGCTGTAACTATCCTTTAGACAGAATATTCCGTCCACCGCGAGGATATCACTTTCCGAAGCAGGATTTTGTGCGCTGCTCTGCTCTAGCGTTTTCTCTCCAACCGCTTCCAGAGAATCCGCTTTTTGTCCGCCCTTGCAGCGCACCCCGTTTACGAGTCCGTCTCCAAGGACTTCGGTCGGAGCTGCCGCTAAGCGGATCACATTCTCCCTCTTTATTCCAAAATCCGGGTATGTCGCATATACATATACCTTTTCTGCAATATCTGCCAAAAATTCGACCTCCGCCTCATATTCCGGGTTGGTGCAGTAGACTGCGATCGTCTTGCCTGCGTAGAGCCTGCCGTCACAGGTCGCACAGTAGCTGACTCCCTTTCCAAGATATTCCGCTTCCCCTGCCATCGTTGTGTTCGGTGCCATTCCCATCGCGATCAGGATCGTCTTTGCCATCCACGATTCCTGTCCGGAAAAAAGCGCATACTGCTGCCCCATCGGAAAGATCTGATTGATTACCTTTTCCGTGATCACCAGCCCTTCCTCCTCGATCTGCCGCTTGAAGGTCTGCTGCATTTCCTTTCCGGTCACTTCGATAAGTCCCGGATAGTTGCTGATCTTTTCTGCCAGTTCTACTTTTTTGCTGACATTTTTGCTTCCGAACCAAATTACATTAAGATTTCTTGCTTTCGCGGTAAGCGCCGCAGACAGTCCCGCCGGTCCGCTTCCGATGATCGCAATATCATAAACTTCAGCCATGCCTGATTCCTCTTTTCTCATATTCGTGATGCATTATTGAGTATACCAAGCTCTCTTTGGAATTACTACGCTTTTTTTGCAAGTTATAAAAAAGAGGCCTCCTCGCGGCCGCATCCTTCCCGGATGTTTGCGCAAAAGAAACCTCTTTCCATTTCCATATCAACTTTTACTGCACGGACAGATACGAATATCCCATCAGGCTCTCGTCCACCTCGCGTGCGACCTCACGGCCTTCGCGGATTGCCCATACGACAAGGGACTGACCTCTGTGCATATCGCCTGCGGTAAATACGTTCTTGATGTTCGTTGCATAGCTGTCTGCATCGGTGGCAACATTCGTGCGTCCGTTTAACGTCACACCGAATGCCTTCGCGATGTAATCCTCCGTTCCGAGGAAGCCCGCTGCGATCAGCACAAGTTCTGCGGGGATCTTCTTCTCTGTTCCCTCCACCGGAACCATGTTAAAACGTCCGGTAGCCTCATCCTTCTTGGATTCGAGGCTTACGATGGTAACGCCGTCAAGTTCTCCCTTCTTGTTCTTGTGGAACTCCTTGACCGTGGTGGTGTAAATACGCGGATCGTGACCAAACTTCGCGATCGCCTCCTCCTGACCGTAATCGGTCTTTAGGATCTTCGGCCACTCCGGCCACGGATTGTTTGCCGCACGGCACACCGGCGGGCATGGCATCATCTCAAGCTGGGTGACAGACTTCGCGCCCTGCCTTATCGCGGTTCCCACACAGTCGTTTCCGGTATCACCGCCGCCGATGATGACAACGTTCTTTCCCTCTGCGGAAACAAATTTCTTGTCTGCAAGATTGGAATTTAACAGGCTCTTTGTCGTCTGTGTCAGATAATCCACCGCAAAATAGATTCCCTTTGCGTCTCTTCCCGGCGCCTTGATGTCACGCGGATTCTTTGCGCCACAGCATAAGATCACGCGGTCGTATTTCTTTATAAGCTCCGAAGCCTTGATGTCTGTTCCGACATTGCAGCCGGTCACAAACTCGATGCCCTCCGCTTTCATCACCGCGATCTTGCGGTCAATGATCTTCTTGTCTAACTTCATATTCGGAATACCGTACATCAAAAGTCCGCCGATGCGATCCTCCCTCTCATAGACGGTTACGGAATGTCCTCGCTGGTTGAGCTGGTCTGCCGCCGCAAGTCCGGATGGACCGCTTCCCACGATCGCCACCGTCTTTCCGGTGCGTACCTTCGGTGGCTTCGGCGCTGCATAGCCGTTCTCATAAGCAGTCTCGATCACGCCATGCTCATTGTCACGGACCGACACCGGATCACCCCAGTGACCACAGGTACATGCCTTTTCGCAGAGTGCAGGGCACACGCGGGATGTAAACTCCGGGAAGTTATTCGTCTTGTGCAGTCTGTTGTATGCCTGCTCCCAGTTGCCGGTATAGACCAGATCGTTCCATTCCGGCACCAGATTGTGTAACGGGCAGCCCGAAGTCATTCCTGCAAGGGTTGCACCGGACTGGCAGAACGGAACACCACAGTCCATGCAACGCGCCGCCTGCTTCTGCTGATTCTCCTGAGAGAGGAACACATGGAACTCTTTGTAATTTTTGATACGCTCCATTGGAGCGATGGATGTTGCATCCACTCTTTCATAATCTAAAAATCCGGTTGGTTTTCCCATCTTTGTTCCCCTCCTTACTCTCTGGTGCTTGCATAAAATGCTTCGATCTGTGCCTGTTCCGCGTTGAGTCCCTTTTCTTCCATCTGCACGATTGCCAGTTGCATACGGTTGTAATCATACGGTATTACCTTTTTAAACTTCGGAAGATACTCGCTGAAATGGTCAAGAATCTCTTTGCCCTTCTCTGAGTTTGTCAAGGTCACATGCTCCTTAATCATCTCCTTCAGTTCAAGCACATCGTACTTATTTGTCACTTCCTCCGTAAATACCATCGATTTATTAGTTCTCATATAAAGGTCGTTGTCCTCATCCAGCACATACGCGATACCGCCGCTCATTCCGGCCGCAAAATTCTTCCCGGTCTTGCCGAGCACAACAACACGTCCACCGGTCATATACTCGCAGCCATGGTCACCGACGCCCTCGACAACCGCAGTTGCACCGGAATTTCTTACACAGAAACGCTCACCCGCAACACCGTTGATAAATGCCTTACCACTTGTCGCGCCATAGAGTGCAACGTTTCCGATAATGATGTTTTCATCCTTCTTGTACTGAACGCCTGCCGGCGGATATACGATCAGCTTGCCGCCGGAAAGTCCCTTGCCGAAATAGTCGTTGGAATCTCCGGTCAGCTCCAGCGTAAGTCCCTTCGGGATAAATGCGCCAAAGCTCTGTCCGCCAGCTCCGGTACACTTGATGATGTAGGTATCCTCCTCCAGTGTATCGTCGTATTTCTTTGTGATCTCGGAGCCGAAGATCGTTCCAAGGGAGCGGTTCGTGTTGGTTACTTCCGTCTCGATGACACGCTTTTGTTTTTTCTCAAGCGCCGGCGCAAGCTGTGCGAGGATCACCTGGATATCCTTTGTCTTATCCAGCTCGAAGTCGTATACCTGCTTCGGATCGAAGATCACGCTCTCCTTCTTGCCAGCGAACGGATTATTTAAAATGTTGGAAAGGTCGATCTTCGCCTCGCGCTCGGACAGATCCTCACGTACCTTTAACAGATCACTTCTTCCGACCAGCTCATCCACGCTTCTGATGCCGAGCTTTGCCATATACTCACGCAGTTCCTCTGCGATAAACTTCATGAAGTTTTCTACATATTCCGGCTTGCCCGCAAAACGCTTGCGAAGCTCCGGGTTCTGAGTTGCGATACCAGCCGGGCAGGTATCAAGGTTGCAGACACGCATCATCACGCAGCCCATCGTTACAAGCGGAGCGGTTGCAAATCCGAACTCCTCCGCACCAAGGCAGGCAGCGATCGCTACGTCACGTCCGCTCATCAGCTTTCCGTCTGTCTCGATACGAACCTTGTTGCGCAGTCCGTTCATAATAAGCGTCTGGTGTGTCTCCGCAAGTCCAAGCTCCCACGGAAGTCCCGCATTGTGGATGGATGAGCTTGGCGCTGCACCGGTTCCTCCGTCATAGCCGGAGATCAGGACAACCTGTGCACCAGCCTTTGCAACACCCGCTGCGACGGTTCCAACACCTGCCTCAGATACCAGCTTTACGGAAATGCGCGCATCGCGGTTTGCGTTCTTTAAGTCAAAGATCAACTGCTCCAAATCCTCGATGGAATAAATGTCATGGTGCGGTGGCGGGGAGATCAAAGATACACCCGGTGTGGAAAGTCTTGTCTTTGCGATCCACGGATATACCTTCTTGCCCGGAAGATGCCCACCCTCACCCGGCTTTGCGCCCTGTGCCATCTTGATCTGGATTTCCTGCGCACTGGTAAGGTAGCGGCTTGTCACGCCGAAACGTCCGGATGCGACCTGCTTGATCGCGGAGCAGCGGTTCAGTCCGTCCGCGCCAACGGTCAGACGATCCTTATCCTCACCACCCTCACCAGTGTTAGACTTGCCATGCAGATGGTTCATCGCGATTGCAAGTGTCTCATGCGCCTCCTTGGAGATGGAACCGTAGGACATCGCACCGGTCTTAAAACGGGTAACGATGGAGTCCACGCTCTCTACCTCCTCCAGCTTGATCGGCTTTTTCGGGTAATTAAAGTCCATAAGTCCGCGAAGGTTGGTGGTCTTTTGCTCCTCGTCCACCAGATTGGTGTACTGCTTGAATAGTTCATAATCTCCGCGCTGTGTGGACTGCTGAAGCAGATGGATGGTTGCCGGATTATACAAATGCCGGTCTGCATTGCTTCTCATCTTATGGCGTCCCTGGCTGTCGAGCGTCAGATCCGTGGAAAGCCCGAGTGGATCATACGCTGCGGAATGGAGCGTATTCACATCATTTTCAATATCCTTTAACTTGATTCCACCGATGCGGCTTACCGTGTTGGTGAAATATTTGTCAATAACTTCCTTATCAATACCGATTGCCTCAAAAATCTTTGATCCCTGATAGGACTGGATCGTTGAGATACCCATCTTGGCTGCGATCTTGACGATTCCGGTGATGATTGACTTGTTGTAATCATCGATCGCGGCATAGTAATCCTTGTCAAGCATGTGCTCGTCAATGAGCTGCTTTACGGTATCCTGCGCCAGATACGGGTTGATCGCGGTCGCACCGAAGCCAAGCAGTGTTGCAAAATGGTGTACCTCTCTCGGCTCTCCGGATTCTAGGATCAGAGAAAGTGAGGTACGCTTTTTCGTCTTTACCAGATACTGCTGTAATGCGGAAACCGCAAGCAAAGACGGGATCGCCACATGGTTGTCATCCACACCGCGGTCGGACAGGATCAGGATGTTCGCACCGTCACGGAACGCACGGTCTGCCTCGATGTACATGCGGTCGATCGCTTTTTCAAGGCTTGTGTTCTTATAATATACGATGGAAATCGTTGCGACCTTAAAGCCCTCCACCTTCATGGAGCGGATCTTCATCAGGTCGGTGTTCGTAAGGATCGGGTTGTTGATCCGAAGTACCTTACAGTTTTCCGGCTTCTCCTCAAGGAGGTTGCCTGCGGAACCGACATAGACGGTCGTTGAGGTAACAACTTCCTCACGGATGGAATCGATCGGCGGGTTTGTAACCTGTGCAAACAGCTGCTTAAAGTAGTTAAACAGCGGCTCACGGTTGCCGGAAAGCGCTGCAAGCGGGGTATCCGTTCCCATCGCTGCGGTTCCCTCCACGCCGTTCTTTGCCATCGGCAGGATGGAATCCTTTAAGGACTCATAGGTATATCCAAATGCCTTTTGCATACGCTGGCGTTCTTCCTTGGTATACTCAGGCACTCTCTGATTCGGGATCTTAAGGTCATGGAGCATAACGATGTTGCTGTCAAGCCACTCGCCATACGGGCGCTTTCCTGCGTAGCGCTCCTTTAACTCATCATCATCAATCACTCTGCCGTTTACGGTATCTACAAGAAGCATCTTGCCCGGGCGCAGACGATCCTTGGTCACGATCTTAGTCGGGTCGATGTCAAGGACACCTACCTCAGAGGAAAGGATCAGGTAATCGTCATCGGTGATATAATAGCGGGATGGGCGCAGACCGTTGCGGTCAAGCACGGCTCCCATCAGGTCTCCATCGGAAAACAGGATGGAGGCCGGTCCGTCCCACGGCTCCATCATCGTCGCATAATACTGGTAAAAATCCTTTTTCTTCTGGGACATGATCGAGTTGTTCGCCCATGGCTCCGGGATCATGATCATAACTGCAAGCGGAAGATCCATGCCGCTCATAACCAGAAATTCCAGCGTGTTATCAAGCATCGCAGAGTCGGAACCTTCCGTATTTACAACCGGGAGCACCTTCTGGAACTCTCCCGCCAGCTTGCTGGAGGACATCGTCTCCTCGCGGGCAAGCATCTTGTCGGCATTGCCTCGGATGGTGTTGATCTCGCCGTTATGTACAATGAAGCGGTTCGGATGTGCACGCTCCCAGCTCGGATTCGTGTTCGTTGAGAATCTGGAGTGTACGGTTGCAATCGCGGACTCGTAATCAACATCCTGTAAATCAGAGAAGAACTGGCGGAGCTGCTCTACCAGAAACATTCCTTTATATACAATCGTCCTGCTGGATAAAGAAACCACATAGCTTCCGTCGTTGGACTGCTCAAACACACGTCTTGCGACATATAGCTTGCGGTCAAAGTCCAGTCCCTTTTCAACATTTTCCGGTCTCTTTATAAATGCCTGCATAATGCACGGCATACATGCTCTCGCCTTGTCGGAAAGCTTATCCGGATGCGTCGGCACCTCTCTCCAGCCGAGGAACTCCATGCCCTCTTTTTCGATGATGACCTCAAACATCTTCTTCGCCTGATTGAGCTTCATCTCCGACTGTGGGAAGAAGAACTGTCCGACACCGTAATCTCTCTCATCGCCCAGCTTGATTCCGAGCGGCTTTGTCACCTTTGAGAAAAACTTGTGGGAGATCTGCAATAAGATACCTACACCGTCTCCGGTCTTTCCGTCAGCGTCCTTTCCGGCTCTGTGCTTTAAGTTCTCAACAATCTTTAACGCATTCTCAACCGTATCGTGAGTTTTAATACCCTTGATATTGACAACGGCTCCGATACCGCAGTTATCGTGTTCAAATCTCGGATCGTACAATCCTTTCGCAACGGCTGTGCTTTCGTTCCACTGTTCTTTCATATTGCAGTCATCCTTTCGTCTGTGATATTTGTCAACAGCTTTCTAACTTGAGATAAATTTTACTACAACCGTTTTTTGCTGTAAATCCGTTTTTATCATTAAATTGTCTAATTATTTATCTTTATAGTATTTGTAATTAAATTGTCTATTCTATTTTTTATATTTACTTAACAAAAATGGCACATAGAAACAATTCCATGTGTTACTTTTCAAAAAACCTTATTTTATTAAGTGTATTTTTTGCCCGTATGATTAAATTGTGTCAAAGTTGTGTATCATTTTTGTAACTTTTCCACCTTCATCTGCGCCGTGATCACCTACGCATTCAGCTTCCACTCGGCAGATGTCGTCTGCAGCTTTACAAGTCTTGCATAAAGTCCGTCCCGTTTCATAAGCTGCTCATGGGTTCCGCTTTCTGCGACAACGCCCTTGTCAAGCACGACAATCTGGTCTGCGTTTTCAACCGTCCGCATCCTATGGGCGATCACAAGAACCGTCTTTCCCTTTATCAGCTTTGAAATTGCTTCCTGTATCTCCGTCTCATTGTCCACGTCAAGCGAAGCAGTTGCTTCATCTAATATCTTTCATCATTGCAACCGAGTCGATTGGTGCGATGTCTGTGCCGCCCAGCCGCAGGAACATCTGTCCGGTCGTCACAAGGCTTGCCGATACCCTTTCAGAGGAAATCTGTGCCTTTTCTGCCGCATCCATCTTCTCATCAAGCTTGGCAAGGTAGCGCTCCTCCTGATTGCATGCCTTGATATCCTGCACGGTCTCCAGACACTCCTGTATTCCGTCTGCCAGCGCAAGCCTTGCAGCGATATGCTTTTTCCCCTGCTTTTCCTGCAATTTCTCGGACAGCAGGACGATTGCAAACGCGACCGGTACCACCCATAAGAGTGCGATTCACATACGCCAGTCATAGATTAAAAGTGCCACGCACACGATCACTGTTGATATCACAGATGCGGATTTGCTCCTGGCTGGAATCGCCCAGCTGATTACCTACTTGTTTCGCAATTACCTAGTTTGAGTCTGACCTTCATTATAACAGTCCGTGCAGAAATCATCTTCAACTGAAAGCTTGACAATCCTCCTCATTTTGTGATAATTTTAAGTCAATATCAGGGAGTAGTTCACACCGGTCGTGTAAACCGGTGCTGTACTGGTCGTCATCACGCAGCAAAGGCATGAAGATACATGGATTTTGCAGCCGGGCAGTACACATGAAAATGGGACGAG
>CAVDTR010000020.1:0-52008 GCA_963612015.1 Lachnospiraceae bacterium | reverse complement strand
AAATGCCACGGTAGTCGCCGTGGCATTTTTGCTTTTATAAAGTGTGAATAGTAACCTTTGCTATAAAATTATTTCTGTTCCGTCTTACACAGGACAATACCGCCGAGCAAAAGAATTGGAAAGATGATCGCAGCCAGAATACCGGCTCTTAAGTTATCGTTCGCGTGGCTTGAGACCAGTCCTACAAGTGTCGGTCCGCCAGAGCAGCCGATATCGCCGCCAAGCGCCAAAAGTGCAAATAGCGCAGTGCCGCCCTTCGGAAGTGTTGCCGAAGCCTTGCTGAAGGTGCCTGGCCACATGATACCGACAGACAATCCGCAGATCGCACAGGCAGCCAGACTTATCACCGGGATCGGGACAAGCGAGATTGCAAGGTATGCTGCAATACACAGCAGGCAGCTTGCCTTCATAAAACGATCCAGATCAATCCGGTCTCCGTGTTTGCCATAAAAAGCTCGCGCTGTTCCCATCAGGATCGCAAATGCCATCGGTCCCGCCAGATCTCCGAGCGTCTTTGAGATATGAAGCCCCTGCTCCGCAAAGGTGGATGCCCACTGGCTGACCGCCTGCTCGCTCGCGCCCGCGCAGACCATCATCACAAACAAAATCCAGAACAGCTTCTTTCCAAACAGTTCACGCATGTTCATTCCGGTCTCACCCTCCGGAAGCAGCGGTGCGATCGGCACCTTGGTAAACACAACGCCATTGCACAGCGGGATGATCGCCCAGATAAGTGCCAATATCTTCCAGTGATCGATCCCGAACAGCCCGAAGAATAAGGTAGAAAGTGCAACCACTCCCACATGCCCCCAGCAGTAGAAGGAATGCAGCATACTCATCGCCTTCTCCTTGTTATCGGAAGGACATGCTTCAACCACCGGACTTACCAGCACCTCCAGAAGTCCGCCTCCGACCGCATATACACAGACCGCACATAAGATGCCCGCAAAGGCAGATGGAAACACTTCCGGCAGAACCGTAAGCAGAACCAGCCCAAGCGCCGCAAGGACGTGTGCAATGACCATGGATGCCCGGTAGCCGATGCGATCCACAAAGCCTACCGACAGCAGATCGACTAAGAGCTGGATTCCGAAATTCAGCGTCACCAGCAGCGTGATCTGTGCGAGCGGAATATGGTACGTCCGCTCAAAGGTCAGAAATAAAAGCGGGACAAAATTGTTGACGATCGCCTGCACGATATACCCGATAAAGCAGGCAGTGATGGTCTGGTTATACTTACTTTTCAAAACAGGCTGTTCCTTTCCGGTGCAATTTTATCTATCAGCGTTCTCCGTAAACGATCCGGTAGTACTGTCCGGAAGTAACACGGTAAACCAATAGATACACTACAACGAAAATAACACACACAACTGCGATTGACAAGACAAAAGTTGTGTTGTTTATAAGCAGAACCATCTGAAGGAACAGACGGATGATCTTGCTTGCCACCGCAACATGCACGATCGCAGCGATGACCGGGAGGAAGAACAGGATCGCGAGGAAAATGCCGACAAAGAATGCTCCGCCATAGATATTGTAGAAAAATACCCTCTGTTCAATCTTATAACGGACTTCAAATGCATCCGCTTTCGCTTTAACAGCCTCTGAAAAAAGCTCTGATCCACAACCGCATTCATCGCATCCTCATCCGGCTTTGGATTGTTCTGTATCTCCCGCTCCCGCCGCAAAAACTGCAGATCAAACGGCTTCGCGATAAAGTCATCCGCTCCCATGTTCATTGCCATGACGATATTCATATTGTCATCTGCGGAGGACAGAAAAACGATCGGAATCTTTGACAGCTTGCGGATTTCTGCGCACACTGGCACTTCATCTGCCATTTTTCCAGATGACCTGCAACTGATCCCGCAATAACCGGATCCTCCTCTACGATATATACCTTATTCATACCCCGACTTCCTTACCTTTTATTCCGACTCTTCCGAAGCAGCCTCTGTCCCGCTATCAGCTGCTTCTGTATCTTCCTGCGTATCTTGTGTCTTTTGGGATGTTTTTTTCTTACTCTTCTTTGAGGTCTCCGTTGTCTCCTTGCTCTCTGTCTCACCAGCTTCCGGCTCTTTTTCGGTGCTGCTATCATCGTTTACCTCGGAGGCTTCACTCTTTTTCTTCTTATCGGATTTCTTCTTATCTGACTTCTTATCAGTATCGGATTTCTCGTCCTCGTTATCCTCCGATTCGGTCTCCGCATCCGCCTTATTCCCCGCACCGGCTTCGTTTTCCACATCTTCCTTATCCGCTTCCCCGGCTTCGTCCTCCGCGTCTGTATCCTTCTTCTCCTCGATCTCAAGGTCAGCGTCCGGATCGATCTCATCCGTTATCGCATCATCCTCGGCTTCCTCTTCCTTGCGCAGGCTTTCAAGATACTCTTCTACCGCCTCGGTATTGTACTTTTCATAGATGGTGTCCGGATCATAGCCGACAATGATCTCCGTCGCTCTTTCCGGAAGCAAAGACGCATCAAAGGTATAGTAATCCGGCTTCTCCGGGTATGCCCTTGTATATGCTTCAACCTGTGCATCCGTCTGCATAAAGCAGAAATACCGGTCGCCGTTTCGTCTCGGACTTGCATCGCAGTGATACCAGCCCTCTCCGGTATTGACCAGATTCCACCAGTGATGGCTGCTGTCGCTCACACGCGCAACGCACAGATTGTCAATTCCCGCGTAGGTCAGAAGCACCGAGTAGGTCGCATAAAATGCGTAGCAGTCTCCGGCTCCGTCATGCAAGCCCTCGTAAGCTCCCGCCCAGACAGAACTGCGGTCTCCTGCCGCATGCTGGTAACGTATATTGGAATGTACCCACTGAAACAGTTCCTTCGCATTATCATACTTGGAGGCGTTTTCATCCACGACCTCTTCCACAACGGCAAGCGCTAAATCCCTGACATCCTCCTCAGTGTGAGAGGTTGCCTCCACCACGGTAAGCGGCACCTCGATCGTTGCAGTATTGCCGCCGGCATCCGTAACCGTATAGCTTACGGTATATTCGCCCGGTGTCTGCAGATCTACCGCAGAATTGTCAATGGAGAGCGTCAGATCATTGCTGCTGTTATCCGAATACTCCACCGCCTTTTTGTAGGCGACGGTATCCCCGACCTTTACCAGAATGCCTGACACCATCGAAATGACCGGTGCTGTCGTGTCCACGATCTCGACCTCGATCTCCAGATCATATTCCTGATACTTGACCGGGATCTGGTAAATTGCTCCACAACAAGCAAGCTCCTCGGCTGTCAGCTGCTTTCCGATTGACAGCTCCTGCCCGTCATATTGCGCAAAGAACTGCTCCGGTTCAAGCGAAGCCACGCCCGCCTCCACCTGTACCACCGGCAGGATATCCAATCCATATTGCTCAATCAGTGCCTGCGTCTCATTACCACTCTCCGGCTGCTCACTCTGTGTGTTCTGTGTCGCTACTGTATCGTCCTGCCCGCCAGCGTCCTGCTGCTTATCGGAACAGCCTGCACATAATACGCAAAAACAAGCTGCAAATATTCCAAGCATTCTGCTCTTTCTCTTCATACCGGCTTCGTCCTCCGCGATCTAGAATAATTGTATTGTAAGGAATTATATATGATATGGAAAAATCTGTCAAAAAAAGGTCGCAAACTGCACTTCTGCCGTCTGCGACCTCCTCTTATGTTATGCTTTTTATCTCTTTGCACCTGCAAGAAGCTCTTCGACCTCCTGCTCCGTTGCAAGCGAAAGTGCCTGCTTTGCAAGCGCGTCCGCGTCCGCCTTTGACCATTTTGCGATCGTCCCTCTCGTTGCAAGTACCGAGGTTGCACTTACCGAATACTCATCAAGCCCAAAGGAGATCAGAAGTGGGATAAGCTGCGGATCTGCTGCCGCTTCCCCGCACATTCCAACCGGTATCCCGGCGTTCTTTCCTGCCTCAATGATATGCTTGATGGAGCGCAGCACCGCCGGCTGATATGCGGAGTACAGATAGGAAACCTTTGCGTTTCCGCGGTCAACCGCCATCGTATACTGCGTCAGATCATTGGTTCCGATACTAAAGAAATCTGCTTCCTTTGCAAGCAGATCTGCGATCAGGCTTGCCGCCGGAGTCTCAATCATCACGCCGACCGGGATATCCTTGTTGTACTTTCTTCCCTCTGCGTCAAGCTCCGCCATGAGTTCTTTTAAAAGAGCCTTCACCTGACGGATCTCCTCCACACAAGTCACAAGCGGAACCATGATACGGATATCGCCGAATGCACTTGCACGGAGCAGCGCGCGAAGCTGTACGCGGTACATTTCCTCATGCTGTAAGCAGTAGCGTACTGCGCGGTATCCTAGGAATGGATTGTCCTCTTTCTGCAATCCCAGATACGGGATATCCTTATCTCCGCCGACATCAAGTGTACGGATGATCACTGCCTTGCCCTGCATCGTCTCCACTGCCTTTTTGTAAGCAGCAAACTGATCCTCCTCCGATGGCAGGCTGCTCGCACCCATAAACAAAAACTCTGTACGGAACAGTCCGACTCCCTCGCCGTCGCAGGCAGCCACCTGCTCTGCCTCATCCGGATTGCCGATATTGCCAAAAAGTTCTACCTTGCAGCCGTCCGCAGTCTGTGTCTGTCTGCCCTTGTAAATGACAAGTATCTCCTGCTCGCGCAGATAATCCGCGCGCTTGGTCAGATATGCTTCCTTCTCTGCCTCGTCCGGCTCAAGGACACAGGTACCAGTCACACCGTCAACTGCTGCCTCCATTCCGTCATGCACCATTGACACGATTCCCGTCACACTCAAGACTGCCGGAATCTGCAATGCCCTTGCGAGGATTGCGGAGTGGGAGGTCTTGCCGCCCACCTCCGTTATGATACCTGCAACGTTCTCCTTCACGATGCCTGCCGTCATAGATGGTGTCAGATCCTCCGCGACGAGAATGGTTCCCGCCGGAACATCCGCGATGTTGATATCCGGTGTGTTGGTCAGGATCTTAAGCATCCGCGTGCGGATGTCATTCATATCCGTCACACGCTGCTGCAACAACTCATCCCCCGTCGACTGGAACATCTGGATAAACATATCACATGCACTCTCGAATGCAGCCTCCGCACAGGTGCCGCTCTTTATGGTGCTCTTTACGATTTCTTCCATGCCCGGATCTTTCAAAAGCAGGATGTGTCCCTCTAAGATCTCCGCATTGTGGTCTCCCACCTTACCCCGCATGGAATCTGCCATTACCTGTGTTTTCTTCTCGAATGCAGCTACCGCATCCTCATATCGCTTTACCTCAGCCTCCGTATCCTTGATCGGACGGACAATATATTCCGGCTTGGCATTTGAGATAATCACAATCTTGCCAACGCCGTACCCTGCAGAACCACCTATGCCCTTTACCATCGTTCTTCTCCCCTTTTTATCTATTCACCAAAACCGGATTCTACCAGCTCTACTGCTTTTGCAAGTGCAGCCTCCTCATCGGTTCCGTTGCACTCGATGGTAAGCTCTGCACCACACTTGATGCATGCGGAGATGATGAGCATTACGCTCTTTGCGTTGATCCGCTTGCCGTTAAATACCAGTGTTACATCAGAATCAAACTTTGTCATTTCCTTTGCGAACTCTCCTGCCGGTCTCATGTGAAGTCCCTGCTCGTTGATGATTTTTACGTCCTTTGCTACCATGATTTTTCTCTCCTTCTACTTTGTTTTGATAAGTTTGTATGATCTATTCCTGTACATTTTTCTTTAAAAGTCCAAGCAGCACACAGGTTACTGCGGAACCAACCAGCCATGATACGATATACATAAGCGGATGTCCTACCGTGGCAACTACGAACAGTCCGCCGTGCGGTGCCATCAGTGTACACTTAAAGGTTGCGGAAAGTGCGCCCGCTACTGCTGCACCGATGAAGGTACATGGGATCACATGTCCCGGATCTGCCGCTGCAAACGGGATCGCGCCCTCGGTGATGAAGCCGCATCCCATGACGATGTTAGAGATCGTAGAATTCTTTTCTGCCGTGGTAAACTTCTTCGGGAAGAAGATACATGCAAGTGCGATTCCAAGTGGTGGAACCATACCGCCTACCATAACTGCTGCCATGGAAATGTAGCATGCCTGCACTGCCGGATCTGAAAGTGTTGCACCGGCGCTGATCAGCTCGTTAGCTGTTCCAAGTACCATTGTTCCGTACAAATATGCTGCCTTGTTGATCGGACCTCCCATATCGATTGCCATCATACCGGCAAGGATCAGGCCAAGTACAATCAGAAGATTGCGCTCCGCCAATGCGGAAAGCATGTTGCTAAGTCCTGTATTTACGATACCGATAAGCGGGTTGAAGATAAAGATCATAAGCACCGCTACCGCAAACATACCTACTAATGGATAGATCAGTGTCGGCTTGATTCCCTCTAAGGACTGCGGGAACTTGTCACACAGCTTGCGTAGTCCGAGCACGATATATCCGGCTAAGAAGCCCGCTACGATACCTCCTAAAAAACCGGATACCGTATTACCACTCGTCGGGGAAACAAATCCAAACTGTGCGATAAAATTCTGGAAACCGGACAGGCTGTCGTTCGCCCACACATATCCTGCGATCGAAGCATTGCCGGAGGATGCTAACAATCCGCCGAGGAAACCTACCGCAAGTCCCGGACGATCCGCAATGGATTCTGCGATAAATCCCGCAAGAACCGGAACCATGATACCCATCGCAAGTCCGCCTGCGTACTTAAAGAATGCCGCGAGCGGTGTGCAGGAACCGAAGTTGCTTCCACCGGTTGCACCGTAACCACAGATCGTATCGATCAAAAATGCAAGTGCGGTCAGGATACCTCCACCGATAACGAACGGGAGCATGTGGGATACACCGTTCATCAGATGCTTGTAAATGCGGCTTCCGACGCTGCCCTCCGCCTTGACGGAGCTCTTTACCGCTCCCTTTTCGTGGTGGATCGGCACTTCGCCGCTCTCAATCTTATTGATCAGCTCTGCCGGCTTGTGGATACCATCTGCCACCTTTACAAACAGAACCGGTTTTCCGTCGAAACGAGCGGTCTCAACATTCTTATCCGCTGCAACAATGATACCGTCACAGGCCGCGATCTCCTCATCCGTCAGAATGTTCTTCGCGCCGCCGGAGCCGTTTGTCTCCGCCTTTACCGGGATTCCGAGCTTCTGTCCTTCCTTCTCCAATGCCTCCGCCGCCATGTATGTATGGGCGATTCCGGTAGGACATGCTGTAACAGCCAGCACGCGGTATCCTTTCTTTTCAGGCTCTATCTCTTTGCTTGCGTTTTCTTCTGTGCTTCCCTTCACTTCATCCGGGAACTTCTCTGCCTCGTATTTGTCGCAGACATTTAAGAAATCCTGCACGCTTTCGCAGGAGAGCAGATCCTTGCGGAAATCCTCATCGATCAACAGCATGCTCAGTCTTGAAAGAACCTCTAAGTGTACATCTGATCCGCCTTCCGGTGCAGCGATCATAAAAATAAGGTTGGTCGGCTGTCCGTCAAGTGCATCGTAATCTACTCCGTCCGGCACGGTGACTGCCGCAAGTGCAGCCCGTTTTACGGCACGGTTCTTTGCGTGTGGGATGGCGATTCCCTCTCCGATTGCGGTTGAACCGCTCTCCTCGCGCTTTACGATTCCCTCCTTGAATACGGCGCGGTCTGTGATGTTGCCTGCTTTCTCATGCAGATCGATCAGATAATCGATCGCAGCATCCTTTGAGTCGAGCTTCACGCCCAAAGAAATGCTTTCCTTTGTAAGAAGTTCTGTGATTCTCATAATAAAGTACCCTCCTTATAATGTTTTTAATAATTCCTCTACCTTCTCTTTTGGCGCAAGTCCTTCGGAAAATGCCGTTGCACTTCCGGTTGCCGTACCGTACTTGAGTGCCTTAAGGTAGTCATGCTCTTTGAAATAGCTTGCGATAAATCCTGCCACCATGGAGTCCCCGGCTCCAACAGAATTGACCACGGTTCCCTTCGGAACACCGATCTTGTGAACCTCATTCGTCTCTGTAACAAGGATCGCGCCGTCTCCCGCCATGGATACCAGAACATTTCTTGCTCCCATGTCCTGTAACTTCTTTGCGTAAGCTACGATCTCCTCGTCACTTTGTAACACCGTATGGAACATCTCGCCAAGCTCATGGTTATTCGGCTTGATCAAAAACGGATGGTATTTTAATACGTTAAGCAGCAGATCCTTCGTCGCGTCCACGACAATGTGGATGTCTCTTCCCTGCAGTTGCTCCATGATCTGCTCATAGATATCGGAAGGAAGAGATGCCGGGATCGTTCCTGCAAGCACCAGACAGTCGCCCGCTTTTAACCGCTCAAGCTGTTCAAACAAGCCCTCGACCTGCTCCATCTTGATCTGCGGTCCCTGTCCGTTGATCTCTGTCTCCTGCTCCGCCTTGATCTTTACATTGATGCGGCTTAAGCCCTCCGGAAGATGGATGAAATCTGTTGTGACGCCAAGTGCCTTGACGCCCTCCTCGATCTCCCGCCCAGTAAAGCCAGCGACAAATCCGAGTGCTACGGATTCCATGCCGATGTTGTTTAAGACAGTCGATACGTTGATTCCCTTTCCACCGTAAAAGATTGCCTCCGCACTGCTCCGGTTGACCATTCCCAGATCCAGCTTTTCCATCCGGATCACATAATCCAGTGCCGGATTAAATGTCACAGTGTAAATCATAGTTTCATTACCTCCTTTATCACGGTTGCATCTATATACTTATCATTCGCCAAACGGTCCGTAATTACACACGCTTTTTCGATTCCTGCAAAGGTTACCGATGTCACCTTGTCAAACTTACTGCTATCCGCGAGCACCACATGCGCAAAGGAGCGGTTGACCGCTTCCATCTTGACCATTGCCTCCTCCATATCCGTTGTGGTGAAGCCATAGTCGAGGTGGATGCCGTTCGTTCCGAGAAAACTCTTGGTAAAATTGAACTTACGCATGTTCTGCACCGCTTCTGCTCCAATGATTGCCTCTGTCGCAGGCTTTAGCATTCCACCGATGATGTAGGTTTTTAAATTCTTGTTCAAAAGCTTCTTTGCATGGGCGATTCCGTTTGTAATAAAGGTTGCCCGCGTATCCTTGATATATTCAATCATCCACTCTGTACTCGTTCCTGCATCGATAAAAACGAAATCGTCATCGTGGATCATGGAAGCTGCATATTGACCAATCGCCCGCTTCTCTTCCACATGCAGGTTGATCTTGTCTGTCACCGAAGGCTCGCTTGCGATATATTCACGATTCATCGAAGTTGCGCCTCCGTGAACCTTCTTAAGCTTGCCCATCTCATCAAGTGTGTTTAAGTCTCTCCGGATCGTAGACTCCGATGCGCCAAGCTTATCGACCAGCTCCGTGACACTCACAGCATTCTTCGTGCGAAGTTCCTCCAATATCGCGGCAAATCGCTCTTCTGTCAGCATGTAACCCCTCCTATATTTGCGATTTTATTTTCGTCTCTTATGAACAACATTTTACGTTCATTAGTGTTCATAATCAATCATTTCCGTTCATCTTTAATTGGATAATAGCATCATTTTCCGTCATTGTCAATCATATTTTTATTATTTTTGAATTTTTATGACCGTTTGTAACTGTTATTGATTGTTTCAATCATAAAAAGGGCAAAAAAGCGCCGGCACGAAAAAACGTACCGGCGATATATGTTGTGTTATCTACACCTTCTGTGATGATGGCGCACCGGGTGCAGTTCCTCGGTATCTCTCCTGCAGGCGCTGCACACGCGAAACGGCGAGTCGACCGGAAGGATCCGCCCGCAATACTTACACCGCAAGATATACTCATGCTTGTCCTTTGTCAGAAGCTGCATAATGGTATCCTGCGTTTTTTCACGCTCGCTGTCAAGCCACTCACTGTCTATCAGCTTGCCGAGACGCATGGACATCTGATAGTACAGATCAAGCTTCTTGTAGTAGGATTCGTACTTCTGCAAGCCCTGATAGCGGCTGAACAGACGCGGCTGCTCTAGGGAAATATCTGCGGTATAGTTCATGCAATACTCACCCCAGAGGCGCACGACCTCAGGGTCCTTGATGTCGATCGGGCAGGTGATCATGCGGTAAAGCACATACTTGTCATCGAAATCCGCGATATAGGAGCGCATCTTATATGCCTCCCGGTAGAGAAAAAGCATATCGTCCACGTTGATCTTGACAAACGGCTCGGACGGCTTGGCATCATGCCACAGCTGCAACACAACGTCAAGCGGCGCATCCATCGTCAGAAGCACCTGCGGGAATCCTAGGCTGACACGCTCGATCGGCTGCTCCTCATTATTCCACTGTCTCTTTAAGAAACGCAGCTTCTGCTCATCCATCGCGGTCACATACCCGCTCTCGTACAATCCGTATCTTCCCGCGCGCCCGGCGATCTGCTTGATCTCGGATATATCTAACGCGCGTGTCGTATTTCCGTCGTACTTCTCGATCTCCATAAAGACGATCCGCCGAACCGGAAGATTTAAGCCCATTCCGATTGCATCTGTGGAGACAACCACCTTGGTCTTGCCGGAGTTAAACAGATGCATCTGTCGTCTCCGGATCTCCGGCGGAAGGCTTCCGTAGATTACGCTCGCAGCGATCCCCTGGCTCTCCAGTCTGCCCGCAACATTAAGAACTGCCTTCTTGGAAAAGACGATCAGAGCATCCCCGTCCTGCACATCATCCGGGAATGTGATCGGCTTCTCCTCAAGCTCTAACGGTGTCTTTCTCTCATATCTGCACACCTCGTAGGTTCCGTTTCCAAGCTCGATCAGATGCTTGACAACCTCCTCCGCAGCCGGGCTCATGCACAGATGGATCTCCTTTGCCCGCACGCCGAGGATCGCTCTTGTCCACGAATGACCGCGCAGCTCGTCCTCAACCATCTGCACCTCATCGACCACAGCGATCTCGTACTCTTTGTCAATGTCAAGCATCTCGATGGTTGATGCCGTGATCCGGCTGTCCGGTTCCTCGATGCATTCCTGTCCGGTCAGCATCGTACACGGTGTGCCATACTCCTTCATGCGCTCGTACACCTCAAGCGCCAGCAGACGAAGCGGACCAAGATACACTCCGCTTGACGCATCCTTCAAGCGCTCCAAGGCATGATACGTCTTTCCGCTGTTCGTCGGTCCGATATGCAGAATAAAATGCCGGTCCATCTCGCGCGCCTTCGGAAACTCCATCTCCGGTCTTGCCGGGACAAGCTCCACAATCTGCTTATTAAGCGCTTTTTGCATACTCTCCCGGTACAACTGTGCCATCGATATATTACAGATCTTTCCGTAAGCCTCCTTCGCGAGACGCTTCAGAAATCCGTCATCATTTAGGCTGTTTTCCAACAGCTCCCGCTCCTGCTCCGAGAACAGTTCAAGATCCATGCGCACCAGCTCCGGAAGCAGCTCAGTATTGATCTTGCGAATAAATTCCTTATTATTTGAAAAATACGCTGCCTGCGCCAGACGCTTCACATCCTTGTGGAACTCGCAGACCATTTCCTCCCTGCCATACGAAGCGTGTGTATTCCTGATCTGATTGATCTTCGAGTTGATCTTGTGCTGGTACTTCTGCATTCTTGCCTTGGCACCCGACTGCCTGCACACGCTGCGATATTGCTCAATATAAAATTCCAGTAACACTTTCATCCTCTATTTCCTTCCTTTGGCTGCGCTGCCGCCTTGCAGCCAGCCTTCTAATAACAAGTGAAAACACGAAAAGTAATACACTTCCCGCACTGATCGCCGCCCCCTGTAAAAGTCCCGGTGTCACATAATTAAGTTCGATTTCATGCGTTCCGGTTGTTAGCGGAATCGCAAACAGCGCCTCCTGATACGGCTCTGCCTGCACGATTTCGCCATCTACCCGGATCGTCCATCCGTCCTGATATGGGATGGATAAGATCAGCGTTCCGTCCTCCGAAGCCGTCACACTTCCCCGGATATGCGTATCCGTCTGCTCCGTCACATCAAGCGTGTCCTTTGCAAGTGTCTCATACGCCTGATCCACCGCGTCAAGGTTCAGACGGTACAGATAAAATGTAATTTCTTCCGACTTGGTGTTTTCGATCGTGATCGGCTCGCCCGCCTTTCGCTCACCAAGCTCTAACAGATAGCGGTGCGTTGTCTTTGAGAATTTGCGTTCCCAGCCATCCTCCGTGGAGGCAGTCAGTGTATCCGCGTCACATTTGACATAGGCTGCATAGTAAAAGCCGTCCTCGTCCGGTGTCAGGATCGTTTTGCCTTCGCTTACCTCCTGCGTAAAAGACGCATCAGTGATCATCTCGTCCTCTGCCCCCAAGGCACTCGCCAGATGATTCAGGTTGCGAAGATCGGAGCGCTTGGAATTATTCCAGCTTGTCATGGCACGATCCGGGATCATGTAGCCGAGCGGGAGCCAGTATTTATTCTCATACAGGTACTGCTCGCCTGTTTCTGCCACCTTTACACGGATCGCATTCTCCTCCAGCGCACTATCCGAAAGCACATATTTCACCGAGAACATCGCAGAGGTAAGCGGTGTCGCGCCATTGTAGCAGTAATAATTCTTGCCACCCTCCATATACAAACCCTGATATAGATGGCTGACATTGATATTCATAAGAGACGAAAATTCCGTTGCAGAGTTATAGCCATACAGATTACTGTCATTCTTGGTCAGCCGCCGCACATTCTCCACCCGGTAAAATGCACCGGAATCCTTCTCTCTTTCCTCCATCTGCGCGAGTAATTTTAAATTGTCTTCCCGCTTAGAAAAATAAGTGGTTCTGCTAGTCGTATAAAAGCCTGTGATCGCCATGTTGACCACCAGCTCCGCGATCGCAAGGATACAGATTGCGCCCCACACCCGGTGCTGCTTCTGCTGTTCCACCAGCTTTGAAAGTATAAACAGGATCATATAGCAGGCGATAAACAGCCCCGTGATGAGAAATGCAAACGAATCTGTGATTTTTTCCTCCGTCAGCCGTGAGCTTGCAAAAAGAAGTCCTGTGATAAGCGCAGATGAGATTGCGATCCTGATAACGCTGATGCCGTTCCAATGTACAAGCACTTCAAATCCGAGGACAAGAACAACGAAAACGTACAAAAAGGACTGCCGCCCCGGAAGCGAGTCCGGAAAATGAAGCCCGTGCCAGAAAAAGTCGAGCAGATTATTGGAAAAGCTGACTAAGAAAAATGCAACCATCCCAAGGCGTGGAAGCTTTTGACGCATGCGGATCTTCCGATTCCATGCATACAGTATCACAAGAATCAGCGAGAATGCTCCCGCATAGAGGTTCGGCCAATGGTCTGCTCCGGTATAGACGGAGGCAGCCGTACAGCTTCGTGAAAGCTCTTGCAAAAATCCAAAATACCATTTCATGGTATCCGGCAGCTTTATCCCGGATGAACCGCTGTAACTTAGCACGATCGCTTCCGGGATCAGAAGGATCGCCGCGGAAGCTCCCGCCAGAAGGGAATACCACGCGAACCGAGCAAACGCCTGTATGCGCCCCTCCTTTTGCTCTGCGACCAGAAGCAGAAAGTAAAACACCAAAAAGATGCAGATGATCATTGCAATATAGTAATTTGCAAGAATGACAACCGATAGGCTCACATAATAGAGTGCCGGCTTTTTCTCCCCAACCAGTTTCATAAGTCCAACAAATACAAGCGGGGCAAGCGCTACGCCGTCCAGCCACATGACATCCCAGCTATACGCTGCGATAAAACCGGACAGTGCATACGCCGCCGCAAAGACAACTGCAAGGTAATGCAGACGCTCGCTTTTTTTCTCCAACCGGAAACGGTAGTTCAGATAGCCATACATGCAAAGCCCTGCCAGCGCGATCTTAAAAAGGATCGTAAGTGTCATAAATTCGATCACATAGCTCTTTGGCCAGAGGACAAGAAGCCAGTTGAGCGGGCTTGCCAGATAATATGCGTACAGTGCCACAAAGTCTGCGCCCATCCCCTGTCTCCATGAGAACATGAGGCTTTTGCCATTCTGCAGCTTATCTGCAAATTCCGTAAAAAACGGACAATACTGGTGGTACATATCCACATGCAGAATGCAGTTCCCCCCAAACGGATATACACCGTTTGCAATGCAGATCACACCTGTTACCAAAAGCGGAAGGAAGAAAGCAAGTGCGTACCAATAGCGGTTCTTTTTCATTTGGTCTCTCCTCTCCGGTCAAAGAGCAGATAATATTGCAGCTTGTCGTAATCCGCAAGAAGCTCCTCATTGCCTGCCCCTGTCGTCTCCTGCCTTGCAGCGGACAGGATCGGGTAATACTGCTCCAGCGTGGCAAGGAAATTCTGATAATCATAGCGCGGAACGCCCGCAGCATCCAGAAGATGCGTTGAGAGATAATTCACGCTCGTATCCATGCCGCTCTGCTCCGGTATGTCATAATTCGCCCAGATCACATACGGCACCTGATAGCGCAGCATATCCTCCTGATAGGAAAAGGATTTTGCCACCGCATTGTTCGGCTGGTGATCTCCGAAAAACAATAAAATCGTCGGCTCGTCCTGCTCCTTGAAATACGCGATCAGCTCCTCAAGGGCTTCGTCAGTTTTCTTTATGAGAGACAGATACTGGTTCAGCGAGACATTGTTTTTCCCTTCTGCCGTAATGTTCTCCCTAAAATTATTGTATGTATCTGTGTAACCTCCGTGATTTTGCATCGTTACATTGAAGATGAACGCAGGCGTTCCCTTCTCCTTATTCTCATAGATGCGGATGATCTCCTCCATATCGGACTTGTCGCTGACATATTTGCGCAGATATTCCGGATGGGTAAGATCCTCAATAAAATAGGAAGTCTCAAATCCGAGCAGCGGATACACGCGGTTCCGCTCCCACCCGCTCGCATAGTACGGATGCAGCGTGTAGGACGCATAGCCAAGTCCCGTTAAGTAGCTTGCCAGCGACGGTGTCTCATTTTTCAGATACTGCTGGTAAGGGATGCTGCCTGCCGGCAAAAAGCGCATGGTATTTCCTGTCAAAAATTCGTACTCTGTATCTGCCGTGTTGCCGCCACAGACGGAAACATTCAGATAGCCTGTGATCGTATTTTGCGCACCCTCCTGCAAGCTATGCACGAACGGCATGTAATCCTCCGATGCATTCACATCGCCAAGCACCGCAAGATCCGAAAATGCCTCATCCATGATAACGATGATATTCGGATAGGAAGTGTCGGCTTTCTCCTCCTCTTTGCTTGCATACTGCTGCAAAAGTGCCTCTGCACCCTCTGTCCGGTAGCCAGCCGGCTTATCGATCTTTAGGTACGCCAGATTCATCGTAAACGTGACCGCCATGCCATTAACCTTCGTCATATACGCCGGCGTAAACAAAAACGGATACAGCCGGTGCCTGTTCTGAAAGCTCTCATCCTGCAGCCGCCCTGCAAATCCGACAAGAACGCATACAGATGCAAGTGCCAAAACTCCATACGCGATCCGCAGGCGTCTGGTATATTGTCCCCTCTCCATTGGTTTTAAGAAATGTAAGCCGCCAATCAGCCCCGCAAACAAAATGGTTACTACGATCATTCTCCCGTCCGGTGTGAAATCATAATTTCCCGCAACACTCGCCGCAGTCCGGACAGAAAGCAGATCCCACGGCACAAACGGTGTCGAGCGGAACGCCATCACATAATGGTTGGTGATCCCGAATATCATGGCAAGCACGCTAAGGACACGCAGACTTCTCCTGCCGTTTCCCGTGATTCCAAGCAATATCCACGCCAATAGTTCAAACAAAAGGATATTGAAAAAAATCGCCTCCGGGCGAACCTCCGCAAATGGATTGTGCTCATACGACTCCATCAGGATAAAAATAAGCACGGGTGTTATCAAAAATATCAGACATTTTAACAGCTGTAATACCTTTTTCATACATATTCCTCATCTTTCCACAGTCATCTGCTTTTCTGCCATTCCTGTTAAAAGAAAACCTATAAAGTAAATAAAGAAGCAGATGCACTAAATCTGATTTTAGCACACCTGCCCGAAATTTGAAACCTATTAGTAATTACTCAATACCAGACGCTTTCTATGCGGAAGATCCATCTTGTCAAGCAGTCTGCGTGCCTGCCCGTACCGATGCGGATTGATACTGATCACATAGACCTTGCTCGCACCCGCATACTTGTCTCTCCGAAAAAATGGGATCTTGCGGCAATTCTTCGTAAATGGAATCTGCTCCTCCAGTAAAAGCTCTGCTGTCCGGTTAGACACACTCACATTCGTTGTCCTGCAAAGCTCAATGTCGTTGCCTGTAAAGTTGCCTAATTTCTTCGCCTGCATGTATATCGTCTCCTTCGCTATCGTATCTTAACCGTGATCTGCTTTCCCAGGCCGTCCGCAACCTTTATCAAAAAATCAAGGCTCGGATTGTACCGTCCGCTCTCCAGCCGGGAAATGTTGGACTTCTTCGTCCCGACAAGCTCCGCCAGATGCTCCTGCGTCATCCCCTGCTCCTTGCGCAGCGTCCGGAGCTGGGATACCACGTTCTCTCTTATGTCTTCATTTTTCTTCATAAAAAGTCCACCTTTACTTCTCTTTTATGTTATCATATATGATAACTTTTGTCAATGATAAAAGCCTGCAAAATTGCTTATTTTTCAAGCTTTTCACAGGCTTTTCCGCACTTTTATTTTGTTGCTTTCCGCGCCTTTTTGTTCCGGTACATGGCATCATCTGCAACGTTGATATAATCATTGAGGCTCTTGGACGGATTGTCGGCGATCACATATCCGACGCTCGCCTGAATCTCAAACGTCACATTCAGCTTCATGCCCTTTTCCCAAATGCGGTGCTCGATGTTTATGACCAGATGCTTTGCCCGATCCTCGGAATACTCCGGAACCAGCACAACAAACTCATCACCACCGTAGCGCATCGCGATTGCTTCCTTCGGGCAGCACTCGCGGATTGCGTCTGTGACAACGCAGATTGCTTCGTTGCCCATGTCGTGTCCGAAATTATCATTGATGTATTTCAGGCAGTCCAGATCCCAGAACATGATGAGCAGCGACTCGTCATTCTGCATGCAGCGCTCGTATTCCGGAATTGCCAGCTTATTGTATGCCATACGATTGTATAATCCGGTCAAAGAATCCCTTATGTACAGGTTGGAAAGCTTGTCATTCATCCGCGCCAAAGTCATCCTGTGATACATGTTCTGTATCGTCTCAAGAAATGCGTTGAGCACTTCGTAGAGCATCTGGGAATCCATCAGATGATCGCAGTTTTTTAATATGGTATATCCGATCTCGCGGTCACGGATGTGAAGCGGCGAAAACAAATAGGTGCTACCTGCCTCCTCATGCTGCTCCTCGTCTCCCGGAATGAGCTGTCCCGGCAAACGCTTCAGTCCGCTTAAGATCTGATCCTTCCTCGCCGCAAACAGTACATTCATATTGTCCGGATAACCGTTGATGCGGTACTCCGGCTCCTCCTCATGCTCAAGCATCTCGTCTAAATCCTTGTTGAGCAGGATGTACATCTCATCATAGCCAAGCATGGAAAGGCTCTTCGGCAGACACGCCGCGATCTCAACATAGCTGTTACAGTTGATCATCTCTCGCTTTAACTCATACAACTTCGCCTGCAGGCGGCTCTGTATGTCCTCCGCCAGGATGCGGTCATTGATATACTGTCCACGATCCCTTGTATGCTCCGGGATGCAGCCACAGCTATCCTGAAAAGTCGTTTTTGCCTCGATGTAGACGGAATCCTCCTTCTGCGTACCATCCCAGATCCTGCACATCATTCCCATTGCCGCATAAGAGATCGACTCCCTGCGGAATCCAATCGTCGAAATGCGTGGGCTGTAATAGGATGCCTTGTCAAAATCGTCAAATCCCGTCACCAGAAAATCGTCCGGCACTTTGTAGCCATATTTTTCCGATTCGTGGCATACCCCTACCGCGATGTTATCATTGGCACACACAAACGCGTCCGGCAAAAGTCCATTCTCACGAAAATGCGTAAAGCCGGTCTCTCCCGTGATGATCTCGTAATTGCACTGGAAGATCCGTTCCTCCTCCACTGCGATCCCATGCTTGGCAAGTACGTCTCGATAAGCCGCCAGCCGCGCGATATTCTCCTGATTGGTCGGAGGTCCGCCGACAAAGTTGATCTTCTTGCAGTGGTGAACCGTTATCAGGTGCTCTACCATCTTTGCCATCGAATTATAATTATTGATTCCGGCGTAATACAATCCCGGAATCTTCTCAACCAGTGAGATTGCAGGAACCTTTGAAGCCTTCACCCGCTCAATGATCTCTGCCTTTTCCTTCTCGTCACCGATATTCGTCAGTTCCAGAAAAATCCCATCGAACATGGTAAGATCCGACAGCATGGTGATATTGTACTCTCCGTGGTTGAACTTCTCGTCCATTCCGGCATCGCCAAAACTATTAAAAATGTAAATATCGGCAGCAATTCCACACTCATCCATGTACTGCTTAATTCCAAGTGTCCATGCATAATTGATGAACTTTGCCCATCCATTTTCGATGATGGCAATCTTCTTCATATTATAAAATCCCCCGTACCTTATTCCACTAACATCTATGCTATTCCCACAGTTCTCCTGCGACCGTATTTAATCGCTACGCTTTTCTTATCAGTATACTCCCGTCCTCCCAAAAGGGCAATTAAAAAACCCCTTTTTTTAAACTAAATTTTTCGAAAATTTCACTTCAAAATTTTTGTTGCAAATTCGATTACGATATGATAATATACTGATTGTTCGGTAAACGAACGAATGCCGGCGTGTCGGAATGGCAGACGAGGCAGACTCAAAATCTGTTGGTGGCAACACCGTATGGGTTCAAGTCCCATTGCCGGCATTTATAGGGGAAAAAAGAAGCAGGTATCTGCCAATGTCATTAAGTTAAGGTGACGAATCAAGATCTCAGCATTAGAAATAATGCTGGGGTCTTTTTTTAATTTGTAGTTGACATCGTGAGAAAAATGTGCGCGTTTTTCCCATAATGAATAACCGCCCCGGTGTCCTATGCGAACTTGTTCCAATCTATTCTTCCTATCCGCACTCCTTGCCGCAGATCTTGTCGTGTTAAGCGACATGCTTGCCAATATTGTGGCAGGAAACAGCATCTGCACTTCCGCAGACGAATCTACGAGTGATACAGAAAGCACCGATCTTCATGGGAATTGATCACACCGACCGCCTGCAAATACGAGTAGATGATCGTCGTGCCGACGAACTTCATGCCCCTTTTCTGCAAATCCTTTGAGATTGCATCGGAAAGCGGTGAGTGCGTAAGCGCATTCTCATAGATCGTGTTGCTATCCCAGAAACGCCGCAGATATGCTTCAAAGCTTCCACATTCGTCACAGATTCTTAAGAATACTGCTGCATTTGTAACTGCTGCCGCGATTTTTCTCCGGTTTCGGATAATCCCGGCGTCTTCAGCAAGCTCCTGTTGTTTTGCCGCATCATACGCCGCGATCTTATGTGCATCAAAGCCGTCAAATGCCACCTTGAAATTCTCCCGCTTGTTCAACACACATTCCCAGGACAGCCCTGCCTGAAAACTTTCTAAAAGCAGCATTTCAAAAAGATACGCATCATCGAGCCGCTCTTTCCCCCACTCGGTGTCATGGTACTGTATATAGAGGGGATTTTTCATGTTACACCACTTGCATCGTTCCATATCTTCTGATTCCTTCTCACCTTTCCTTATCCTGCTTGCGTCACCGCCAGACTTGCCTTCAAACACTATCCCTCCTGCTGCCCGCAATACATTCCGAGTGTCGCCATCAGCTGCTCCATTTTAAGCGGCTTCGCCAGATGCGCATTCATCCCAGCATCCATGGTCGAATGCGTTTGCCGTCATCGCGATAATCAGGCTTGTCTGTGCATCCTCGCGTTCGAGCGCACGGATTTCAATTCCGGTATCCCGGATGCTCCATTGATATGTGACAATCCCGTCCGCAACACTAAGGCAGACACAGCTCGTCTCCACCTTGCCTCCGACCTTGTTGTACTTGCTCCATAAGTCCAAAATTCTGTGAGAGCGAGCCGGCTTCCCGCCTCGTGTGTACTAACTTGTCACTCTTGGCATTCTTCTTGCTCTCGCGCAGGATCGCAATATCATCTGTACTCTTTCCGATTAGTTCTTCATTATTTGAAGCAATGATGGTGCCCCCGCTGCTTACAACAATCGTTCTTTCCCTCCAGATCTGCCAGCGTGTAGATGCCACTGTCCAAAAGTGTCTTTTTGTCCTCCCATTTGATGTAAGAAAATACCGGCTCATAGCCCATCCGGTGAAACGCCTCCGTCGCAAGCTCCACGTCAATGCCGGGTTCCCGCTCGCATCCAGATAGTTGTATGGCGGGTAATTGTCCTCTCCTCCGACAACGATTGGTGCAAGCCAGAGGGCACATTTTGCTCCGATACCCTTTTTCATTCGTTCCTAACTCCTGTTCGTCCGATCTTCTCTGCAAAAATTATACAAAAAATGGCGAGGGCATGTCAATATGACACAACTCCCGCCACTTCGTGTTTCCAATTCCAATAATATAGAAACCGGACAATATTTTCCATTAAATTGCATCGAGCGCCTGTGCAAGGTCTGCGATCAGGTCTGCCTTGTCCTCAAGTCCACAGGAAATACGGACAAGTCCTGCCGGAACTCCCGCCTCTTTTAACTGCTCCTCGTTCATCTGACGATGGGTGGAGGTTGCCGGATTTAAGCAGCAGGTGCGGGCATCCGCAACATGTGTCTCAATCGCAGCAAGCTTTAAGTTCTTCATAAACTTCTCTGCCGCTTCTCTTCCGCCCTCAATCTCAAAGGAGACAACACCGCAGCCGCCGTTTGGAAGATACTTCTGTGCGATCTCGTAGTATGGGTCGCTCTTTAATCCCGGATAATTTACCTTTGTTACCTTCGGATGCTTCTCCAAAAACTCTGCAACCGCCTGTCCGTTCTCCACATGGCGCGGCATACGAACATGTAAGGATTCCAGTCCAAGATTTAGAAGAAAAGCATGCTGTGGTGACTGGATGCATCCGAGGTCACGCATGAGCTGTGAGGTACACTTCGTAATGAATGCGCCCTCCTTGCCGAACTTCTCGGCATAGGTGATTCCGTGATAAGATTCGTCTGGGGTACAAAGTCCCGGAAACTTCTCAGCATGAGCCATCCAGTCAAAGCGTCCGCTGTCTACGATCGCTCCTCCGACTGCTGCCCCATGTCCGTCCATGTATTTGGTCGTGGAATGGGTGACAATGTCTGCGCCCCACTCGATCGGACGACAGTTGATCGGAGTCGGGAACGTATTGTCCACGACGAGCGGTACTCCGTGTGCATGTGCTGCCTTTGCGAATTTTTCAATGTCAAGTACGGTAAGTGCCGGGTTAGCGATCGTCTCGCCGAATACGGCGCGGGTATTCTCCTTAAATGCTGCGTTTAGCTCGTCCTCCGTGCAGTCCGGTGAAACAAATGTGACCTCAATGCCCATCTTTGCCATCGTGACAGAGATCAGATTGAAGGTTCCTCCGTAGATGGAAGAAGATGCTACGATATGGCTGCCGCACTCGCAGATGTTAAACAGTGCAAAGAAATTGGCTGCCTGTCCGGACGAGGTCAGCATCGCTGCCGTTCCACCCTCTAATGCTACGATCTTAGCTGCCACATGGTCGTTGGTCGGGTTCTGAAGTCTGGTGTAGAAATATCCCTCGGCTTCCAGATCAAACAGCTTTCCCATATCCTCGCTGGTATCATATTTGAACGTGGTTGACTGGATGATCGGGATCTGTCTCGGTTCCCCGTTCCCCGGTGTGTAACCTGCCTGTACGCATTTTGTATTGATACTGTATTCGCTCATTTTATCCCCCCTGATATTATCGGCTGATCTTGATGTCATCAAAACAGTCGAATGTTGCAAAATAATCCTCCGGTGTCTCTGCACGCCGGATCAGCTTGACGCTTCCGTCCTCTTTTAAAAGAAGCTCTGCGGAACGCAGGCGTCCATTGTAATTGTACCCCATAGAAAAACCGTGTGCTCCTGTGTCATGGATCACGATGTAATCCCCGATATCGATCTTCGGCAGCTTGCGGTCGATCGCAAACTTATCGCAGTTCTCGCAAAGATTTCCGACCACATCATACACATGATCGCACGGTGCGTCCTCCTTGCCGAGCACGGTCAGATGATGGTATGCTCCGTAGATTGCCGGGCGCATCAGGTTTGCCGCACACGCATCCACTCCGATGTATTCTTTATAAGTATGCTTCTCGTGGATTGCCTGTGTCACAAGCTCTCCGTATGGTCCGAGCATAAAGCGTCCCATCTCACAATAGATGGCAACATCACCCATTCCCGCCGGTACTAACACTTCATCGAATGCCTTGTGGACGCCCTCACCGATGATACCGATGTCATTCGGCTCCTTGTCCGGCGTATAAGGGATTCCCACGCCACCGGAGAGATTGACAAAGGTAACATGGCATCCGGTCTTTTCCTTAAGCTCAACTACCAGTTCAAACAACTGGCGCGCAAGTGCCGGATAATATTCGTTCGTCACAGTGTTGCTTGCCAAGAATGCATGGATACCGAAATTCTTCGCTCCCTTTGATTTTAAGATCTTATAGCCCTCGATCAACTGCTCCTTGGTCATGCCATACTTGGCATCTCCCGGATTGTCCATGATGCCGTTGCTAAGCTCGAACACTCCGCCCGGATTGTAGCGGCAGCTGATTGTCTCCGGAATGTAGCCTATCGTCTTTTCCAGATAATCGATATGGGTAAAATCGTCAAGGTTGATGATCGCGCCAAGCTCATTTGCGTAGGCAAACTCCTCCGCCGGTGTCTCATTGGCGGAAAACATGATATGCTCCCCGTCAAAGCCGCAGGACTTTGCAAGCATCAGTTCTGTGTAGGAAGAGCAGTCACAGCCCATATCGTAATCCTGTAAGATCTTAAGGATATACGGATTCGGGGTTGCCTTCACCGCAAAATACTCGCGGAAGCCCTTATTCCACGCAAATGCATCCTTGACCGCCTTCGCGTTCTGCCGGATTCCCTTCTCATCATAGATATGGAACGGGGTCGGATATGTCTTTACAATTTCTTCAATCTGCTGCTTCGTCACAAACGGTATCTTTTTCATCTTTTTCTCCTTGCAGTTTTAAACATTAAACTGTTACCATGCTACATCAACTTTCTTTGAATTTCAAGGGATTTTAAAGTCTTTCGTGAAAAATGAAAAACTTTATGGTATGATAGTATCGTAATTGATAAAAAGTACAAAACAAAGGATAAATGCCCATGAGTATCAGAATACAATCTTCGATCGCTGAAGCCTATTTAGACAGCACTTCCTCCGCAAGCGCCGGCAATGTCACCTCGGATATTGAGGTCTCCTTCTCTGACGCACTTGCCTCTGCGCAGTCACTTCTGGCAAGCGCCGAGCTGGATCAGGCAGAGAAAAATGCCGTCCGTGCAGTCACGGTGGATGCCGCTGTCGATGCCATCCGCCAGAACGGAGGCTACGGGCTTTCTTTGGATTCTGCGCTTGCCAAATCACTCGGACTTAACGCCCCGGTCGGGCTGACCGACAATAATAAGTCGGACACCTCCTCCATTCAGGTAGAAAGTGCTGAGGATGCTGCCCGCCGCACCGCAGCCACAACAGATTCTGTCACCGCAGCAGACGCTTCCGATACGACTGCATCGCAGTCCGGCGCAGTTTCTGACACACATGCATCCTCCAGCAGCACAGCGGCTGCCACCTCCTTTGGCGGCGAGCTTTCCTGCTCCGATACCCTTGAGGAATATTTCGAGGAGGCAAGCTCCACCTACGAGGTTGATTTGAAGCTGCTCAAGTGTATCGCACTTGTCGAGTCCGACTTTAACGCGGACTGCACCAGCTCCGCCGGAGCGGTGGGCATTATGCAGCTTATGCCGGAGACCGCCAAGGAGCTTGGTGTGGAGAATCCTTACGATGCCTACGAGAACATCATGGGCGGCGCCAAGCTGATCTCCCAGCTTTTGGATAAATACGATGACGATATCGCACTTGCCGCTGCCGCTTACAACGCAGGAAGCGGTGCCGTTGCCAAGTATAACGGCATTCCCCCATACACGGAGACACAGAACTACGTCAAAAAAGTTTTGTCCCACTATAACAGCTAAGCTATTTTGTCCGATGACAGAGCAGGCGGCTTCCATCAGAATCACATGAATTGCGATACTGATGGAAGCCGCACTGATTTTCTTTATAGATACTTGACCGCCCAGGCACTTTGGTTTTCCCCGACTCCGGTAATGCACATCGTTGGGTTGCCCGCCTCATCGTTTAGCTGCACGATCACACCCTCGTAGGTAATACCGTTTAGGGAAAAGGTGATCCTGCTCTCTCCGTCAAGCGTATAATAACCGTATGGTCTTTCAACCTTCAATGAATTTTCCGGATTTGCACTCTGATCGAGATACCTAAGGATCTCCCCACCCCGCGTGAACTCTACGCGGAGCGGCCGGTGGATCTCGTTTGAGATATCCAGTCCGTGCTCCACCACATAGAAGGTTCCGCACACCTCTGACTCATGATAATTCTTCGGGCAGAGCATCTCCCCATCCGTCGCGAACGGACACACGGTAAGCCAGTTATTTCCCGTCCGAAAAAGCTGATGGACACGCGGCTCATGCACCTCGCTCTCCCCCTCGAATCTCTGGTGATACACAATGTAGATCTTTCCATCCTGATCCTTGAAGGCACTGTTGTGTCCCGGTGATTTGTATCCGCGCTCCATGCTAGGAAATATATAGTTTCCGAGCAGCTTCAGCCCATACGGATCGTGGTGGTTGACTCTCCGGAAGGTCTTTCCCGCCATATCCACATACGGTCCCTCCAGCTTCTTTGAGCGGAACAGACGGATCTGATAGCCGCCCTCTCTCGCCAGCCAGCCGAAGGAGACAAACAGATAATAATAATCGGAAATATCGTCATACAGGATAAACGGTCCCTCGATGGACTTGTGCCCGCCGCCTAAAAGCTTGAGTCCGAAGTACGCATCCACCTGATTCTTGGCATCGCGCTTCGGGTGGATCGGAAGTCCGGTCTTTTCGTCCATCTCGATCAGGAAAATACCGCCCGACCAGGAACCATACACCATCCACAGCCTGCCCTCCTTATCGTGGAACAGGTTCGGATCGATGCAGTTCGGCCAGCTTAAATTATTGTAGGAGCCATCCTTTTTAAAATAGACCGATACATCCTCGTCCCCGATCTGCTCCCGGACATTCGTCTGGTCAATATCCGCCGCCTGAAAGCCGGAATAGAGCAAGATCCGCTCGAAGTGATACGGTCCCTTTACCTGATCTGCGGTCGCCATACAGATGCAGGACTTGATATACGACCCGGATGTACAAAAATACATGACGTACTTTTTCAAGTAGGGATTGTATGAGACATCAGGCGCCCATACCGCATATTCTTTTCCGTTAAACTTGCCGCAATATGCAAACGCTGCCATCTCATCGTCAAACAGATTGTCAAACAACGGATTCTGAGCATTCACACCTTCCGCAAAGCTCTCCCAATATCTCAGATCCTTGGACTCAGCCGCTGCCATGTGTGTACCGAAAATGTAGTAGGTATCGTTTTCTCCCACATATACAGCCGGATCATGTATCGGCGTAGGCGTATGAAATCCACCGATTTTCATAGTTTTCTCCTCATATTTTATACATTCTAAAATATTTTAGTTTAATTAAAATTATATATTATTATCCAATAATTATCAAACAATAACAATCACAAAACGTCAAAAAAAGATCATTTTTTCATTTTCAAATAAAATTGTCCCGATTATTGACGTAAATATTTGATTTAACTATAATAAATTACAGAAAAACTTACGGGGGTACTTATGCATGTTACACATTACATCGCTCTCCGAAGGGCTTGAGCTTTTTAAGGCGCTCGGCTCCGATATGCGCGTAGATATCTTGAATCTTCTTCTTGAGAACAACAATATGAATATGAACGAGCTGGCTTCCCGCCTCAACATCACCAACGGTGCGCTGACCAGCCATATCAAAAAGCTTGAGAGCTGTGGTCTGATCACGACCTCCAGCGAATCCGCCGGGCACGGCAACCAGAAGATCTGCTCCATTCATCTCGACAAGATCCTGATCGATCTTGACAAGCCGGAGGAATACGGCAACGTATACAACACAGAGCTTCAGGTCGGTCACTACTCCAGCTACAAGATCTGCCCTACCTGTGGACTTGCCTCCTCCAAGGCGCTTATCGGTGAGGTGGACGATGCCCGCTACTTTGAGCATCCGGATCGCTACGATGCCGACATTCTCTGGTTTACCAAGGGCTATATCGAGTATGTGATCCCGAACTTCATCCCGGCATCCCAGAAGATCACGCAGATCACGATCTCTGCCGAGCTTTCTTCCGAGGCTCCCGGCATCAACAACAACTGGCCGAGCGATATCAGCTTCTACCTAAATGATGTACGCATCGGAAAATGGACATCCCCTGGCGATTTCGGCGATGTCAAAGGTCTGTTTACACCGGACTGGTGGTATCCGAACTGGAATCAGTACGGTCTGTTAAAGCTCCTTGTCATCAACCAGAAGGGAACCTTTATCGACGGACTTAAGATCTCCGATGTCACCATCAACAGCTTTAACTTGGATTACCGCAGCGGCATCCGCTTCCGCTTAAGCGTTGACGACGATGCCGAGCATATCGGAGGACTTACCATCTTCGGAAAGACCTTCGGCAATTACGGTCAGGACATCAAGGTCAGCATCAACTATGCGCCGGTCAATCCGGAGGAGCCATAAATTCTCCTTTTGCCTACCATTTCTTATACGGGCAGCGGCTCATCGGGGATAACGCGCGAAGCTCCACATAACATCCGCAGGCACCGCATGTGCCTGCGTTTAATTTTTCACAGGACTTGCATATAGCTAACCGGGTCTCATAGATTTCCTCACAGACCCGGTCTTGCTTTTTAATCGCTTCTTTGTACTTTTCGATCATAAGAGCGTCTGCCCCTGCCATCTCGCGGAGCAGACACTGTTTACAGATGCGTTCCATCTATCTTGCGACCCGGATTTCCACCACGCTGTTGCACGGAAGTGTCACGGTAAGCCCGTGCGGTGCGACTTCGTAGCCTGCAAAATCTTTTTCCGTCACAATCTCCGGTGCCTCAAAGGTATTGTGCGCATGCATATCCGCATCACTTACGATGTGTGCCTCCACAACCTGATAGCCGCCTCTTGCAAACTGTATATCAACCTTCTCCACTGACTCCACGGACAGATTGTTTAACGTGATCGTGATGATTCCCTGCTCGTTTTCGGATACGGACTCCGTTACCTTCGGGACAACCCACTCGTCCGGTCCGACCGGCTCAACGTTTGTCAATGAAGAATCCAAAAGGGCTGCTCCATGATGGTGCCGGTACATGTGCATAACATGGTAGGTCGGTGTCTTGATCATCTGGTCGCCTTCTGTCAGAAGAACCGACTGCAACACATTTACCATCTGTGCAAGTGCCGCCATCTTGACACGGTCACAATGCTTGTTGAATATGTTGAGGGTGATTCCCGCTACAAGCGCATCGCGCACCGTATTCTGCTGATATAAAAATCCCGGATTTGTTCCCGGCTCGCAGGTATACCAGGTTCCCCACTCGTCCACGCTCATTCCGATCTTTTTCTCCGGATCATACTGATCCATTATCGCAGCATGCCCCTTGATCAGGTTCTCCATGTACAGCGCCTTGTTAAGCGTCTTGTACCAGCCCTCCTCATTGAAGTCGGTGGAGCTTCCCTTGATCTGCCATCCTTCCGGATGTACATAATAGTGCAAAGACAGATAATCCATAAATCCGTGACACTCTCTCGGTGTATGGTCATAGCACGTCTTAAGAACGCCCTCTGTCCAGTGGTAGTCATCCACGTTCGCGCCGCAGCAGACCTTCGCGATTGGCTTATTCTGGTCGTAGTTGCGCACATAGGTCTGATAACGGCGATACTCATTGCCGTAGTATTCCGGCGTCATATTGCCGCCGCAGCCCCAGTTTTCGTTTCCGACACCGAAAAAGTCTACCGTCCACGGCTCCTTGCTGCCGTTTGCCGTCCGCAGATCCGCCATCGGTGAAACACCGTTAAACGTCATATATTCCACCCACTCGGACATCTCCTGCACCGTTCCGCTTCCGAGATTGCCGTTGATGTAGGTCTTGCATCCGATCTGACGGCAAAGCTCCATGAACTCATGCGTTCCGAAGCTGTTGTCCTCCACAACACCACCCCAGTGTGTGTTGATCATCTTCTTTCTGCTTTCCTTTGGACCGATTCCATCCTTCCAGTGATACTCATCCGCAAAACAGCCGCCCGGCCAGCGCAGTACCGGAACCTTCAGCTCCTTAAGTGCCTCCACAACGTCCACGCGCATTCCGTTCACGTTTGGGATGTCAGAATGCTCTCCGACATAGATTCCCTCATAGATGCACCGTCCCAGATGCTCGGAAAAATGTCCGTAGATCTCCGGTGCGATCGTTCCCAGCTTGTTCTCCTCATTGATGATCAGTTTTGCCATAGCTCAAACGCTCCTTTTCTCCTAAAATTCTGACCTGCCGCCTTGATTATTCATAGTCAAAAACCGGTCGGTCGTCTTTGTCCCATTTTACCTTCATAAGCATAGCATGCCGGTTCGGATTGTACAATGGATTCCCCACAAGCTCTGCCTCCGTTCTCGCATGATATACCATAATATCGTTCCCCTGTTCATCCTTCGTAAAGGAATTGTGCCCCGGTCCGTAAATCTGCTTTTCGCTGCACGTTGCAAGCACCGGGTAGCGCTCCTTCTTCCAGTTTGCCGGATCGAGCAGATCCGCATCCGCATCCACGGAGAGCATTCCCACGCAGTAGCAGGTTCCGGTCTCGCTCGCGGAGTACGTCATATAGATCTTGCCGTTTTTCTTTATGATGCCCGGTCCCTCATTAACCCAGAAGCCGATGCGCTCCCAGTCATAATCCGGTGTCGTAAGCAGCACCTGCACCGTCTTTAAGGTATAACCGTTCTCCAGCTGTGCGATGTAGAGGTTTGAGATCTGCTTTCCGACTCCGACCTTTTCCGCCCAGATGTAGTACCAGTTCCCATTGTTTTCAAATACCGTTGCATCCAGTGAGAATGCCTCAAAGGAAAATTCATCCTCCGCTGCCCTTTGCATCTTACCCATTTCCTTCCACGGATCGTTCATCGGGTCCCGTCCCTGACATTCAAGCACATACGGGCGGATCTTCCATACATCCTCCTTCTCTCCTCCTGCAAAATAGATATACCATTTTCCAAAGAGGTAGTGGATCTCCGGTGCCCAGATATGCTCGCTCATCGGGCCGGATTCATGCTTGCGCCAGATGTAGGTCTCCTTCGCATCTGCAAGCCCCCCAAGGCTTTTTGCCCGCCGCAGGATGATCCCGTCGTATGCCGGCACGGATGCCGTAAAATAATACCATCCGTCCTCGTGCAGATACACATACGGGTCTGCCCTCTGCAGGATCCAAGGCTCGTTAAACTTTAAACTGTTATCCATTTTCACATACTCCTTTATACGTTGTATATTCCGTCCGACGTATATACTTTATTTTCCGTAATATTTCCGGTACTTCTTCACGGCTGCGGTCACATAGACGATTCCCGCGATGACTGCGGCAAGCAGAGATGCCACGACCATCCATTTGATCTGGAACTTCAGGTAGCTTAAGGTCACAAAGCTTACGATCAGCAGCATGACAAGCACCCACAAAAATGCGAGGATCATCGTAATGATGCAGAATATGATCTCCTTTGCAAGATCACGCCCCGAAAAAGGCTCCTTGTATCCGCCGTGCAGTAATTCTTCCGTTGTCGGTTTTCTCCGCTTTGCCATCACACACCAGCTTTCCTAATCAATACTCATGCTTCCCCATATCGTAACCTGGGTATTTTCACCAACCGCGGTAAACACCTGTGTCTCTACCGCAGTGTTTTCGATCTTCATGGTAAGTGCAACACCCTTATATACATCTCCGTTGATGTTTAACGTGATGTAGGAGGTGTTATCCTCTATCGACCAGCTTCCCTCGTAATCACCGCTTACCGTTCCATCGGCATTTAGAGTGATAAATTCCGGCTTGTTGGTCGCAAGATTTGCATAATCAATATCAAGTCTGTGGATGATCAGGTCGTAATCCCCGACAAAATCCGCTGCGTTTACCGAATCCGTCAGCGTCTCCCCGTTCGTATGGTACGGTGCTGCCACAAGCCAGCCGTCCTTGTTTAAGAACAACTGGTGTACCTTGACGTAATGCCCTTCCGTGCCGTCTGTGGTTCTGGTGTGGAATACGATGTACGCCTTGCCATCCTCATCCACAAACGCGGAATTGTGTCCCTGCGCTACCTGACCGACATTGAACGTGCGCCACTTGTATCCACCAAACAGCCGCTCGCCGATCGGGGTATTGTAGTTAAACATATAGCTGTCAAAGTATGGCGTGTTGCCAAGCTCATCCACATAATCACCATCCGGGCGCTCTGAGCGGAAGATGCGCACATTGTACCCGCCTGTCGCCTCCAGATTGCCATAGGAGATAAACAGGAAGTAGTAATCCCCGATCTTCTGGATATAGGATGCCTCGCCGGACACATAGCTTCCACCCGCGATTTTCTTGCCAAAGTAGGCATCGGAGTGGATATCTGTATCGTAGCTTACGCTGTAGTCGCGAAGTCCGTTCGTCTCATCGAGTGCCAGCATAAAGATTCCGCCTGACCAGGAGCCGTAGGACATCCACAGATTGCCGTCTGCATCGTAAAATACACAAGGGTCGATGCAGTTCGGGTACATATCTCCCCATTTCTTATTCTTGACACCATTGGTCACATAGCGCTCCGGGATCGTTGCCTCGCCCAGAACCTCCGGCGCATCCGTCTCACTGTAATCCTCATCGCTAAAGCCGCCGTATACGACCGTTCCACTGTACTCGTATGGTCCGTCCACCTTGTCGGAGGTCAGCAGCACGATGTTGGATTTCCAGTCGTCGCCGTTTGCACTTAAATACATGCAGTATTTATTCATCGTCGGATTGTAAATGATATCCGGCGCCCACAGGTAGCTGTTCCAGTTTCCCGCGGAATCATCCTTATTCCATGCGCGGATCTGCTCCTTCACCTCGTCGGTAAACGTAGCCTGAAACGTCTGGTCAATGCTGGTCCAGTCGTGCAGGTCGGTGGAGGTTCCACCCGCGAGAAAGCTTCCAAATACATAGTAGGTTCCGTCAAAATCGCGGAAAATGGAAGGATCATGACAGCAGATGGTTTTTGCAATATCGCGATCCTCGGTCGATACCTTGATGACCTGCTGCACCATCGACAGATCGATCGTCGCCCGCACCATGACTTCTTCCCCGCCGTAGGTAAACTGCACATATGGGCGTATCGTCACGCTCTCATAATCGGCATCCGCTGCCGCACATTCCATTTTCATTCCTGCCAGAAGTGATACCGAAAAAGCCATCAGAAGCAGCAGCGACATCAGTGTCTTTGTTTCCCTCTTTCCCTTTTTCTTTCGCAGCACCAAAGAAAGGATCACAACTGCCGCGATCACAAGTACGATCCCTGCGACCAGCACCTGTGTGCTCACCGAAGCCTCCGCTCCGCTTGTACCGGCATCCGCCGTCGTCTCTTTTTCTTCCTCGATCACTGCCGGAAACGAGGTTCCCTCCTCGACATTTTCTCCGATCAGTGTGCCAGTGATCGTACACTGCTCTCCGGACTTAAGCTGCGGGATCTGTGTCGGCATTGCATCCTTCGCCGCCGGCTTTAATCCCGAATTGGAATATTTCAGGTTCGTCTGCGCACTGTTCCAGCCTCTTCTGTTGTTCTCGATCATCAGGGTGTAGGTAACTTCCTCCCCTTCCTCATAATCCGATTTGTCTGTGGTCAGTGTGACCGTCACATCATTCTGTGTGTTCGTGTAGGTGGCAGGCTCGGCATACGCCTTCGTCTGTCCAAATCCGGTCAGTGTCAGCACCGCTGCCGCAAGCACCAATGTGCGCATTCTTTTTTTCATAGTATCTGTCTCCCTCTGTCTTAATTTTCCTGAGGCTTATTGCCGCCCGCAAACATTTACGGGTAGCAATAAGCCCCAGGATGCATAGCATCCGCATCCCGGGGCTGTTATAGTGCTTTGCCCGAACGTATATGTCCGTTTACCGATTACTCGATAGAAAGGATCTCAAGATAGCACTCTTCACCGGTGATGAAGAAGTAGCAAGGACCATCTGTAAGAACATTGCTTGTTACAGTTGTCTTGTTGGTCATGGTGTTGCCATCGCGATCAACGATCGTTGCATCGATGGTAATTACGTTAGCATTTCTTGAGATCACTAAGGTAACCTCTGCATCCTTCATAGCTGCAAGCCAGGTTGACCAGTCATCTCCCCAGCTGGTCTCATAAGCGAAATCTGCATCGCCCCAGCCATACGCATCTGCACGAACCATTGCGTACTCTACATGGTCATCGGAGATGGTATTCGGATCAACGCCTGCCTCATTTGGCTCGTTGATAAATCCGATTACATAGTTATCCCAGTTGTTTACTCCGTCGGAGTAGTTGTTTAACTTAACTGTCTTGGTTGCGCCGTCAGCAAGCTCTGTGGTTGCTGTCCAGTCTGTCCACCAGCCGTTAGAGAACTCTAAGTTACCGATGGTAGCGATCGCATTTGCATCCGGAGTGATCACGATCGCATCCTTGATGGACTTAACCTCCACATAAGAAGCCTCGTTGGTGAATAAGAAGTAGCAAGGATCTTCTGCGGTAAGTGCGGTGTGAAGAACTGCGGTTGCAGTGTTGTCGGTTCCGTTGTAATCTACGAAATCGTAGTTGATGGTGATATCGCTTCCGGAACGGTTGATTGTCATGGTGACATCGGAATCAACCATTACAGAGGTTCTCCAGGTATCCCAGTTGCCCCAGCTCCAGGTGTATTCGCAATCATTTTCATTGTCAACACCCCAGCTAAAGAGGTCTGCACGGGTAACTGCCCACTCGGTGTGTCCCTCTGTTGCAACAGAGTTCGGATCTACATGTGCATCGGAAGGCTCGTTGGTGAATACGGTTACAAAGTTATCCCAAGAATTGATTCCATCGGAGTAGTTCTTTAAAACAACTTCCTTGGTATCGCCATCCTTAAGCTCTGTGGTTGCTGTCCAGTCTGACCAGAATGCTGCAGAAAGGTCAGTCGTTCCAAGTGTGTAAAGTGCATCTTCAGAAGCAACTACGTCAACAACACGCTCCGGCTCCTCGTAAGCAACAGAGGTATCGCCCATCTGGTAGAGGGCAAGTGCCTGACCTGCGGTAAGTGCCTGATCGAAGATGTAAAGCTCATCAAATGCTCCCTTGAATACGGAATCCCAGTAGTTGATTCCGATCAGGAAATCGAAGTTGTCAGACTGTGCCATACATCCGTTTACAACGTTGATCGGAACGATATTTCCGTCAGAGTCGGTCTTGGTTACTTCCTCACCGTTTACATAGAGGTTTGCAACCAGCATGGTTCCGTCTGTGCTGACATTGTTTGCATCAACAACAAGTGTGATGTTCACCCACTCTTTTAAGTGCTCGTTTGCATCGTTTGGCGCCCAGTTTGGCCAAAGCGCATTGTCTAATTCATCATAAGCCCAGATACATGGGAAGGTTGCAGCACCGTCTGCTCCCCACTCTGCTCTTGTGATATTTAAGTAGTGCTGTCCTCCGGTTGCATCACCGTGCATATCCGGTCCGAACTGGATGGTCGGCATATAGTTTGCAAATCTTGTTGCATAGATCCAGAAGGATACGGTGTAGGTATCGCCTACACCGTTGACATCAGTAAGCTTATAGCCCTTTACTCCGTTGGTATAGATTGCATCCCCCTTTACACCCGGAATATAAGTTTTTGCTTCATCGTTTGTCTGTACGATCGGGGTTGCATCGGTATCCTGATATGCAACCTTGATGCTGTCGCTGTCATCTGCCGCATCGAATGAGTAGTAGTAAACCGGGTCCGGAAGAGCCTCAGCCTCTACCTCTGTTGTTGCCGGCTCCTCAACCGGTGCCTCGCTCGGCTCCTCCTCGGTTGTCGTCTCTGCCTCGGTTGACGGTGACTGTGTGTTTGCAGTTTCCTCTGACTTACCGCATCCGGCAGCGAGTGTTGCTACCATTGCAGCAGAAAGAATCACACTTACGATTTTCTTCTTCATACAATTCTCCTTTTCCTTTTTACCCCGGGCAGTCCCCACTGCCCGGAAAATATTTTTACAGGTTGCGCCTGCAAGTTACATATTACTGTGCGAATGAATCTACCACTGCCTGATACTGTGCAAGTTCTTCATCGGAAAGTACGTTGTATCCGGTCGGTCCGAAGTAAGAGATCATCGCCTCTGCATGGTAGTAGTTTGCCTGCTCGGTAGCCTCTGCCGCATAGTCTGCTGACTTAGCCTTGCCCTGATCTACGAGATCATGAATACCGATCTTGTTGAAATACTGGTCACAGAAGTTCCAGTATCCGGCGATGGAATACCAGCCGTATGGTACAGGTCTTACGATAGAAGCAAAGTAGTCATCCCAATACTGTGCATGTTCTTCATCGGTTGGGAACAGTGCGCGGTATCTTGCCCATACGCCCTCATCCAAGGTCATCGGAACCGGCATGTTGGAGTTCTTAAGCGGAACACCGGAGGTATTGGTGATGGAATCATCCTCGTAGATGTCCATACGCGCATTCCATCCGTCAACGCCCCATCCCATGAACTTTAAGAGCAGATATGCTTCATAAGGATGCTCGCAGGAGGTAGATACACCACCAAGGTACATATTCGCGATAACGTTGTGCTCTTTCTCGTCAACAACGTTCGGTGTAACGTAAGGTACAATGTCAAGTCCGTAGGTATCCTGATATCCGTCGGTTCCCCACAGGTTCATGTAGGACCAGAAGCCCTCTGAGAAAACAGCTACATGTCCGGATGCTCCAAACCAGGTGCTCCAGTCACCGGACCAGTCCTCCATCTCCTGAGTGTTCTGCTGCGGTGCTACATAGCCGGCAAGCTTTAAGTCTGAGAACTCCTGCTCTCCGATTGCCCAGTAGGAAAGATCAAAGTCAGTTCCGTCAAATCCGAACTCGCCCTTGATCGCACGCTCTGCGCTTGAGCAGGCAGCAATTCCGTAGAGGGAATCCAGACGGTTGTAATAGCCGAGTCCAAAGTATTTCATACCGGAACGGTCATCCACGGTTGCGTCCTTGATAAGCTGGATCATCTCTGACCATGTCCAATCAGTACGAGGCATCTCAAGGTTTAATTTCTCGATTACGTTCTTGTCGATGAAAATCGCGCTTGGCTGGAACCAGGTCGGCATGGCGAAACGGCGGTCGGTGTCAAACTTACCGATACCGTACTCCTCGATGGTTGCCATGAGGTTGGCTGTCTCAGGATCATTCTCCACATAATCGGTGATGTCAGCCCAATACATATTAGCAAGTGCTGTATCAGAATCTGTTCCGGAGAAAACATCCGGGAAAGTTCCTGCTGCAGCGGCTGCGGATAAGTCGGTGGACATATCTGCGATCTGCTTTGTCTCGACAGTGATGTTTGGATATTTCTCCATGAACTTCTCTGCCATAAGGTTGATAGTTGTCTCATCCTCGTAATGCCAGTAGGTCAGGGTAATGTTCTCTGTTGTTACCCCATCCTCCGAAGATGATGCTGCTGTGTTGCCCCCATCTGCGTCGGTATCCTGTGATGTGCTGTTTCCACATGCGGTAAGTCCGACTACCATAGTTGCCACAAGCAATGCTGATACTAATTTCTTTTTCATACGCTCCTCCTTTAATTTGTATGAGTATATCTCCATCCCCATCGGGGTCTTGGACAAGTTGTTATTCTCCTGTGATACCGGCGCGGTCAATACTTTCTACAAACTGCCGCTGCAGCACAAGATACATGATAAGTAACGGTAAAATGGATAACGCGGTTGCCGCCATTCGGACAGATTCGTTCAGGCTCGTTGCCACGTCTCCGGTCTGTGCCTTTGAAGTAAAGGACATATCAAAATTCTTTAGCTGTACGACCAGGTTCGTCCAGTTGCTCTTGGTCGCAAGTCCCTGCACATAAAGCTCGGTCAGGTAGGACTCATTCCAGTACCATACGAACGAGAACAGTGCAACCGTGACGATCGCCGGGATCGCGGATGGGACTGCGATCCTCCAGAAGCAGGTAAAATGCCCTGCCCCGTCGATGGTCGCCGCCTCGGTCAGTACCTTCGGCACCTGCTTGAAGAACTGATAAAAGATCAGTATAAAGATCGGTGCGTTCAGTCCGTTTCCCAAAAGTGCCGGAAGCACGAACGTCCACAGTGTTCCGAGGATTCCCATCTTGTTGTAAAGCACATAAGTCGGGATCATCGTCACCTGACTCGGAAGGATATAGGAAAAGATCAAAATTCCCATCATGATCTTCTTGCCCTTGAAATCATATCTTGCAAATCCGTAACCGATCATCATGCAGATCACAATATTGCAAAGTGTCGGCAGACCTGCGATCACGATTCCTTTTGCAAAGGACGTCCAGAAATTCATGGAGCTTGCCGCATCGGTGTAATTCTGGAAGTACAGGGTGCTCGGCAGCCATTTTACCGAGGTATCCAGCAGGTCATCGCGGTTCATAAAGCTGGTGCTTGCCATGTACAGTACCGGATACAGATACACAAATCCGATACAGATGAGAAGGAGGTAGATCACGATCTGCTGACCTGCGCCCTGCTTCTCGCGTGTTCCAAAGATGAACTTGTGCAGCTTTTCTTTGGTGAACATATTCTTAATAGTCGCCGCTGCCGTCGTAGGTCTTGTAGCTGCGCTTCTTGCGCGCGCGTTCGAGCTTCTTGACATTGCGCTTGCCCCTCCTTTCGATCTTCTTTGCAAGTTTTGCTTCCTTCTTCAATGCCCGCTGCCGCTTCTTTGCGATGCGGTCATAAGCGTCGCGCTTAGATCCGAGCAACAGGAAGAACAGAAGGACGATCAGTGTGATCACAACAGAATACATCCATGCCATTGCGGATGCATATCCGTATCCTTTTTCTTTTGTTCCGGAGAACATCGCGGATTTGATCATATTGATCAGCTCGTTCTGCTCGTTTCCGGAAAGGAAGATTACCGTATAGATTGCATTCAACAGGATCATTGGCTTGATGGTAGGAAGCGTAATCTTCCAAAAGCATTCCCAGCCGGAGCCGCCGTCGATCTTTGCAGCTTCATACATGGACGGATCCACCTTCTGAAGTGCGGAGAGGAAAATAAGGATCTGGACTCCGGAGTACCATAAGATCATGATCATATTGGAGAAAAGCTCTCCGATGGAAGTTGCCACGCTGCTTGGCAGGAACGTATCAAGTGCCGCAACGACCGACTGTGTGTTCATTGCCGGAATGCTTGACGCACCCTCGCTCACCAGCATGTTCATAACCGGACCGCTTACGATGATGACCGGAAGGAAAAAGATCAACCGGAAAAATCCCTTCAGATGGATCTTGCTGTTTAACATCATCGCAATGATCAGTGCAAATACCGTGATAACCGGAACCTCAACGATGGTCTGCCAGATGTAGGTTACCAGCTGCTGCGGGAACTCCGGATTTTCCAGCCAGATCTGGGTGAAATTTCCGGTTCCCACAAAGGTAAAGTTCGTTCCGAGTGGTGTGATTCGGATGTTATACCACATGTAATAGAATGACTGTCCCAAAGGGAAAAGTAAGAAAAGCAGGACTCCTAAGATCCACGGAGCAACGAATACATATCCGAAGCGGGCTTCTCTCTTTTCCAGTTTTCCAAGCTTTACTTTGGGCTGCTTTGGCTTCTTTTCTTTACTCATTGGCTATCTTACCTCATAAGACATTGACGCGATCGTAACGCCGTCAACGGTCTGTTCTGTTGCGCTGTAATTGACATAGACCTTCACACCATTGTCGTATGTAACTACGGTCACACCGTTATCGAGAAGCTCATGGTTCTTGATGAAGCTTCCCTGCACCTTTTCGTTCAATGCTTTCAGCTCTGCGGTATAAGTTACGATCTCGTTCTTATACACATCATACTGAGAGCTGTACACATCGCAGGAATTGGTATAGATCAATTCGGAGGATTCCTCCTGCGTGATGTAGAAAGACGGATATGTTCCGGTCTCCAACATCTTGAGGAAGAACTCCTGCTTGTTTGCTTCAAAGTTGACGTATTCGGAATAAACCGGCATCACGCCCTTTAATACGATGGAGAGGAACGGGACACTCACATCCTCAAGCACATAGCTTGAAGTGTAAAGCGGCATATCCAAAAAGCTCTCCGTGTTTTTCCAAAGGTATGCAAACGGCTGCTCCAGCACAAGGTTCGTGCTCTCATCGATCGCTGCAACCGTGTTTGCGTAACTGTCTGCACAGTCATATCTGGTATATGTATTTCCTCCGTAGGTGTAGGAGAACAGGTTATTGCTGATCCCTGCAACCGCCAGATTGGAAACGCCCTTTTTCGTGTAGCTCTTGATGAACTTGTTCATCAGATACTCACTTCTTGCAGGGGTCAGATAATTGAAGGTCTCATAGACATCCATGTAAGTCTCCTTCTCATAACGTCTCTTGTTGATCTTCTTTGCAACGTTGAAGGTTGCATTGTTCTCATCCGGGTTGATCATAAGGGCTTCATCGTACAGATAGATGTCAATGCCCTTCTCTGCGGAATCTGTGATCAGATCCGTAAGTGCCGAGGTTCCGCCAATCTTGCGGTCTGCCTTGTACTTCGTGATCGGTATGTCGTACAGACCACCCTTCTGCCAACCCTTGTAGACCGTCATGATGTCGGTCACATTGTTTGCTGCAAGATCCTCATAGATGTTTCGGATGTCATCCACCGTTGTCATGACAACAGCCTTTGTGCCAAGCAGAAAGCTCTCACGGTCGGTTCCAAGGAAATCGATCCTTGTATTATAGGAGGTATCCTGCACCGTCAGCATATCGTTGTCGATCAGGTAGTTGCGATACGCATTTGCCATGCCCGCGTAGTTCGCCTCGTCGCCGGAGAGGAACATGTATCTGACCTGCAGATCGGAGTGGCTTCGCTCGGATTCCACCATGTGTAAAGAACCTGAGGTCGAGTTGTTACTGGTCGGCTGGGTGTAGAGCTTACGCTCTATGAACTTTGCGTATGCACGGTTGTAATCAACGCTGACACCGTTCGGGCATCCCTCGATGGAAGCCCTCATCGCTCCGTCCTCGACGATCGCAAGGTATGCGATCTGGTCATCCGTATGTGCGATACCGAAAACCGGGGCAACCACCTTCTCTGCATCTGTGATCATGTTGTACTTATCCCAGAGGAGCGATTCCACAACCGATTCATCAAATCCGACATCCGATCCGTAGATCATGGAAGAATATCCGCTTGCGAAGCGTCCTTCCTTATTGTCCAGATAGATCAGCGCTCCGTTGCCGTCCGGGATGAAGATGTACCCCTCTTTTTCATCGAGGTAGGAATTACCCATGTACGGATACATGGCGATCGTTCCGATGTAGTAATTCTCGTCGTTCTCCACGATGGACTCATCCGGGATGCGGGCAACCAGCCCTTCGTCTGTCAGGCTGACCTCAAGTGTCAGTCCGAATTTGTATTTGTTCCAGTACAGATCAGCGGAAAATCCGTTGTCTGTGTAGGTGATCTTCTTGGTCACATCATCATTGACCAAATCTGCCTGCTTCGTGTCATCGCTTCCGTTGATCATCGTTATGACGACCGCGGATTTCATCGCGCCAAGCCAGGTTGCGTTGTTCTTCTCATCATCATAGCTGATGGCGGATTCCATATACGCCCCGGTCTCTTTGTCCTCGATGACCAGTGACAGGTCATCCTCGTTGACATACATGGTATATCGTGAGCTCGCATTGGTACTCTTGTGACCGTTGATCGTGCCTGCCGCCTTGATCTGCGGCATTTTTGCATTTCCGGCAAAGCCTGCCGCAATCGCAACTGCTGCCACCGCCATACATGCGATCGCTTTTTTCCATTTATGAGCCAATTCGATACACCACCTCTCCTACGATCGACTGAATGAAATCGAATACCTGTGACCACAGTACATAGAAGATAAATACCAGCAGACACACAATCAAAATGGTAAACAATGTCAGACAGATGATCTTGATCGTTTCCTTGACCGTATAGTTATTGATCTCCATGATTGCGATAAACAACAGCACCGCGATCCATGCGATCATGAAATAATTTGCAAAAGTCACAAAGAACAACTCGTTGTTCGTGACGATATGTGACAGGATAAAGATGATCGGTGTGATCACCAGATACGGTCCCATGCTGTAAATGAAGGAGCAGTAAATATGCTTTAGCTTTCCTTCTCCATCATTGATGGTACACATCAGGTAATTGCAGCCTACCACCAGTATCAGTACAACCACGATCGTTCCGATATCCTTTACGATGTCAAATCTTCCCTCGCGGACGGTCTTTGTCAGGAATCCGCAGAAGTATTTGTTGATCACATAGAATGCCATCGTAATCACCAGCAGGATGTTGGCGGACCAAACGGAAACCTGTCCCTCGCGCTTGATCCCGTAGCAGCCGTCGATCGGATGTCTCATAAAGTAGAACATGTAATTGATCTGTTTTATGTACTTCTTCTCACCGATCTTTTTAAAGAATGCTCTCGGCTTATTGAGGATCTTCTTTTTCTTATCTAAGAACTTTATAATCCTTACTGCGATCCAGCATAACAGGATTAAGATTGCGATCGCGGTGAGGTTGTGCTTTAACCAGTCGTTTCGGATCTCCCAGTAAGCATCGGAGTAATCATCGTAGGATTTTGCGAGCTTTGCGTATTTTAATGCCTGCTCGTAATCGCCTTCCTTGTAGTACGCCTTTCCCATTGCCATGTTCGCATAATCGAAAAGGTTGTTCATCTCAAGAACCTTGGAAAGAGGCTCCTTGCTCTCCTCGTAACGTCCCTTGGAAAACAGGTAAAGTGCCTGATGCAGATAATCGGAGAACTCGGTCGTCTCGTATACCTGGATCTGTGCCTTGTCAGAATCGAGCACATAGATCTTGTCGTCTGTTCCGATCTGGATCGCCTCGACCTTCGTGGAAAGTCCGATACGCTGCTGTCCGTCATCGCTTCCGCCGAATACGAAAAGAAGCTCGCCCTCTTTGTTGTACTCGTAGATGTAACCCATCTGGGATGCGACAAATATGTTGTCGTGGTTGCCGACCGCAACCGCCGCCGGGACATCCTCGTATGCATCATTTTCATCGATCATGTTGACACCCGCGATGTTGAGCTTCTTTAATGTCTCCTCCTGCTCGCCTCGCGTTACGGTGTAGAGAAGTCCCTTCTTGTCGATTGCCATATTATCCGGTGTCGCCGGGATGTTGCTCTGCATCTTTGCTCTCTGTGCATCTGTCAGGATTGCCCGCCAGATGATCGTCCAGAGGCTGTTCTTGGTATTGTTCGTTCCAAAATAGCCAAGGAACGTTCCGTCCTCCACCGGGCTGATCTCCACGATACCGTTGGTATTGGACTCACAGACCACATACATTGTACCGGACTCGTTTACAACGATCTTGATCGGCAGGAAATCCTGCGTCTCGCCGTACATTGCCGCGGTCGGCTTTCCGTATTCGTTGATCAGCGCGCCGTCCTTGTCAAATACGAAGATCTTGTTCGCATCACGGTCTGCAACATAACAGGTGTGATCCGCGGTCACATAGATTCCTCTCGGATTGACAAGTGTTTCCTCGCCGAAGATCTTGATCAGATTGGAGTCCATATCCGATACGACCACACGTCGGTTGCCGCTGTCCAAGATGTACATATAGCCATCATCTAAGATCGTAAAATCGGTTGGAGTCAAAAGTGCTTCATCACCGATCTTGGTGATCGTCTCGTATGGAAGGTATGCCGTCTGTGTCTCAGTTACATAACCATAGCCATCAACGGTGTAGGTCTTATACGGTGCGTCCGCCATGACCGGTGTTGTCGCGGTCGTAGCGGCGATCCCTACTGCTGCGAGGAAGGCTACTGCTTTTGCAAAAAGTGCTTTCTTACTTTTTTTCAATGTCTTGCCCTCTCATTCTACTTGATTCCGGAGTGTGCCATAGTGTTCATAACGTTCTTCTGTAACAGACAGAACAGGATCAGGTTCGGCAGGAACATGATCAAAGAAGCTGCCGCCGAGATACCCTGACCAGCCACCGTGTTCGTGGTCGTCGTGCTCGTAAGTGTGCTCATGTAAAACGCCAGCGTCTTTAAGGAGTCATCGTTGATGTAGTAGTTGGATGTCTCCAGATTCGTCCACACCTGCTGGAACACTAAGATCGCTGCTGTTGCGATTGCAGGCTTTATCATCGGGATAATGATCTTAAAATAGATCTTCCACTCGGTTGCGCCGTCCATATATGCCGCCTCGATCAGCGAGTCCGGCACCTGATCCACGAACTGCTTGATCAGGAACAGTCCAACCGGAAGTGCGATCAGCGGAAGGATCTCCGCCCAGTAGGTGTCGATCATGCCAAGCTTGTTTACAACCAGATATCTTGGGATCATAACGGCACAGGATACGAACATGAGCGCAATCTGGTTGATCTGCATCATCATGTTTCTTCCCTTGAACTTCAACTTTGACAGCGCGTATGCTGCCATCGTGGAGAATAAAAGGGAACCGAATACAACTGCCGCAGTGATGAACAAGCTGTTGAATACATATTTGCTAAGCGGGATTCCCGCGCTTCTGGATGCCTTAAAGAGCTTCCGGAAGTTATCCAGTGTCGGATGCAGCGTGATAAACTTCGGAGGAAATGCAAACAGCTCCTCCATCGGTTTGAATGCGTGGAAAATGATAAAGATGATCGGAAGTCCACACAAAAGCAGCATCGGCAGTATGCAAAGAAAAATCTTGATCTGACCCTTTTCAAACTTGTCAGGGTTCATTCTATGACCTTTATATGCAGCCATTTTTGTCTCCTCCCTCTCTTAATCTTTCTCTCCGAACAGATTGTTGGATACCGCTGAGAATATCTGTACGATCAGAAGCAGTACCACGGATACCGCCGCCGCATATCCCATCTCATAACGGATAAATCCATAATCCTCAATGTGGTTTACGATAAGCTGTGCCGCATATCCCGGTGTCGGGTTACCGGCAAGCAGTGTTGAGATCGTACCGTTCTGGAATGCTCCTACGATCTGCATGACCGCTGCGAAAAGCATCTGCGGCTTCATGCTTGGGATCGTCACATAGATCATTTCCTGGAACCGGTTCTTTACGCCGTCGATCGCTGCCGCCTCGTAAAGCTCCTCATCCACATTCAAAAGTCCTGCCAATATGGACAAGAATCCGATTCCCATGCTGCTCCACAGACCAATGATAATGACGATCGGAAGCAGATAATTGGTATTTACAAGCCAGATGATCGGCTCGTTTATGACTCCGATATCCATCAGCCAGCTGTTGATGTAGCCAGTCTGGTCTCCGGTAAACATGATCTTCCAGAGTACGGTCATCGCAACACCGGTCGTCATACTCGGCGAGTAGAGGATCAGCGCGCATATCGTTCGCGGTACCCTCGGCAGATTGGCAAGCGCCCATGCTAATAAGAACGCGAGCACATAGCCTCCGACACCGACGATCAATGCGTATTTTACGGTGTTCGGAAGTACATACTTCATAAACGTGTCATCGCTTGTGATCAGGTTTATGTAATTTAAAAATCCGACAAACTTTGGTGTCTCGATTGCGTTAAAGCTGGTAAATGACAATATGATTGCCATGATAACCGGCGCAAGTATAAATGCTACAAATAGCAATGCATAAGGAAAAACAAACACATATCCGTTTCGGTTGGAGCGCGCCGTCCTTCCCTTTTTGAATAATCTACTCATCATTAACCCCTTCCATACTTGTATGTTCCTACTCGGTTCCGAGGATCTCATGAACCTTATCAACGGAAGGAACCATATACTCCTTGAGGACATTGCCATCACTGTCGATGTAGCCAAACTCCTCAAGCTTGCGCTCGGTCTCTCTGTTGACGATCTTTACAACTTCATCGATTCTTGATCGAAGGTCATCTCCGTTGACTACCACATCGTTGAACGCATTGCTGAGTTCGCGCTCGGTCATGTAGCTTCCAAGGAGTCGCGGAGCTTCGAGAATGTACTCGGACTGCTCCATAATGATGTTCTTATCCTTGGTCGGATACGGAAGCTGTGCAAATGCTTCCAGATTGGCGGTCGGCCAGATATATTCATCTCCGTACATGATCTGGAGCATCTGTCCGAACTCTGCCTGCACATCCGCGCTGGACCACCATTTCATAAATTCCCACGCCTGTGCTTCCCGCTCATCGTTGGAGGAGAACATGACCGTACTCTCCGCACCGCCGGACATGTACCGCAGTACCTCGCCGGTCTCCTCATCCACAACACCCGGAACAAGAGCGATGTCCCAGGAGTTCTCAATCTCCGGAGCTGCATTTAAGATCAGGTTGTAGGAGTTAAAATCCGCAATTCCGATCGCCAGATCTCCATTTCTGAAATGCTGGTAGAAGTTCGGGATATCCACCGGCATATCGTACAGGGTAAATAACTCGGTAAGCTGTGTAAAGCCTTCCACCGTCGCCTCGGAATCAAGTAACAGCTCCTGCGCTGTCTCTCCGTAAAGCGATCCACCGTTCTGGAAGATAAGTGGTGTCGTTCCGTGGAAGTTTCGCATAACAAGCATTGCTGCTGTCGGATAGTACACATTCAAGCCTCTCATCTGCAGATCCGGAAGCATCGCAATCAGTTCGTCCATCGTATCCGGTGCTTCAAGTCCGAGCTTTCCGAGGATGTCGGAGCGGTAGAACATAACATAGAAGTTCATCGTCTCCGGCAGTGAATACAAGCCGTCTCCGATCACGGAGGATACTAAGATACCATCGCTGTATCTTCCGAAGATCTCCTGGTAATCGTCAAACTTGGTCAGGTCAACAAGTGCGCCTCGGATACCAAGCTCGAACGGGATAGAATAGTTGATACCGGTCGCAATGTCCGGCGTGTCATCCGATGCATTGGAGAGGATCAGCTTGTTGGCATCCGTCATGATCGCCAGATCGACCTCGATACCGGTCTGCGCCGTAAATTCCTCGTCGATCATCTTCTGCATGATTTCCACATACTGGCGAGGTCTGTTCACCCACACCTGAATATGGCTCTCATCCGTGTTGCTCGCGGAGTAGGACTGTCCAAAGAAGGAATAGAAGAACCGCTTGATGGAAAGTTCCATCGAAGCAAAGAAGTTCAACTTTTTCGGAAGCTTTGCTCCGTCCTGATATATGTAGATGCGGTCGATCGCGATATTGTTGTCGTTGATCAGATCTACAAAATTGGCGATCTGTGTGTTGATGGAATTGACGCTTGTGGAAAGCTCATCCACGCGATACACCAGCTCGTTCGGTTCCTCCGCAAGTGTCTCAAGCTGTTTTGCGGCAATCAGCAGATACGAGAACGCTGCCACGTCATCTGGGTTATCCACACCGGCGTAAACCTCTGCTTTTTCCGTAACCGCATATAACTGCTTCACCCATCCGTACAGGCGGTCCTGCACATCCGGGATGTATCTGGTCAGCTTCAAATCTCTGTATTTGTCTTTGTTGGTTCCGGCAACCTTTGTAACCTCAAGGGAAAGATCGCTGATGCCGCTCATGATCTCATCGACAGTCTCAAGTGCGTACCGCAGCAGATCCATGCTGATCGTAAGTGAGATCGTATGCTCTCCCGGCTCTAAGTACACGCTCAGCTTGTTGCCGTCATCATCGGTCAATGTTGTCGTCTTATATTTGGTCGTGTAAGCCACTTCATAATTCTGGAACATCTCATTCGGGATCTCACCGTCGATGCGGTAATCCATGAATACCGGGAAGTCGCTCTTTTCGGACTGGCGGTAATTCATTCCGATGTAATAGTAGCCCGCCTGCTCGACCTCGAACTTGTAGGTGATCGTCTGTCCCGCCTCGGAGAAGGAATCCTCGTCGATCGTGTTGAGTACGGTCTCCTTCGCGGACAACGGGGCTACTGCGGAATCGTACTCGCCTGTTGCATGGATGGAGGAATCGTTTCTCTCGTAGAAGTCCTCCGCCTCGATCGTGATGAGCGCGTCTCCCTCGGCTTTCTCTGATCCGGTGTAGGAAGCAACCTGCTGCGGTGCTTCGAGTGTTATATTTCCTAATAGGAATGTTCCCTCATTTACTGCCAGTTCAAAAACGTGCTGCCCCTTTTCTAATTGCACCATCAGTGGTGCGGAATAACGGTAGCTGGAATCCATCAGCTTCTTATGCTCCCAGCGGATGCTCTTGCTCGGAAGCGTTACCATCTCATTGCCGTAGCGGTCAATGTCTGCATTGGATTCTGATACCCACGTCGTCTCGAACTTTAGGTTGCGCGCCTCGTAAAACGGATACGCATCATCCACCTTGAAGGACAATTCAATCGGAAGGATGGAAGTGTCATAGGAAAGGTAATCGAAGCCGATATTGTAGAGTGCTGTCTCCTGCACATCCACCGTCACGCGGATCGTATCTCCCACGGCAACGCTGCACACCTGCCCGTCATAGGAATAATTGTCCGAGGTAAGCAGTGACGCATTCTCCACCGCAAGCGCGCTCTCCATAGGAAAGACCGCCGTCTCACCCTCGTATGCCTTGGCAGAATATCCGGCACTGACATGCGTGTAATTCTCACTCAGGCGCTCAGAGCTGTAATTGGCATCCATCGCTGCGGTTGTCCCTGCACTCTCCGTCGTCTCCGTCTCATCCGCATAAACTGTGGCAACGTCACCGGTGCAGACAGTCGAAGCCGTAAGTGCCATCGCAAGCGATATTGCAGTTAGTTTTCTAAAATCCTTCCGTTTCATATCCGGGTGGTCCTCCCTTGAACCATGCTTTGATGTGTTTTCGTTTATTTTAGAATCTTTTAAAAAATTCTAAATTACTTTAGTTTTTTATATAATACTATTCATATTAAAAAAAGTCAATCTTCGTCCGGCTTCCATTCGTACGCCCGTAACGCCGGAAACCCGCTATTTTCAAGGCTTTTATACACATTGCACAGTTTTGATTTGTAGACTTTGTTAACTATGCCACACCATTTTTGACGCTTTCACAGCCCGTTGCGGTACGTTTTTCCTATAAAAAAACAGACGGCAGTCACATCACGCAACTTCCGTCTGTTCTTACTTGTTTTGTTCGTTCCCGATTATCCGTCCGGTTTCTATCTGCGCGGAAGGATCAGTACATGCACAGAGGATTCCGGCAGCACGATTTCCGAATACCGGTTGCCGTTTTCGTCCTTCTCCACCGCAACGAGCCGCTGCCTTGGCTGGATCTGTTCGCCTTCCTTGCGGTTGATGTTCGGCGTATGCGCCTCGTCCCGATTGTCCGCCGCAAGGGAGATCCACGTTCCATCGGTCACACGCAGATTCTCGTAGCAGATCCTGCAGCGCTTTCCGATCTTTGCCAGATTGACCAGCTTTACATAAACCGACTGCTCATCCACCGTCACGGAATGGAAAATGTCGCGGTTATAATAAGAAAGCTTCGCCGCAAAGGAGGCACAGGTCTTTTTGCCGCCGCTCTCCTTATAGCTGCCGCTGATCGCATCGCCGGACGCACCGCCGAAGTCAAGCGCTGCCATATAAAATGTCCCCGGCTTTAGCTCCTCTGTATAGAAGCGGCGCAGATTGCCGGCATACACACTGCTTGAATAGTCTCCCATTGTATAGCCCTCTTTGCCATCCTTGTATACCTTGAGTCCGGTGCCGAAGTCCTTCACCCCGATGCAGTATTCATGCATGCTTACCTTTTTCCGGTCAAAGTCCTTCTGACTGCCGTAGACACCGCCCCGGATGCCCGCAGCGACAGAAAAGCTTGCGCCCTCCTCCAGACAGGTTGCAGTCACTTCTACCGTGTACCTGCTGTCATGGTCGGAGGACAGCTTAAGATAATAGCCGCCGTCAAAGGCATCCAGTTCCGGCTTGAGTGGTTCGGCAAAATCCTGTCTAAAGAGCACTTCCCCTGTCTCATTGTCCGTCACCAGAAGCTGCTTCAAGCTGATCCTGCCCTTTGTAAATATTGCGGCATCGCCGTGTGGCTGCTGCGCCTGCTTCCTGCCAGCCACATAGGTTGCATAAGTCGTCTTAAGCGCCGTTGTTCCGATATTTGCTGCAAACATCTGCTGCACATAATAGTTCGGTGTGCGCCATACCTTCTCGTTGTCAAACCAGATACAATCCGGTGTCCAGCGGTATGTCCCATCTGCCGCCGTCTTATTAAACAGCGGTGCCGTAGCCGCCAGACGCACCACATCGGAGTTCTTCTCAAAGCCGGTCATCACCGCCGCCTCCGCGACAGCGCCCTCCAGTGTATTCTTATCGGTGGAAGCATACTCCCCGACAAAGACCTTCGATACCTGATCCTCCACGAGCTTACCATCCGCATACGGGCGGTAGTAGTAATCGTAGCGATCCGCATTTTCCAATAAATACGCATTGGAGCGGTAATAATGCTCATCCACGATCGTATCCAGATAATTCTTTTTGCCCGGATACCAGCTTACGTTCTCCTCCCAGCTTTTCGTTCCGTCGGTAAAAGCGATCCGTTCGCTTCCCTTCTGTCCTCCGGCTAAGAAGCGCCAGCCGTTCTGGTACGCATCATCATCCGCCTGCGCCCCCGCCGTTGAGACGATGTGAAGTTCATTCCACGGATAATGCTTTTTCATGTGGGCATCGATCTTCTCGTAGAACTCCTCGAAGTTCGCCATGAACTCCGTACCCCAGTTCTCATTGCCGACACCGAGGTAATGCAGCTCAAACGGCATTTCATGTCCCATTCTTCTGCGGAGCGCCGCCCATTTATTGCCTGCGAAATCGATGCTGATCGCGAAATCGATCAGGTCGATAAAGTTCTGGATGTATTTTTCACGGAGCGCCCCTCCTGCCGGGTTGGCATAGTCGCTTCGCGCCTGGCAGAGCACACCGCACGCCATGACCGGAAGCGGCATCGCACCAAGATCCTCGGCGAGCTGGAAATATTCCATATATCCGACACCCATCGTCATGGTGTAGCCCCATACGTTGTAATTCTCCTTGCGGCACTCCACCGCGCCGACCGAATCCTTCCAGTCGTACACATTATCCCAGATGTAAGAACCCTCCGAGATGCATCCGCCCGGAAACCGAAGAAATGCCGGCTTTAGCTCCTTTAATGTCTGCACCAGATCTCTCCGCAGACGGTAGTTCGGATTGCCGAGATAATTGCTGTGCGCACATTCGCCGTCCAGTTCCTTGTTCGCGCCCCAGACTGCCTGTGGCATCAGCGATATCATATCGACCGCCGTATCCCCCGCAAAGTGAAGCGCAAGCTGTCCCGCTGCCGTCTCCTGTGCGTTAAGGACAGCACCCTCATATTTTTTCCAGACTCCGGTTTCCTCGATGGCAACCGATACCGGCTCTGAAATCTCCTGTCCATCGGCATTTTCAAGCGCGACCGTGATCGTGGTCTTTTGCTCTGACTTCGCCCATACACTGAAAAGATATGTCTCGCCCTTTGCAAGCGGCATGGACGGCTGCATATTCTCATCGCAGAAACCGTGATTGATCAGCGTTGCCCCCGCCTTTGCTTCTATATAAATAGCATTTGCGTCCGCATCCTGCAGCTCGAAAAAGTCGCGTAGTCCACCCTCGTCCTTTACGGTAATCCGGTCGAGATCCCCGAACCAGTATTTTAGCGGATCGTGTCTGCGCCCGGTGGAGATGCCGTTCTCCCCGCTCCTTGCGTCGTAAGTATCGTAGGTGAACTCTTCAAAGGAACGGTTCTGCACCAGCTCCGCATAGATACCGCCATCCACCGAATGATTGATGTCCTCGAAGAATAGTCCATACAAGGTACTGCTGATGTCACATTCCTTTTTATCTCCGTGAATGATGATCTCCGCCGGCGCAATCCCAAGCGGCATGATCGTAACAGTTTCCTCTTTTACCAGTGTCTTATCACCATAACAAAGGCTTACTGTCACCACCGCTCCGGTCGGTTCGTCCTTCGGATGTACGGTGCCGTCCGCGTCAACCATGCCCTCCGGCTGGCTGCCCCAGCGCACACTGATCCTTCCGTCCATGAGCGATACCGGGAGGGTATAGTCTTCCGTGAGGATATGCGGGATCTGCGGCATGAACTTCTCGTCCGCCATTTCAAGGATCTCCGCCTCGCTTAACGCACTGCACATCATCGAAAGGATCTCCGTCTCCTCCAGCGCACGGTCGTAGATCCGAAAATCACTGATCGCACCACAGAAGTCCGGATCTACCCCGAACTGGGAGCGTCCGATGTAAAGCCCTGCGTTTTCATCCATTTTGCAAAAGGCATCCCACCACGCCCGGTAGCTACGATAGTTTCCGCTTGAGGTCTGGCTGATCATTCCGTCCGCGACAAGCTCTCCGTCCACATAGATCCTCGGTCCGGCGCTGCTCTCTGTTCCGCCCTTCGTGCCATGCACACAAAATACCACATGTGACCACTGCTCCTCGGCAAGTGCGTACCCTGCATCCGCCGCAAGATCCTCCCCTGCGAAGCATACCCCGCGCAGGCATCTGGTCAGGAACAGATACGGTCCGCGCTCCCCCGCGCCAAAATCCACGATCCGCTCCCACACACTGTCTGCCTTTTTCGCATACACCCATGCGGATATCGTAAATCCTGAATCATCGGATATCGTCTCCCAGATTGCATTCGGAAGTTCTATGTAGCTGCTGCCGTTTGCTCCGCCCGCAAAAACTGCGGTAGATCTTCCTCCAGTCTGCATAATCTGTGGCAGCGTCGTCCCGCATGCCTTCGCGTGATGTCCCTTTCCGGATCGGTCTGTCCCGATCGCTTCCCCATCCTCAAATGTGTACCAGGCAACCAGTGCCGTTGCGATGTCTTCCATATACCTTCCCTCCGTGTTTTGCGGCTTATATTGTGTCATTGTGTTTATTTTAGATTTTATTGTAATATTTTACATTATTCTTTAATAAACGTCAATTCTGACTTTGGGAAAGTATGTGTCCGATTTACCGGATATCACTCTTTATTGCTTCTATCCATTCGTTGATCACATTTTCCGATGTTTCCAAGTGATCCTTACCCATAGAATCAAACTTGATCTGCATTTCATGCATAAAGTCAGCGCCCTTGCACTTTGCCTTCATATCTTTTATAACATGTCCCGGCCAGCCTCCGTTTGTCATAAATGGAATAACTGTTTTTCCTGTAAAATCATTTTCAGTCAGGAAAGTAAGTACCGCCGGAGCCATCGTATACCACCAGGTAGGCGTTCCTATGGTGATGACATCATAATCAGATATATTCACCGGCAATGGATCAATCTGTGGCATAAAACCAGCCTCTACCTCTCTTTGCCCCTGATCGACAACCTCCTCATGGCTGCCCTTGTACGGCTCTGTCGTCTCGATCCTCGCAATATCCGCACCTGTTGCATTGGCAAGCTTCTCTGCGATTCTTTTCGTGTTTCCGTTTGACCATGAATAATATACAACTAACATTTTTCTCATTATCTTTTCTTGTGACCTTGATATTTTTCAAAAATCGTGGCATACTAATATAGAAGTTTGGACGGTTTCATCCTAAGTACGAGGTGAAATGTATGGTTAAACGAGATTCCTATATGAATCGGCTAATTCACAGTATGTGGAACGGCGAGATAAAAGTCATTACAGGCATACGCAGATGCGGCAAGTCCGTACTGCTTTTCGATCTGTTTTTCGAATATCTTCTTTCGCAGAATGTTTCGGAAGATCATATTTTGAAAATTGAACTGGATCAGCGGCGGTATTATAAGT
>CAVDTR010000019.1:0-52267 GCA_963612015.1 Lachnospiraceae bacterium | reverse complement strand
AGCCACAAGCTTCACAAGCTGTGAGTAGGCAATGATAAGCTGTTCCCTTAGTTCCGGTGTCGGTTTCTTTTGATACTCTTTCCAAAGTTTGTCCGTATCGACTGCTTTCATCTAAATCCGCCCCAACTTTACTCTTCTTTCTCGGTTGCATCAATATTTTCTATAGGTGCTTCCTCTGAATTCTCCTCCTCCGGCGCCTCTTCCTTGTCCGCCATTTTCTTGATTCCAATATCCAGAATCATCTTCAGGATATTTCCGATCATCAGAAAAAGAATCAGTACAAGCAATAACTGCTTTAAATAATCCAGAAGCTCCACATGGTGCAAAATTGCAAAAATACTGTCAATCACTCCCGCTGCAAGCATCACAAGCGCAGGAATATAATTTGTCTTCATAGTTATATTACCTTGATTTCCTTCCCGACTGCCTTAATGGTATAATCCCCGTTCTCGCAGTTTAGCTCAACGGTTCGACCGTAATTCAGTCCGGTATCCTCTGCAATAAGTGGAATCTGCAGTTCCTTCAAAAGATACTTCGCCTGTTCGATATTCCTTGCACCGACATTGCCAACAGCAGATGATCCGCTCACCTCGAACATGCAGGCACCGCCCGCGATCTTGGCAACCAATCTCCTGCGGTTCGCACCGGCAGTGAGCATCTGTTTTAAAAGCTCCGCTGTTCCGGTATCGCCGAACTTGGCAATGTTAGTATTGTTTTTTAACTTTGTACTGTCCGGAAGCATGTAGTGTACCATACCGCCAATTTTCGTTACCGGATCATAAAGTACCAGACCGATACAGGAGCCCAGTCCCAAGGTTACGAGGACATCCGGGCTCTTGGCGACTTTCAGATCAGCCATTCCCACTTTTATCGTGTTTCCCATAGTGCGTCTCTTCCTGTGCCTATTCTACATTTAAATACCAAGCGATGACAAAATCGTTGCGTAGGAATCCTGCTCCGGCATCAAAATAAAATAGCCATTTATCATCGTGTCATCCCCAAACTCCGTTTCGATCAATAAAGCATTGTCCCCGTACTGTCCGAACATGATCGCCGGGACACTTAGGATCGCCCCTGCCATATCGACCGATACATATGGGATCGACGGCGTGATCGTCAGGTTCGTCATATTGGAAAGCGCCGTCAGGTAGGAAGCCGTAATAATGTTACCGATTTCCTTCAATGCGGACAACTCCATTTCATCAAATGGCTCGTCCGGCTGTTTGTGTGTACCCATAAGCTTATCTGCAAGGTAGTGTGCAGAATCAAGCTTCATCAGAAACATCATGCTTCCGGTAATATCCTGTGAAACTTCGAGGAAAATCCCGACAATGATCTCATCCTCCGGGCAGATCGCGCTTCCGAGCTTGGAAGCGTCCATCAGCTCAACCTTTGGAACATTCATGTTGATCTTGGAATTGAGCATGGTCGCGATCGCCGTGGTCGCATTTCCCGCACCGATATTTCCGATTTCTCTAAGGACATCTATATACATTTCATTGATTTGATCCAATGTAAAATTGCCCATGATACCTCCATAAACTATATATAGTGAGGCATGACCTCACTATATATATACATCTTAATTATTATCTTTATCCTCAACGATCGCACCGATCTCAAAGAGAGAAATAAGCGTGTCTCCCTTCTTGCCAATGCCGTTGATAAACAGATCCTTGCCGTCCTTTGCATTCTGTGCAACCGGCTCGATCTCACTGTCGTCAAGTGTTACGACCTCGCAGACCTCGTCAACGATCACGCCGATCAGTCCCTTTTCCTCGATCTTTAAGATGATGATACGGGACGCATTGGTAAAGACGTCATCCTCAAGTCCCATCTTCTTGCGCACACTCATTACGGAAACGATCTCACCACGCAGGTTGATGATTCCCATAAAGTAAGACTGTGCCTTCGGAACACGGGTGATCTTCTGCATACGGATGATGTTGTCTACATATCCGATGTCCATGCCATATTTTTCATTACCGATCTGAACTACGATATACTGCTTTGTCGTGTTATCTGTTGTCTCAATGCTCTTCTCAGCCATTTTCATTCACCCCCATTACACCAATGTGTTTGTGTCAAGAATCAATGCGATCTCGCCATCACCAAGAATTGTTGCACCGCTGATAAGCTTATTTCCATTGATGTACTTACCAAGAGACTTGATAACGATCTCCTGCTGTCCCATCAGGTTGTCTACGACAAGACCTGCCTGATTGTCACCTTTCTTGACAATAACTACGGTCAGTTCTTCCGGCTCGTCCTCTCTCGGTTCGATATCCAAAAGCTTATCGAGACGGACAAGTGGGATAACATTGCCTCTTAAGTGAATGACCTCTTTTGCCTGAACGTACTTGATATCCTTGACTGGAATGCTCTCGATGTTGGAAATGGAGCCAAGTGCGATCGCATATTTCTCATCACGCACCTCAACCATAAGTGCCTGGATGATTGCAAGTGTAAGTGGAAGTCTTACTGTGAAGGTAGATCCCTCTCCAAGCTTCGTAGTTACCTCTACATCACCGCCGAGCTGCTCGATATTGGACTTGACAACATCAAGACCAACACCTCTTCCGGAAATATCCGTGATCTTCTTCGCCATAGAAAAGCTTGGCATGAACAGCAGTCCGAGTGCTTCCTTCTGGGACATGGACTCTGCCTGCTCCTGAGTGATGATATTGCGCTCAACTGCCTTTTTCTTGACAGCTTCCACATCGATACCGTTACCGTCATCGCCTACCTGGATGATAACGTTGTTGCCTTCCTGATATGCATGTAAGAAGATCGTTCCGACCTCCGGCTTGCCTCTCAGGGCACGGACTTCGGCGCTCTCAAGACCGTGATCTGCGGAATTGCGGAGCAAGTGCTGCAGCGGATCACCGATCTGGTCAACAACGGTACGGTCGAGCTCGGTATCCTCACCGGTCATAACAAGCTCCATCTTCTTATTGAGCGTACGCGCAAGATCACGGATCATACGCGGATACTTCTGGGTAACCGTCTCGATTGGAACCATTCGTACCTTCATAACGGATTCGTGAAGGCTGGTCGTAATCTGCTCCAAGTATTCGATCTGATCATGGAAGCCCTGTCTGTTGGAGTCTCCGTTCTCGGAGGAGCTCATGGAAACAAGTGCGTTCTTTGCGATGATAAGCTCGGATACCTGGTTCATAAGAGCATCCAACTTTTCAATGTCAACGCGGACGGTTCTGCTTGTAGCTGCCTTTGCAGGGGTCTGCTTCTTCGCTCCCGCTGTCGGGGCAGGTGCTTTCTTTCCTGCCGGTGCCTTCTCCGCAGGAGCTGCTCCTGTGTTCTCTGCAACCGTTGCCGGTTCTTCCTTGGTTTCCTCCGGCTTGGTATCCTCGATCACACCGCCGAGAACCGTCTCGATCTCCGAAACGTTCTTTGCTGCTGCAATGATCTTGTCCAGACTCTCAGAAGATGCGATGTAGAAGCTGAAATCAAGATCAAACTTCTCATCCTCGATATCCTGTGAGCTCGGTCTGTATGCAACAATATGTCCAAGTTCTTCCACAGCACGGAATACAAGGAATGCACGCGCTGCCTTTAAGAGACATTCTTTCTGTACATATACGGTTATGCCGTAGATCTGGCATCCGGACTCTCTTGCAGATGCAATGTCTGCAAGCTCATGGTTGTTCAGGTCAAAGTCTGCATACTTTGCTTCCTGACCGGAGGTTTCTTCTGCTTTCTCCTCAGTCTTAGGAGCCTCAGCTTCCGCTGCCGGAGCAGGTGCTTCCTCTGTCTGCTGTCCGTTTGCCTTTGCGATAAAGTCGTTTAAGGACTTGATGATAAGCTCGTTGTCCTCGGTTCCCTCATCGGAGGTTGCCTTGATATTGTCTAAGTATTTCTCGATGGCATCGAGGCACTCGAACAGCAGGTCGATCATGGAGCTGTCCACCTTGATCTTGTCACTGCGCACTTCCTGGAACACATTCTCCATGTCATGCGTCAGATGCTGCATACGCTTAAAGCCCATCGTACCAGCCATTCCCTTTAAGGAGTGTGCTGCACGGAACACCTCATTGATGGTGTCCTTGTTATTCGGTTCGTTCTCAAGCGTCATGATGCAATCGCTTAAGTTCTGTAAATGTTCTGCACTTTCGTCGATAAAAATTTCGAGATACTGGCTTACATCCATTTCATCTTACCCCCACATTCTTGTTTATTGACTCGGCAACTTGTTTGAGAGGAACGACCTCGTCCACGATCCCGGTTTCCGCGATCATCTTCGGCATGCCGTATACAACACAGGTCTCTGCATTCTGTGCAATCACATACACCGGCTTGTGCTGGCACAGGGTAAGGATTCCATTCGTACCATCCGCACCCATACCGGTAAGGACAACACAGACAACCTCATCATACGCACATTTGGATAAGGAATCGTACATCACATTCGCGCAAGGCTTCAATCCGCCGATCGCCGGCATATCGTTGAGCGCGATCCGGTGTGAGCCGTCTGCCTGTGCCCGGACCTCCAGATGCTTTCCGCCCGGTGCGATGTAGACATGTCCTTTTTCTAAGCGTTCACCGTCCACCGCCTCTGATACTGCTATCGGACTGATCTCGTTAAGCCGGTCTGCCATCGACTTTGTAAAGCCCGGAGGCATGTGCTGCACCAGCACCATCGGCGCATCCAGGTTCTTGTCCAGATAAGGGATCACATCCTGCAATGCCTTCGGACCGCCGGTGGAACATGCAAGCGCTACCAGCTTGTTCTTCGCCTTGCCGGAAGCCATCCGTCTGACCGGAGGTGTCTGCCTGCTGGCAGGAGGTGTTGCCGTCTCTATGCGGTTGTTCATCGCTGCCACATAGCTCTTGGTCTTGAGCACAGAGTTCAAAACCGCAAGCAGCCGCCGCTTAAAGTCCTCGCCCTTCGCCTCGATGATATTGGTTGGCTTTGTAACAAAATCGAGCGCGCCGCGCTCCAACGCCATGATCGTCACTTCCGCATCCCGCGTGGTGATCGTGCTAACCATGATGATGTTTGCTTTGATATTGTCCTTTTGTAACTGCTCCAGTAATTGCAGACCGTCCATCCGGGGCATGTTAACGTCCAAGATCACGCCATCATACGTTTTCGTCTTAAGCTTCTCGTAAGCCTCAAGACCGTCCCTGCAGTAATCTGTCGCCTGAAAATTACTATCTGAATTAATTATATCACAGATAACTCTTCTCATGAGTGCAGAGTCATCGACAACTAAAATATTTTTTGCCATATTTACCTTGTCTCTTTTCTGCGGATTCTCCGCTCTTCGTCAAACACATATCGTACAATGCTCTCCCGGTCGCGCAGATTCTTAAAGAAGAACTGTCCCCGGCAGATATAGCGCTGTGCATCATTTGGCATCTGCTCGCACGAAATGATCTTTGTCACCAGATAAAAGGTCTGATCCATCCGCTCGCTGCTAAGACGGATCTCGGACACCTGATAAGTCCCGATCTCAAGTCTTCTGCCCGTCTGGAAACGCAGTCCGCCGCCGCTTAGGTCGAGCATCGTGCCCTTCTCGTAGCATTCGATATATTCCGGCTTCTGGATCTCCATAAAAAGCTGTTCGGTCGTTGCAAGCTTCGCAACCTCCTGCATGACCGGCACATAGCGCATCTCTAAGATGCAGTCGATCCGGAAAAACTCTCTTCTTTGAAGCTTGACCGGCTCTGAGGTAAGCTGCAGCGCAAGTACAAACAGATTGTCCTTCTTATAGCGCTTCTGCACAATGGCATTGCAGGTAAACAGCCCTCGCTTGGAATAAAACAGCAGCTTGCAGCGCAGCCCGATCTGAAACAGCACCATCCTGCCATTCTCGGTCGGCATCGCGATCTCGATCTCGGTGTCCGAGATGTAGTCGAACAGGCAGCTCTTATAGGTGCGCACCTCATCTGCGATCAGTTCGCCGCTCTCCTGCAGTTGAAGCTGCTGGATGAGCTGAATGTCAATTTTATCTCCAAGCTGCGTCAATTCATTTAAAAGCATAAATTCCCTCTATCCTTTTCTACTCCAAAAGTTGGAAAACATCTGAGATATTCCCCAACGGATCTGTATCTGGTTGTGTGTCCCGTCCAAAAGATTCCCGGCAAGCACCTCAAACGCCCGCGCAGACGCGGAATTAGGTACATTCAGTGAGACCGGCTTCTGTTCCCGGACGGAACGCTCCAACGCGCTGTCCTGTGGAACCATTCCAAGGTAGTCCAGAGAGCCGTGCAGGAACTGCTCCACAACATAGTTGAGCTTCTCGTATACGGCATATCCCTCCTCGTTGGAGATAACCTTGTTGGCAACCACATGGATCGTAGTCCCGTTCGCCACAAAGTTCGGATTGCGGTACAATGCCTTAAGCAACGAATACGCATCCGTAAGTGAGCTCGGCTCCGGTGTCGTGATCATCAGCACCTCCGGGCTTGCCATGACAAACTCAAGCACCTGATCGGAAATTCCAGCCCCGGTATCGATTAAGATCACATCAGCAAGCTCGTTTAGCTCTCCGAGCGATTTGACCAGATACTGGATCTGCTCCATATAGAGGTTGTTTAGTCCGATCACACCCGAACCGCCGGAGATAAATCCGATGTCCAGTGGTCCCCTTGTAATTATATCACGGATATTCTTTCCCTGATAGATTAAATCGGAAAGATTATACTTCGGAATCGTCCCGAACATGACCTCGATATTCGCAAGCCCGAAATCCGCGTCAAAGATAATGACACGTTTGCCCGCCTTCTGGAGCTGTATTGCAAGATTGACCGTCATATTGCTCTTTCCGACGCCGCCCTTTCCGCTGGTTACGGTGATCACACGGGCGGTCTGTATATTATTCTGATTTCTTAATTTGATAACATTTCTAAGCTGTTCTGCCTGATCCATGCTATTACCGGCCTCCCAACAACTGTTTTACAATCTTTTGTGTATGGAACACTTCAAGATCCGCAGGAACATTCTGTCCGTTCGTCACATAGGACAGATCTGCCCCCGAATAGAGCTTGATGTTTAAAATATTTCCATACGCCGTCGTCTCGTCAAGCTTCGTAAAGATGAGCTTAAACGCACTGATCTCATGATAAATGTCCACGATTTCCAACAGATCATGGTATTTCGTGGTTGCGCTCAGCACAAGGTAAACCTCCTTGTCGTACTCCGGCGCAAGACCGTTTATCAGCCGTTTCATATCCTCCCGCTGCGTCTCATTCTTATGGGAAAAGCCCGCCGTATCCACAAAGATCAGGTCATAGTCCGTAAGCTTTGCAACCGCCGCATTCAGCTCATCCGGGGAATACACGATCGACATCGGTGCATCGAGGATATTGGCATATACCCGAAGCTGCTCCGTCGCAGCGATACGGTAGGTGTCCGCCGTGATAAAAGCGACCTTCTGGTTGGATTCCATCTTATATTTGGATGCGATCTTTGCGATGGTAGTCGTCTTGCCGACACCGGTAGGTCCGATGAAAAAAATCACACGCGGCTTGCCCTTTCCCATCTCGATCGTATTCGGGCGTCCAAGTTTTAGGATCAGCTTCTGGTAGACATTCGCAAGGATCGTGTCAACGCTGTTGCCCGGACGGATGAAGCGCTCCACCTCATCAATGATCTGGTTTGCATAGCGCTCGTTTACTTCATTATTTAAGAGTGTGCGGTAAATGATCCGCACAAAATCAAGCTCCTCGGAGCTCATCGTTTTCTCTTTTACCTCTTCCTTTGCTCCGACACCGAGCTTTTCCTCAAGCATACTGGAAAGATCATCAAGACGCTTCCCGATCGCCTTTTCTTCCGCCTGCGTATGAGCCAGTGTCTCCGTCTGGCGCACTTCCGGTGTCTGCACACTCTTTGGCACATTTACTGCCGGTCGCTCGATCTGCGGCGTGCGGACTGCCTTCGGGATCTCGATTTTCTCATCCGCCGCGACATTGATGTTGTCATGCAGCTTCTGTGGGCTCTGCAACACCGAAAAAGAGCTTACGACATGATCCTTTTCCTCAAGGGCTGCAGTCGCTTCGTAAGTAGAGCTCTTAAACGCTGCAAACAGCCCCTTCGGCTTGATCTCCTTCACATTCATGATCACCGCATTCGGTCCCATTTCCTGCTTTGCCTTTTCAATCGCCTCTTCTTTTGTTTTTCCTTGAAATTTGTTGATCGTCATTTATGCAGTCACCATCCCTACTGATTGCAGCTCCACATTGGAGTCTACTTCATTATAAGATACAACAATCAGATCCTTAAAGTAATCTTCTGTCAGCTTTTTAAAATACATACGCACGATTGGAGAGGTGATGATGATCGCACTCTTTCCGAGGTTTTCTAACTTCGCGATTTCCGTCTCCACTGATGCCATGATCTTCTTGGTGCGCTCCGGGTCGAGCGTAAGGTAAGCTCCCTGCTCCGTCTGCTTTACCGAGCCCATGATCTCCTGCTCGATCTTTGGATCAAGCGTCACAACGCTCGTCGTCTCGTTGGCAGGGAAATACTTATTGGAAATTGCACGCTTAAGCGCCTGTCTTGTGTATTCGGTGAGCACGTCCGTATCGCGCGTGGTCTGCGCATGGTCGGCAAGTGTCTCAAAAATCGTCAGCAGATCGCGGATGGAGATACCCTCCTCCAAAAGATTCTGCAATACCTTCTGGATCTCACCAAGCCCAAGCAGCTTCGGCGTAAGCTCGTCCACCAGCACCGGATTGCTCTCCTTTAGGTTGTTGACCAGATTCTGTACATCCTGTCTCGTAAGAAGTTCTGCGATATGGCTTCTTATAACCTCGGTCAGGTGTGTTGCAATGATAGACGGCGGATCGACAACCGTGTATCCGAGGCTCTCCGCGCGTTCTCTCTGTCCCTCTGTGATCCAGATCGCCGGCAGATGGAACGACGGTTCAAAGGTCGGAATACCGGTGATCTCCTCCTCCACATATCCCGGATTCATCGCCATGTAGTGATCGAAAAGGATCTCACCCTCGGTCACCTGGATGCCCTTGATCTTGATGATATACTGGTTCGGATTAAGCTGGATATTATCCCTCAATCGAATGATCGGCACAACCGTACCAAGTTCTAACGCAATCTGTCTTCGAATCATAACTACACGATCCAAAAGATCTCCGCCCTGGTTGACATCTGCAAGCGGAATAATACCATATCCAAATTCCAGCTCAATCGGATCAACTTGCAGCAGAGAAACAACATTCTCCGGCTTTCGGATCTCCTCTGCCTCGGTCTCCTGCTGCTGAACCTCTTCCTCGATTGTCTCCTCACCGATGCTCTTAGATATAGATCGTCCACAAATGATAAACACAAGTCCAAACGCAAGGAACAGCAATGTATTTAACGGTGTTGCGATGCCGAAGAAAATCAGTACTATGCCTACAAGATACAATACCTTTGGCACACCAAATAACTGCTTGACCAACACACCGCTAAAATCCGCTTCATTAGAACCCTTAGTAACAAGAATACCAGTGGAAAGTGAGATCAGAAGGGATGGAATCTGGGAAACAAGTCCGTCACCGATAGTCAGTATACCATACTGTTGCAAAGCACTCATGGCATCGAGTCCCTGATTCATCATCCCCATTACCGTACCACCAATCAGGTTGATAAACGTAATAATGAGTCCGGCGGTCGCATCTCCTTTTACATACTTTGTCGCACCATCCATGGAACCGAAGAAACTTGCCTCCCTCTGCAGTTTCTCACGTCGTACCTGTGCCTCTTTATCTGTGATGGCACCAGTATTTAAGTCAGCGTCGATTGCCATCTGTTTACCTGGCATAGCATCAAGGGTGAATCTTGCGGTTACCTCAGATACTCTTTCAGAGCCTTTGTTGATAACGATAAACTGGATAAGTATCAGTACAATAAAAACGATTGCACCAATGACAAGATCTCCTCCACCCACGAAACCTCCAAAAGTGGTAACAACATTACCCGGATTACCAGTGGTAAGGATCAGACGTGTGGAAGAAACGTTCAGAGAAATACGGAAAATTGTTGTAAACAAAAGCAGTGTAGGGAAGAATGACATATCGAGCACTTCTTTTGCATAAAGCACATTAAATAAGATAATAAGGGCAATGGAAAGATTAAGGGCAAGCATGATATCCAGCAAAAATGCAGGAATCGGGATAATGAAGAATATAACAGCGGCAAGCAGATACGCGCCAACGCCAAGGTCTTCTTTCTTAACAGGTAAATTCACTTTGTTTGCCCTCCTTTCTTATGTATATAAATAGATCAGATCTTACATATTTTTCATGCGATAAACCGTCGCGAGCACCTCCGCGACAGCCTGATATAATTCCGGCGGGATCTCCGCGCCGATGTCAACATTGTGATAGATCATTCGGGCAAGCGGCTTATTCTCAACGATCTCGACATGATTTTCCTTTGCGACCTCTTTGATCTTTAAAGCGATATAATCCTCACCTTTGGCAAGAAGCACCGGAGCCTTTGCCGTTTCGGCATCGTACTTGAGTGCAACCGCAAAATGTGTAGGGTTGGTTATGACAACGTCCGCCTTCGGGACATCCTGCATCATACGGCGCTGTGAAGCTTCCTGCATCTTTCGCCGCTGTCGGCCCTTGATCTGCGGATCTCCTTCTGTGTTCTTGTACTCGTCCTTTACCTCTTGCTTCGTCATCTTCATATCTTCGCTGAACTTATGTTTCTGGTAGATAAAATCCGTTAGACCTACAATCAGATAGACGAGGCTGATCTTCAGACCGGTATCCAAGATAAACTCTCCTACTAGCGAGATTGCCTGATTTAGTGAGATTTCATACAAAATAAACAATTCATTTACCTTATCTTTTACTGAAAAATAGGCAATCAAAGCGATCAGCACAATCTTAACAATCGCCATGACAAGATTAAATAAGGATTCCTTGGAAAAAATACGCTTGAATCCGTTGATCGGGTTAAACTTGCTAAGCTTCGGCTCCATAGGCTTGGCAGATACCTTCCATCCGACCTGTACGACGCTGACTAAAATAGCGATCACAACACCAATTAAGAAAAAAGGCCACACACTGAGCAGTATCTGTATCAACATCTGCGTCGTAAACGCAGAGACCGCCTGACTTGTAAATCCAAGCTCTCCCGGGTTGACATAACCGTCGATCCTGTTGTATACAATAGAAAAAATATTGACCAGATTTCCTCCTATATAAGAAATGAATATCTTTAGGATCAAAAAGAGTGCAATCAACATAAACGCAGAGGTAAGCTCCTTACTCTTTGCAACCTTTCCCTCTTTTCTCGCATCGTCTAGCTTTTTCTGGGTTGCCGGTTCTGTTTTCTCTCCGCCTTCCCCATCCTGTGCAAACCATTGGAGATCATAATGTAATATGTATTTTACTTCCGTTTTTTCGTTAATGCATACTTTCAATTACCATACCCACCATCGTCTTTATCTCCCGGAATATAAAGTTGGCAATATTCGGCATCAAAAAAATCGTAAGGAAGATTGCCACCATTCCAACCAAAAGCTTAAGCTGTACCCCAACTGCAAACATATTCATCTGCGGTGCAACCTTTGCCATAACACCAAGGATGCAGTTTAGCACCATGATGCAGGCAAATACCGGTAGAAAGATGCGGAATCCGATAATGCACAGATCCAGCATATATTTTGTCATGGCAGCAAGCAGTCCGTCCCACCCAAAGACTGTCCCACCGATCGGTATCACATAAAAAGAATCACACGCTGCCCTTAGCACATAAGTGTGCATATCCGAGATCATCAGCAAAAGCAGCACGATATAATAATAGAAATCACCGCTTATGGTGGACTCAGTTCCCATATCCGGATTGAACTCCGTCGCCATGGACAAGCCGATATCCATATCGATGACATTACCTGCAAATAAAAGAATGGAATTACAGATATTGGCTGCAAATCCGATGATCAGCCCTGTAATTCCCTCCTGCAGCACATAGACTGCGTATCCCACAACCCCGGCATAATTCAGTTCCGGATGTGGAACTACATTGTAAAGCAGCAGCGAGACAAAAAAAGACAAACCGATCTTTGTCCGTCCGGGTACTGCGGAATGCCCAAATACCGGGGCAGTGTAGACAAATGAAGAAATTCGCACCAATATCAGCAGCAAATATTCAAAATTGTCCAGTGAAAATGTCACATCAACCATGCTCTATCATATTCCCAAACTAAGATAATAACTAAAGTTCGACCAAAGCGTCACCATAAAACCAGACAGCTTGTTCAAAAGCCATGAGTTGATGATCATAAGTGTGATGAACACGGCAAGAATCTTCGGAACAAACGTAAGTGTCTGCTCCTGAATGGATGTGACCGTCTGAAAAATGCTGACAATCAATCCAACGATCAGCGAAACCAAAAGCAATGGAGCCGCTGTAATTATTATGGTATAGATTGCCTCGCGGGCAATATCAAGTACCGCACCTTCTGTAATCATACTCTCTCACCTCGTCAGTAAAACGTCCGGACAAGCTCGCCGATCACAAGATCCCAGCCATCCGCCAATACAAACAATAAAATCTTAAACGGCAGCGAGATCGTCGTCGGTGGAAGCATCATCATACCCATTGACATGAGCACGGATGATACGACCATGTCGATCACGATAAATGGAATGTAGATCAAAAAACCTATGATAAACGCTGTCCGAAGCTCACTTAAGATGAACGCCGGCACAAGAGTCGTAAACGGAACATCATCATAATCCTCAAATTCTGAGCTGTCCGCGCCGGAAATATCGATAAACAGTGCAACATCCTTGCGCATCGTCTGTCCGTACATAAACTCACGGATCGGCTGTTCCGCCGCCTTTAACGCCTCCGTCTGTGTGATCGTCCCCTGATCCAGCGGCTGGATCGCAACCGTGTTGATCTCCTGAAAGGTCGGCCACATGATAAAAAACGTCAGGAAAAGTGCAAGTCCGATCAGCACCTGGTTCGGTGGTGCCGACTGCGTTCCGATCGCCGTCCGCACAAAATGCAGTACGATCACGATTCTTGTGTAGCTGGTCAGCATGACCAGAAGCGACGGTGCCAGCGAAAGGATCGTCAGTACTAGAAGCATCCGGATCGGTGTGGAGATCGAACCTGAGCTATTGTTGTAATTAATGGAAAATCCATCCGTTGAATCGGTTGACGCATCCGCTGTCTCCGGCTGCTGCGTATTCTCAAGGTTGGCAATGCTGTCCGGGTCCATGCTCGCCGCATGTGCATACACCGGATGATACAAGCTCAAAAATACCGTTATAATAAGAACGATGCAGGCAAAACCAAACGTAAGCCTGCAATAGTGATGCTTTAATCTGCTTTTCATATTATCCCTGTTTCTTTGGAAGTTTGTCCTTCAGTTTGTTAAAGATCTCCTGAAAGTTTTCCTGTGTAACTGTTTCATTGTTCGTAAGATCCTGTACCTCGTCTGCGGAAAGCTCAGCAAGCAGGTTCATCTCCTCCTTGCCTACCGCCACGACAAGATACTTGTTGCCCGCGCGCACGATAGAGATCATCTTGTTGCTGCCGAGATTCATCGTCTCAACCAGCTTAAGATTCTTCCCGAACGAATGAACCTTCTGATACCCGCCAATCCAGCGGGTAACATAATAGGTCAATGCAAGGACAAAAACAAAAATCAGCAGAACCTTTATCAACTGTCCAAAACTCTCTAATGTAGATGTAGAAGTCAGTAAAATACTCATCATACCCTCAACTGATATTACTTGCCATTGTTGACAATCTCTGTAATGCGGACACCGAAACTCTCCTCGATCACGACAACCTCACCCTTCGCAACATACTTGCCGTTGACAAGCACATCGATCGGTTCCCCGGCGATCTTGTTCAGCTCGATGATCTTTCCCGGTCCAAACTCTAAGATATCCGAGATTGACTTCTGTGTGCGTCCAAGCTCTACGGTTACCTCCAGCGGCACGTCCATGATAAGGTCGATATTCTCCGGCTGGAATGCACCTACCGCACCTCCGTTGAATGCCTGGAACTGCGCAGGCTGTACATTTACCGGCTGTCCCATCATCTGCTGCCCCATCATTGGCTGCCCCATCATCTGCTGCCCCATCATTGGCTGCCCCATCATCGGTTGCCCCACCATTGGCTGCCCCATCATTGGTTGTCCTGCCATCGGTTGTCCCATCATCTGCTGTCCGCCGCCCTGTGGCATGGAAGCTGCCGGAGCCGGTGCTGGTGCTGGAGCAGGCGTCGGTGCTGCCATTTCCTCTTTTACACTGTTGTTGTCGATCTCCATGTTGCGGGAAACGCCCTCGTACATCTCCTTCGCGAAAGGAACCGGATACAACTGCATGATCTCACTGTCGACAATATCGCCGATCTCCATGCGGAATGAAATCTTTACGAACTCTCCTGTCAAGAACTCGTCGATCTCTTTCTCGTTGATGTTGTCCTTTAAATCGACAATGTCCGCGATCGGCGGGCTGATGTCGATTGTCTTGTTGAGCATGGAGGAAAGTGATGTTGCGGATGATCCCATCATCTGGTTCATCGCCTCACTGATCGCGCTTAAGTGCAGCTCTCCAAGCTCTCCCTCTGTATCTGTACCGTCACCGCCCATCATAAGGTCGGTGATGATCTTAACGTCCTTTTCCTTTAAGACTAAAATATTGCTTCCGTCCAGACCGACTGTGTAGGCGATCCGGATAAATACGCACGGCTTTTCGTACTTCTGTGTCATCTCGTCCCATGTAATAAGGGAAACCACAGGTGTTGAAATCTCAACCCTGCGATTGACAAGGGCAAATAAGGTCGTCGCCGCAGTACCCATGCTGATATTGGCGATCTCGCCGATCGCATCTTTTTCCGCCTCTGTAAGCATCGGTTTTTCTTCAGATGTCCCTGGATTGTTTAGCAGTGCATTTATTTCTTCCTGCGATAAAACTCCATCCATACCCTTATTGCTCCTCTCTAATTACCGAAGTAATTCTAACTGCATAATCATCGCCTGCGGCACCAGGCAGCGCAGTAAATTTTCGTATATTTCCAACATAAACATCAAGTTCTTCGTCTACCCGCCGGTTCAGCTTAATGATATCGCCGGTCTGAAGCCCCGCAAAATCGCTCACGGATATGCTGCTGTTGCCAAGCACCGCCTTGATCGGGATCTGTGCCCGCTGGATCAAAGCCTCGATCGCCTCCGAGTAATTCGTCTCATCCTGATTCTGCATATTAGAATACCAGTATTTGGTATTTAACTTGTCAATGACATCTTCGAGCGTGATATACGGCAGGCAGATGTTCATAAGTCCCTCCACGTTGCCGATGCGGATATTCATGGTCACGATCGCGATCATCTCACTCGGAGAAATGATCTGCGCATACTGTGAGTTCGTCTCGATACGCTCTAAATGCGGATGGACATCCACCACGTTCGCCCAAGGCTCATGCAGCAGATTCACACACACAACAAAAATGCGCTCGATGATCAAAAGCTCTATCTCTGAGAAGTCACGCACCTTGTCAAGTGTATCTCCCTGTCCTCCAAGCATACGGTCCACGATCGCATAGCCAAGATTGGAAGCCATCTCAATAATGATGTTGCCCTGTAACGGTGCGAAGTTCACAATTCCCAGAAGAACCGGGTTGGAAAGTGCATTGGAAAACTCCGAGTAAGTTACCGCCTCCGAATTCATCACTTCCACCTGAACCGATTTACGCAGGTAAACCGGCAGATTCGTTGAAAGTAAACGTCCGTAATGCTCAAAGACGATCTCCAACGTCCTCAAATGCTCTTTGGAAAATTTGGATGGGCGCGCGAAGTCATAAGGTTTTACATGTTTTTCTTTTGTGTCTTTTATTTCATCCACATCCAGCTCGCCGTTGCTTAACGCCGCAAGCAGACTATCTATCTCATTTTGAGATAAAACGTCACCCATCGAATACTCACCACCTAGTCACAATCCCGCTATCCGGGATCCTCATTTTAGTCTGTTGTCAGTCCGGAGAAGTTCACTCCGACTACATAATCCGGTCCGAACATATTCTGCATATCGCTTAAGATCTGCGCCTTTACCTCGGACACGCTGTTATTAAAGTCATCCACCGAATATCCTCCAAGGATCTGGATGATGTCATCCTGAATGATGGAGTCCTTCTCGCTTAAGACCTCCGGTGAATACTTGGTATAATTGTCGCTCTGGTTGTTCAAAGACAAAGTGACCGTAACCACAACATAGTGGTTCTCCCCGTCCGTTGACTTGAGGTTCGTGTGAATACTCTCCCCTCCGTTGACAGAATAGGTGACGATCTGGTCGATCGGCAGATTGGAAAGTCCTGTCGCTGCCCCGCTGTTTAATTCGAGGTCGATTGCACTGCATACCGCCGTGATCATCTCATTTGCCTTTTTTGTCTCTGGCAGCACCGTAAAGATAAGCAGCCCCGTAAGCACGAAGTTTGCAAACGTAAGTGCCAGAATAATTACAGAAATCAAATTCTTTTTCATGAATAATCCTCTCCGTTAATCCGTATCGGAATTGTACGAATTAAATATCTTGATCTCAACTCTTCGGTTCCTTGCACGTCCCTCCGCTGTAGAGTTGTCCGCAATCGGGCAATACTCGCCACGTCCGGAGGACTTCACATGCGATGGTTCGATCGATGTATTGTCGCGGATGTAATTCGCAACCGTAAGTGCGCGGAACATTGAAAGAACATCATTGTCCGCATAGGTCTTCGAAACCATCGGAACATTGTCCGTGTGTCCTTCCACCTCGATCGTATTGGAAGCATAGCCCTCCAAGATCGCACAGATCTTATCAACGATCGGGTATGCATCCGTAAGGATCTCCGCCTTGCCGGAGTCAAATAAGATCGCCCCGCTTAAGGATAACTGAACATATTCCGCAGTGAAATCCACCTCGACAAGATTCTGGATTCCGGCATCGTCTACCGACTCCTGAATCTGCTGTGCCATCTGTTCAGATTCAGAAAGCTCCTGTTCTTTGTACGCTTCATATACTGAATTTTTGCTTCCCTCACTCTCATCCTGACTCTTGGAGTTAGACAATTCCTTGTAGTATGAGTCTAAAAATTCAAGCTGGCGGACACCGGAAGAGATCATCTCTCCCTCACCAATACTCGATCCCCCTGCCGGCAAAATGCTCATGCTGCTCTGCAGTGAAGCAATCACCTGCTGGAACTTGTCCGCATCCACCGATGACATTGAATAGAGCAAAACAAAAAAACAAAGTAAAAGATTCATAAGATCCGAGAATGTTGCCATCCATGCAGGCGCGCCCTTTGGAGGATCCTCCGCTCTTTTTTTTGCCACTACTCCTCACCTCCTGCGTCCGCTCCAAAAGTGCCTCTTGCGCTTGGTGCAAGGAATGATTTTAACTTTTCTTCGATAACACGTGGATTTTCTCCAGCCTGAATGGAAAGAAGTCCTTCGATAGTAATGTTCCGGATTGTAACCTCAAGATCAGTATTATCCTTCAGTGTTGCTGCAACCGGGTTACACAGCCAATTCGCGATCAGGGAACCATACAATGTCGTCAGAAGGGCAACTGCCATTGCAGGTCCGATTGCTGATGCATCTTCCATATTGTAAAGCATGATAACAAGTCCTACCAGGGTTCCGATCATTCCCCATGCAGGACCTAGCTCTGCCCATTTCTCCCAGAAGCCGATTACCTTCTTGTGTCTGGTTTCCAGGCAGTCGACATCCGTCTCAAGAATACCTCTTACAAGATCCGGGTCTGTACCATCAACAACAAGCATAATACCCTTTTTTAGGAACTCGTCCTCAATTCCATTTGCGGCCTCTTCCAGCGCCAGCAAGCCCTCCTTACGACCGACATTTGACAGGTCAATAATTGCCTTGATCGTATCAGACGGTTCAAGCGCAGGCTCCCTAAACGCAAACTTGATTGCCTTCATTCCGTTTACAAAATCCGACATCTTATTGCAGGCCAGCGTACCAGTAATAGAACCGCCGACTGTAATAATAACAGATGCCACATCTATAAAATATCGAAAAGCTGCCGTGCCACCATTAGAAATAATACCAAATACAAGCATGACAAGTCCCAGTATAAATCCAACGAGAGTTGCAATATCCAAATTGTTCACCTTCCATATCTATAATTTTAGGCACAAAAGCCTCTAAAAGCCCTTATAAATGATTTTACTAAATTTTCGTCGGATTGTCTACTTACTTTTTGTTGAAAAAAGAAAAAATAGGGGGAATGAAAGATTCATTCCCCCTGTTGCTTTTACAGCCTCAGATTATCGTTTTAAGTTGATAAGCTCTTCGAGCAGAGTATCGGATGTTGTGATAACTCTTGAGTTCGCCTGAAAACCTCTCTGTGTAACAATCATTCCGGTAAATTCGGAAGAAAGGTCAACGTTTGACATTTCCAGCTCACCGGTCGACATGGAACTTCCGTCCGCGGAGATCTCAACACCGACACCGTCAAACTCGCCGGAGTTAAGTGTTGACTTATAACAGTTCTCTCCGACCTTCTCAAGTCCGGATGCGTTTGCGAACTGCGCGCATGCGATCTGACAGAGAAGTGTTGTGTTACCGTTGTCATAGCTTCCGTAGATACGTCCGTCGCTGTTTACGGTAAGACCGATCAGTGCACCAACCTTCTTGCCTGCGCCGTCTCCGTTCGCCTCATCACCTCTGGTTGCGGAGAATGTAGAAGTTCCGCCGTTGTTGTAATTTAAGCTGCTGGAGAAATCGATCGTGATATCCTTAAACTGGCTGTCGTAAATTCCGTTTGCATCCGGTCCGCCGGTATTAAACGCTGCCGAATGGGAAAGTGTCAGGTTCAAGGTCGTGTTCGCCGCATTTCCTGCGATTCCTGCAAACGTGCCATCGCTGGTATCATAGTTGATCGTTGTCGGTGTAAAGATCGCTGCCGGATTAACGCCCGCAAGCAGATTGCCATTCTCATCATACATGATGGACGCACCGTTCGTATCCAGAATATCGGAAAGCGAAATAGAATAAGCTCCATCCACCTTGGTTCCATTGTTCATCACTTCGTTGACCGCAAACTTTGCAGTATAGGAATAACCCAGATCATCGAAGAAGGTAAGTGCAAGCACATAACCGTCATCTGTCGCAACATCCTTATCATTCTTGTCAAGGATTCCGGACACATACGCCTGGGTGGTTGCCTCCGGTGCGGAAGTCTGGTTGGCTGCGGACATGATCTGCAAGGAAGATACGGTGTCCTTACGGATGTCTCCCGTTGTCTGGTCTACCTGCCAGCCCATCAACTTGTATCCGGTAGAGCTCATGCAAAGGTATCCGTTGCCATCTACATAAAATGATCCTGCTCTTGTAAACATGGTATTGGTTCCGTCGCTTACAACAAAGAAATTTGTTGTCTGGCTGTCTGTCAGCTTTAAGTCGAACGGGTTGCCGGTCGTCTCTGCCGAACCGGCACTTGTAATGCTGATGGTCGTTGATCCGGTGGAAACACCAAGACCGATCTGCTTGGCATTGACACCGCCGATGCCGTTGGTGTCGCTTCCGGATGTTGCCTTTGATGTCGTCTGGTACATCAATTCGCTGAAAGTTACAGAAGAAGATTTAAAGCCTTCTGTGTTGACGTTGGCAATGTTATTACCGATAACGTCCATTCTTGTCTGATGTGTCTTAAGACCTGACACAGCAGAGTACAATGATCTCATCATAGTACAGTTGACCTCCTTGTTGACGGCCGGTACAGTTCATTCCTTCTGTCAGTCGGGAATGAAAAACCTCCATAAGGTCCGGTTTTACATAATGACCGCTCCGTCGATATTTGTGAATACATTTTCTGTTGTTTCTGTCTGATCCATAGCCGTCACAACCGTCCGGCTTGGAACATTTACGATAAATGCCAGTGAATCAATCAAGACAAGTGATTCCTGGATTCCTTTTTTGTCCGCCTGTTCCACTCCCTGTTGCAGCCGCACATTCTGCGCATCTGTCAGATTGATATTCCGATCCTGCAAACGCATCGAAGCATGTTTTGAAAAACGTACCGAGGAATCCGTTTCCTCAAGCTGTGCTTTTTTCTGGTTTAAAACATCCTCAAATGATATATCGGTGTTTGCCTTGGAATTATTAACAGATTTTGTAGAAAAATATTGGCCGGTAATCTGTTCAATGGATGCAAACTGACCACCAATGTTGTTCATACGCATAACCTCTTTTTGTCTGTCCCGCTCTTACGCCTATGCCTCTTCCGTCGTATCGGTTGTTCCCTCTGTACCGGAAGTATCTTCTGTGTCGGAAGTGTCGCCTGCATTCGCAGCATTCTTTGCATCGACCAGTTCCTTGACCTTCTTCTCAAGTGTCTCAAGTGTCGTAAGTGCATCCGAATCCACGAACTTCTTCTGATAATCTGTCATTCCGTCATAGAAATCGCGGACTTCCTTCACCGCACCCTCATAATCCGCGGTGATCTTGTCCTTGCCCGGAAGTGTTGCAACCATCGTGGAAAATGTCTTTGATAAGGTAGCCGCCTCGTAATATCCGTTTTCAGCGATCGTATCCAGATCAGAAAATGGATACAGGTTATTGTCCACAGACAGATATGGTGTTCCATTCTCATACATGACGTAATCGACCGTTCCGGTTATGTACCTGGTATTGCCCGCGCTGTCTTTGTCCGCTAAGATAACTTCCTTGCCGACAAGTGTACTTGCAAAATTGCTATCCTGTGTTGTCTGAAGTCCAAGGGTTGCCTCAAGCTGTGAAAATGTTGCAAGCTGTGCTACATAATCGGTGTTGCTCGTCGGCTCCAGCGGGTCTTGATACTGCATTTCTGCACACAGAAGCTGTAAGAACTGGTCATAACCCATGTCGTTGCTTGCTGTCTTTTTGCTGGAATCGGTATAATTGTAATCCAGCTTTCCGTTGTCAACCTTAGCTGTTATTGCCATTTTATCTCCTCCTATGCGGTAAAGTCTACCGAATTGCCGTTATCCTTCATCATCTGTGCGATCAGTGCTTCCTCTTCCGAAAGCATCAGCTCCGGATCATCAAATCCGTCCAGACGAAGGCTTCTTCTGGATGTCTGGCTTTTCTCTTGTGATTCTTGATTCTGTTCTTCGCCACTTCCTGCATTCTGTTCAAGGTTTCTCTCAAACTCATGCATTGCAACCGCAATTTCCACGGCATCAACCTTGACTCCCGCCTGATTAAGGCTCTCAGTTAATGTAGCAATCTGTGCCGCAAGTGCAGCCTTGACATCCTCATTCTGTACATACATCTGCGCATGTACAATGCCCTCATGGCTGGAAATGTTCAGGTAAATTCTTCCGAGGTTTTCCGGTTTAAGCTGCATCTCGATCGTGGTCGTATCGATTCCCTGACTGATGCGCACGCGCTCCACGATCTGATTGATCACGTCGATTGCATCCACCGAAGTATAGGAAACCGTCTGTGACATCTCTCCGGCTGCATCAACCTCTGCCATCGCCTCATTCACGGCATTTGCAAGCTGATCGGTAAACTGTCCGCCTCTCGTCTCGGATGTAGCAGAATCATTCTGGTGTCTTTGTACCGGCTTCGCGGTTATGATCTGATCCGGCTCACCTTCGGTCGGTTCATCCGAAGACTGGTTCTGATCCTCTGTAAGAACCTTTGCATTCTCCCGACCGGCATCCGCTGCGGCTGTATCCGTTGCAACTGTATCCACATTCGCATCCGATGTGCTCTGACCTGCGTCCGACTCAGTCATTCCATCACTTGTGGCAGTTTCGGTCTGTAACGCACCGTTGTCTGTTCCGGCAGTTACCGTAAACTCCGGCATTTCTTCCGTAAACTGTGCAATCGTCTCCACACTCACTCCGGTCTCTTCCACAAACGCATCGCCAAGTGCTGTCACATCAGACAAAAGCTGTTTGAAATCTGCATTCAGCAAAAGTCCGGCATCATCTGTCGCTCCGGTAAGTTCCCTGGCAAGCTGTGCAAGGTTCTGCGGGTTCAAAAGATCGAGTGCTGTAAGTCCGAGTGTCTCCATCGCGGCTGTCACTTTTTCCTCGTCCACGCCAAGATCATCGCTTACACTCTTGACTACATCCCTTGCAAGCTGATCGGCTTTTTCTTTTGCCGCCGCTGTCTTGTCGGAAGTGTCGGTATCCTTTGCCACATCGACGCTCTTATCCTTGTAGCGGTAACGGTCATAAGAGTCTGTCTGTGCACTGTCACTGCCGGATACGCCCGCCGTCTTGGTGCTCTTCGCCGAAGGCTCCTGCGACTGTAAGCAGTCTGCAAAAGATGTCTGTGTCTGCGACTTTTGTGTGTTTGTGACATTTCCAGCTTTAAAATCACTTCCCGGTGCTGTCACATCCGGCAATTTGATCTGTGCGATATCCATTCTGTGATTCCTCCTTTCTTTTTTATTTGGAGGACTTAACGTTGCGGTTCCAATATCTCCGTGATCTTTGCCGCAGTATCCTGATTCATCGCTGCAAGGATATCTGCTCTCGACTGTGCATCCATATTGTCAAGAATGTCTGCCACAAGCTGCAGATTATCTGTCATCGTGTCAAAGATCGCAGCAGCGTTTTTGGCTTTCATCGAAGAATAAGTGCGAACGTAGTCGTCCATTTGGCTGTTGTAGGTAGACTGTTCCACTACCTGCTTATATAAGACTTCGGCGTTTGCAGGGTCAATGCTCTCGTAGTAAGTCTTATATTCTTCTATATCGGGTGCACTGTCTCCAAAAACAACCTCTTCGTAGAATTTTTCTTTTAATAATTCAAAATCTGCCTGTTCATCCTTGTATTGCTGCAGCTCCTGATTCTGGCTCTGCAGGTCATCGATCTGCGCCAGCTTGTCGTTGCTGTCCTGCTGGCTGTCCGCAAGCATAAGCTCCAGCTCCTTGATGTGGGCAACCGCCTCATCCATAGATGCAAACTTGTACTGCGTATCCACCTCTTCGCTTGTGGTATTCTCATTCTCCGGCAGGATCTTGTTGATGTACGGCACATCCTTCAATACCGGGTACAGCACGGAAGATCCGAATCCGCCAACATCCATCTTGATGAGAAGTGCAATGATTCCCAGCCAGATGACGATGATAAGCAGTGTCACGACTGCGAGCAGCACCTTGCTTCCAAACTTTTCCTGCTCGTATTCCTCGTTATCCGCCTCATCCTTTTTTGGCTTTGTATTTTCTTTGTCCTCTAACTTTTTCTTGCCCGGCATATGTCTCTCCCTTACTTTCTCGCATTGTAGGTATAGCTTACCAAACCGTCGATCGCCTTTCCCTCTTCTGCCAGCAGCTCCTGCTGGAACTCTGCAAACGCCTTTTCGCGCAGCTTCTCATGCATCTTGCGATCCTGCATAATCTCGTTTAGTTCATTTCTCGCCTTTTCCAAAGCCTTCTCCGCCCGGTGTACCTCCATCATCTGCCGGCGCACAAGCACCTTCATGGAATCCACCGCACTCTTTGCATGGTTGATCTCCCGGATATCCATCACACCGTTCATCAGCTCTTTTAACTGCTTCTCATAGCGCATCCTGCGCACCACAAGCTCCTGCAGCTTCTGCTGCTGTGTCCGGTATTCCTGCTCCGCGATCCCGTAGGCGATCTTCGCCTGACTTTCAAGCTTTAACTTAATATCGAGAATATTCTGCATCCGATATCGGAATTTTGCCATCGTCTACACCTCTTCTATCCCTCTGCAAAAAGCTGTTCAAGCAGAGTGATTTCCTCATCAAAAAGGAATTTTTCATCGGTTCCCTGACATAAAAACTCATTGACCTTCCGGATCTTTTTGATTGCATAATCAACGTCCGGGTTGGAACCACTCTTGTAAGCACCGATATTGATCAGATCCTCCGCCTCGTTGTAAGTTGCAAGGACGTTCTTCAGCTTACCGGCAAGCTTTTTGTGCTCCGGTGTCGCGATCGCACTCATGACACGGGAAATGCTCTGCAGCACATCAATCGCCGGATAATGGTTCTTCTGTCCGAGCTTACGGTCAAGAACAATATGTCCGTCTAAGATACCTCTTGCCGTATCGGTGATCGGCTCATTCATGTCATCACCGTCTACAAGAACGGTGTACAGTCCGGTGATCGAACCGCGGTCGGAGGTTCCTGCCCGCTCTAACAGCTTCGGCATCTCCGAATATACACTCGGCGGATAACCTCTTGTAACAGGAGGCTCGCCGGATGCAAGCCCGATCTCTCGCTGTGCCATCGAAAAACGTGTCAGGGAGTCCATCATAAGAAGGACATCCTTGCCCTGATCACGGAAATACTCTGCGATCGCGGTCGCCGTCTTTGCCGCTTTGTTGCGGATCAACGCTGGCTTGTCGGAAGTTGCCACCACGACAACCGAGCGTGCCATACCTTCCGGTCCGAGGTCACGTTCAATGAACTCGCGCACCTCACGTCCACGCTCGCCGATCAGTGCGATCACGTTGATATCCGCCTTGGTGTTCCGGGCAAACATACCCATTAACGTACTCTTTCCGACACCGGAACCTGCGAAAACACCGATACGCTGTCCCTTTCCGACCGTGATCAGCCCGTCCACCGCCTTAACGCCAAGCGGGAGCACCTCGCTGATGATCTTTCGTGCCATCGGATCCGGCGGCATAGCCTCTACCGGATACTCCATGTTGGAATGGATCTCCAGACCATCGGTAGGTCTGCCGATGCCATCGAGTGTATGTCCGAGCACTTCATCCCCTACCAAAACAGATAATGGATGTCCCGTGCATTCCACAGTACATCCAACTCCTACGCCGTCCACACTGTCAACCGGCATGAGGATAAGCTGCGAATCGTGAAATCCGACCACCTCTGCCATGACATAATTGCTGCGGCTCTGATCCAGATAAATCTTGCACAGATCGTTCAGCCGCGCTTCCGGCCCTATTGATTCTATTGTAAGTCCAACTACCTTTACAACCTTGCCATACGCCTTGTAGTAGGTGCGATCCATCAGTTGTAAATACTTCTCTGCTTCTTTAATCACCTATGTATTCGTCTCCAAGATCAATCTCTAGCTGCACAGGGAACGGATGTCCCGGCACAGTGCGTCCAGTTCCAGATCCATGCCGCAGTCATACACACCAAAATTCGTCTCGATCCTGCAGTCGGTGTTGTCCATGCTGCGATCCCTTGCAGTCTCAATCGTCACATCACTTCCGAGTTCTTCCCGCAGCTCATCCAGATGTTCATCTACATACTGCCAGTTATCCTCTGAGACAAGAATGCGGAAATGCTTTCCCGCATCGATGGAACTAAGCGTATTTTTGATCAGATAAAGTAAAATCTCTTTCTTATTCTCAAACTGGATATGAAACACCTTGTCAAACACCTGAATAATCGCATCCACAAGATCTGTTTCCATGTTTTCCTGCTTTGTGCGGTAGTCCTCCTCCAGCTCCTGACACTGTCTCTGGTACTGCTCCTGCTGGTCGGCACTCTGTTTTTCAAGCTCTTCCCTCGCAAGTGCTATGCCATCGTCATACCCCGCCTGCTTCTGTGTCTCGTACAGGTTCTGTGCCTTTGCGTTGGCATCGTTTAGCATCTGATCCGCGCGGTCTTTTGCCTCCGCAACGATGCGGTCTGCCTCTGCCTGTGCCTCTGCGATCAGCGCCTCCGTGTCGATCTTCGGTTCCTCCGGCACTTCCTCCGCAAGGATTCCCTCCACAAAGTCTGCATTCGGTGCAGGGTTTCCATTCTCGTCATCCGCCGCCTGATAAATGCGGGCAAGCTCTCGCATCCGCTCCTCCATCCGCTGGTTGGAATTGATGATCCGCGCTCCTGCCTGCTCATTATATCCATACTGTTGTTTCAAAAGATTAGACGACAATATCGTCACCTCCGCCACGGGAAATTACAATCTCTCCGGCATCCTCAAGCTTGCGGATCACGCTGACAATCTTCTGCTGAGCTTCCTCAACATCCTTCATACGGACAGGTCCCATAAAGTCCATATCCTCTTTGATCATTGCCGCAAGACGTTTTGAAAGGTTGCGGAATACCGCATTCTGTACTTCCTCGCCCGTGCTCTTAAGCGCAAGTTCAAGATCCGCATTGTCCACATCACGCAACACACGTTGGATCGCACGGTCGTCGAGCAACAGGATATCCTCGAATACGAACATCTTCTTGCGGATCTCGTCTGCAAGCTCCGGCTCTTCGATTTCGAGAGATTCCATAATATGTTTTTCGGTTCCGCGGTCGACGCTGTTTAAGATATCTACAATCGCATCCACGCCACCGACAATGGTGTAATCCTGATTTACAAGTGAAGCCAGCTTACGCTCAAGCACACGCTCTACCTCCTTGATCACATCCGGTGAAGTACGATCCATCTTTGCGATACGCTTCGCAACATCTGCCTGCTTCTCCGGCGGCAGGGCTCCGATGACCATGGAAGCCTGACTCGACGGAAGGTATGACAGGATCATCGCGATTGTCTGCGGATGTTCATCCTGAATAAAGTTTAACAGCTGGCTCGGCTCTGTTTTTCGCACAAACTCAAACGGGCGAACCTGTAAGGATGCGGTAAGCTTGGCGATGACATTCTGCGCCTTGTCCTCTCCAAGTGCCTTCTCCAAAAGCTCTTTGGCGTAGCCGATACCCCCCTCTGCAATGTACTGCTGTGCAAGGCATACCTGATAAAATTCGTTTAAGATATCTTCCTTGGTCTGTGCAGACACGCTTCTGGTATTTGCGATTTCAAGCGTTAATTCTTCGATTTCCTCTTCCTTGAGATGCTTAAAGATCGAAGCTGCTTTTTCCGGTCCCAATGTAATTAACAGGATCGCAGCCTTTTGCACCCCGCTGTAATTTTCCTGATTATTACTCATGACAGCTTACTCCCAATCATCATTTAACCAGTTGCGCAATAACAGTGCAGCGGCTTCCGGATTTTCATCCACGAATTTCTCAATGAGAAGTCTCGTCTCGGACTTCTCGGAGTATCCGATATTTTCAAGTGCCTCATCCTCCGGAGACATCTGGGTTGACTCCAAAAGTGTCTCAACGGAAAGCTCCGGCTCCAGCTCTGTATCCGGCTGTTTTCTCGTGCTGCGGAATACAACGTATCCAAGCAGTGCAAAGATCAGCACGGCAAGCACGATCTGTAAGATATCGGACATTGACCTTCCACTGGAAGCATCCACCGTATAGATTGGCTGGACATAGCTCTTAAACGTGATGGAAGCCGCCGGAATGCCGGTTGCATTCGAGATCACGGAAATAAACGTATCATCTACCGTCTCCTCGGTAGGCTCGCTGTGGAGCTGCTGATACTCCTCATACGTCACATTATCCAGCTCTCCCGCTGCCTGAAGCTGTGCCTCCGTGTAGGTGACATAGTGGGTTCCGACAACTGACACAGAGGAACTGGCGGTGTCGATCGTGCCACCCTGATCCTTGATCTGTTCGATCAGCTCATTGTTCTGATAGGTGGTATCTACATCATCCACGGTATAGTTGCTGGTGTCGTTGGTATCGATCATATATTCCGGTGTATCGTCATTTGTATCGGTTCCCGGAATGCTTCCGTCATAATTGTTTGCCTCTGCAGAATAAGAGCTCTGTGATCCGATCATGCCGTTCGTCTGTCCGTCCGGAGCATAGAACTCGTGCTTGGTCTGATCCTTCTGGGAGTAATCGATCGCCAGATGTGCAGACACATCGATGTTGGCATAAGTGGATGCAAGTGCTTTCTTGACCTGGGATTCCATCCACTGTGTCTGCTTCTGTGTATTGGTAAGCTGTGAGCTGATCACAGAGGAAAGCGAATTGGTATCCTCGCCGGAATAGATGATATTCATATCCTGGTCAAGGATTGTGATGCCCTCTGTTGACTTATTGCCAAGCTGGGTTGCCACAAGTCTTGCGATACCGTAAGCCTGCTCCTCGGAAATGGAAGAACTAAGCACCAAAGAAACAGCAGCCGTTCCCTCCTCGTCACCGGAGAGGATCGTTCCGTCATCATCCGGCAGAGTGATCGTGACAGCAGCCGACTCGATTCCGTTAAACTGTGCAAGGTCGGAAGCAAACTTCTTCTCCAGATAGTCAATCCAGAGTCGTCTGGAGTTCGCTTCTGTCGTTGAAAATCCGGTGTCCGTAACATTCGTAATGGAATACGGGACAGACGGGTAATCATTGGAAGCTAAAAGGTAGCTCGCCGTTACCTGATCCTTGGAATCTACATAGAAATTGCATCCGCCGTTCTGCGTCTCAAAGCTGATACCATTGTCCTCAAGCAGGGTGCTGATCTTGGATGCCTCGGAAAGACTCTCCGCATCATACAGCTCAACCATTGTCGGTCTGGACACGACATATGCCAAAATTCCAAGTGAAAGCAAAATAACCGCTGTGATACTGATCCACAGCGCTCTCTGCTTATTATTAAATTTTTTCCACCATGCGGCCACGCGGTCGATGATCTTCTTCAGTTGCTCCGGCATAGTAAACTACCCCTTTTTCTCTATTAAATCTGCATCTGCATCAGTTCTTTGTAGCCCTCGATGATCTTGTCACGCACTGCGACGGTATACTGTAAGGCAACCTCCGCCTTGGACTCTGCAATCAGAAGGTCGTGCGTGTTGCTCGACTTTCCGAGTGCGAACTGGATCTCCGCCTGCTCCGCGGCATTCTGCAGATCGTTTGTCTCGTCAATGGAATTAAGCATGGATGAAAGAACGGAGCCAAAGGAATCGTCCGTTGTATTCACCAGCGAATTCTGCTTTGCGTATGTAGTTAAGTAGTCGGAATTGATTCCGGATAACATGCTGATATCCATGTACGCTTATCTCCTCCTATGTATCCTACTGACCGATGGTAAGTCCGGTCTGCGCCATCGACTTGCTCGCATCAAAAGCGGTCGCATTTGCCTCGAATGCGCGCGTTGAATCGATCAGGTTCGTCATCTCCGTAACGGTATTGACGTTCGGATAATACACATATCCATTCGCGTCCGCATCCGGGTTCGACGGATCATACGTCGCGGTAAAATCCGTTGCGTAATCCTCTGTCACGGCACTCACCTTGACACCATTGCCGACATACGGGTTGCGGGACTCGTTGAAATACTTGGAAAACGGAGTGATCGTTCTCTGTTCAAACGTAACCACCTTGCGCCGGTACGGCTGTCCGTCCCCGCGGTTGGTCGTGTTGACGTTGGCGATATTCTCCGCGATAATATCTGTCCGGAAACGCTCTGCGGTCATGCCGGAAGCGCTGATATCAAAAGACTGAAATAAACTCATGTCCTTTCCTCCTCATCTGTACCCTAATCAAAAGCCTTCTCTTAGCTGATCACGGACTTCATCCGCGAAAATTCCTTGGAGATACTGGTGGTAAGCGCCTGATACTTGATCTGCTCCGATGCAAGCTCCGCCTCCTCCGTATCTATATCTACGTTGTTGCCATCCAGCCGGTAGGAAAGACTGGAATGGTCGGTATATACCATCGGGTTGAGCTGGCTAAGATCCACCGTGCGCATCTTTGCATCCAGTGATTCATGCTTGCAACTGCCGAGCTGTTCATTTAACACGCTCTCGAAATCGAGATCACGGCGCTTGTAATTCGGCGTGTTCACATTGGCGATGTTGTTTGTGATCAGGCTCTCGCGTGTCCAGCTTGCGTCCGCAGCCTTGTCCAAAACATTGATATAATCAAATGCACTTGTCGAGATCATATAGCCTCCTTCTAATACACCTAAGTATTCTATCATACTCATTATATGTTATCTCATAAAAAACACAAGCAGTTTTTTACAAAATGTTGTGTTTTTCCCAAAATTTAGATACTAGATATACACTATCTTGTCATTTGCCGTACAATTCTGTCGTCTGATGGGGATACCGCATCTGTGCCGCTTTGTCCCCAAAATAAAACAAAAAGAACCTATATTGCTATAAGTCCTTTTATCCTCGTACCATCCGTTGGTATCTTATTTGGTTTTGAATTTGTTACGGCGCTTAAGATCCTCGATCTCGTCAAACACGACATCATTGACAACCTTGATGTAGGTGCCCTTCATGCCGGATGACCGCGACTCGATCACTCCCGCGCTCTCGAACTTGCGAAGCGCATTGACGATGACCGATCTCGTGATCCCAACACGGTCTGCGATCTTGCTGGCGACTAAGATTCCTTCCGTTCCGTCCAGCTCGTCAAAAATATGGATGATCGCCTCAAGTTCGGAGTATGACAGCGTGCTGATCGCCGATTGTACGATCTGCTGCTTTCTTGCCTCCTCGGCGCTCTCCTCATTGACGGAGCGCATCATTTCAAGTCCGACAACCGTTGTACCGTACTCGGTAAGAATGATATCATCGATGTTGTATTCATTCTCACTGCGGTATTCAAACAGTGTTCCCAGACGCTCCCCCGCAATGTCGATCGGTGTGATGATCGCGCGGTATCTGCGGGACTCCTCCCCGAAACCAAGCGTCTCAAGGTTGACATTCTCCTTTGTCGAAAGGATGCCGAGCAGGCGCTCGTTTAACATCGGATCGATATAGCCGCCGACCTCATCGGCAAGCAGCTCCTTGATCTCATCCACGCTCTTGCAGACGCTGGAGCCGAGAACCTTTCCTTTTTTGCTGATGACAAGAATATCCGAATCAAGGATCTCCGTCATCACCTCGCATATATCATTGAAAACTACCTTCGACGAGCTGTTGTTGTGAAGGAGCTTGTTGATCTTACGAGTCTTATCCAGTAATTGAACGCTCATATAGCCTCCCCATACAAAATATAATACACTAAAATGATTGTAGCACCTTTTTTCTGACAATTCAATGTAAAAATGCAACTATTCAGTAACTATTTTTGTTCCGGGGAAATCTGCTACTCCTGATCCATAATGTAGCCGCACTTTTCGTCCGCGCAGGCATACTTATTTCCCTTTACAACCATATAGCCACCGCATCTAGGACATTTCTTTGCAACCGGTCTGCCCCAGCTCATAAAATCACAGTTTGGATTGTCGATACAGCCGTAATACTTACGACCTTTTCTGGTCTTTTTCAGCACGATGTCCTTGCCACACTTCGGGCAGGCAACACCGATCTTCTCGAAATACGGCTTCGTGTTGCGGCACTCCGGGAATCCCGGACACGCAAGGAATTTGCCGTGCGGGCCGTACTTGATCACCATGTGGCGACCACACTCCTCGCAGATCTCATCGGATACCTCATCTGCGATCGTAACCTTTTCCAGCTCCTTCTCCGCCGCCTTTACGGCTGCGTCAAGATCCGGATAGAAATTCTCGATAACCGTTTTCCAGTTGACCTTTCCCTCCGCGACTGCATCGAGCAGGGACTCCATGTTCGCCGTGAAATGCTCATCCACGATCGTCGGGAAGGACTCCTTCATGATCGAGTTGACCACCTCGCCGATCTCGGTCACATAGAGGTTTTTGTTCTCCTTAATGATATATCGTCTCGCAAGGATCGTCGTGATCGTCGGGGAGTAGGTACTCGGCCGTCCGATGCCAAGCTCCTCCAATACCTTGACCAGTGATGCCTCCGTGTAATGTGCCGGCGGCTGCGTAAAGTGCTGCTTCGGCTCAAGTTCATTTAATGTAAGATGCGTATTCTCGTCGATCGCATTCAATAATACGTTGGAATCTTCCTTCTCGTCATCCGCCTCGACATACACGCTCATAAAGCCGTCAAAGGCAACCTTTGAGGTCGACACGCGGAATCGGTAATCCCCGGCACCGATATTGACGGTGGTTGTCTCGTACAGGGCATTTGCCATCTGGCTTGCCGCAAAGCGCTTCCAGATAAGCTGGTACAGACGGAACTGATCCCGGCTTAAGGAATCCTTAAGCTCCGACGGTGTGTGGTTGATGTCTGACGGGCGGATCGCCTCATGTGCATCCTGGATCTTGACACCGCTCTCCTTCTTGATTCTTCCCTCCGACAGATACTTATCGCCGTAAGCGGACTGGATAAAGGAAGCCGCAGCAGCCTGCGCCTCATCGGAGATACGGATGGAATCCGTTCTTAGGTAGGTGATCAGACCGATCGTTCCCTGTCCCTTGACATCAACACCTTCATAGAGCTGCTGTGCGATACGCATGGTCTTTGAGATTGGGAAATTGAGTGCCTTAGATGCTTCCTGCTGCAAGGTACTCGTGGTGAATGGAAGCGGTGACTTTTTGGTGCGCTCACTTTTCTTTACATCAAGCACCTGAAACTCTTTATCCTTCAACTCTGCCAGAACCGCATCCATCTCCTCGGAGGATGCAATGGCAATCTTATCATCTTTCTTGCCGTACAGCTTTGCAAGCACCGGCTTCTTCTCTCCCTTGATGGCAAGGGATGCATCCAGACTCCAGTATTCTTCCGGGATAAAGGCACTGATCTCCTCCTCCCGGTCACAGACGATGCGGAGCGCAACCGACTGTACACGGCCTGCACTTAAACCACGCTTAACCTTCGCCCATAAAAGTGGGCTGATGCGGTAACCTACCATACGGTCAAGCGCACGTCTTGCCTGCTGTGCATCGACAAGATCCATATCGATCTCACGCGGATTCTTTAAGGATGCCTTAACCGCATTCTGCGTGATCTCGTTAAAGCTGATACGGGAAACGTTCTTGTTCTCAAGCTTTAACGCCTTGCTAAGATGCCATGAAATTGCCTCTCCTTCGCGGTCAGGGTCCGTTGCGAGATAGATCTTATCCGCTTTCTTGACCTCCTTGCGGAGCATGGCAAGAATATCTCCTTTTCCCCGGATTGTAATATATTTCGGTTCAAAATCATGCTCAACATCAATTCCGAGCTGGCTCTTCGGCAGATCACGAATATGTCCGTTTGAAGCTACTACTTCGTAATTTTTCCCCAAAAACTTCTTGATGGTCTTAACTTTTGCGGGTGACTCCACGATCACAAGATACTTTGCCATAAGATGTACTCCTTATATTTATCCGATTCTATATGCGCTGGACATAATAATTCGGCGCGATCTCCAGGATCAGTCCCTTTTTCTCCATGCGCTCTAACAGTTCCAAAAGTTCAAGTAAGGAAAACGATGTTTTCTCCAGAAGCGTCCCAACCGCTGTTGGACAAAAATCGAGTAAACTATACACCAAGCATTCTTCTTTTTCAAGTAAATTTTTACGAAAGTCCATTTGTATGCAGTCCGGCGAGGCGTGAAGCGACAGTTCCTTCTTAAAATCTTCGATGTCCAAAATGATGCCCGCGCCCTGCCGGATCAGAGCATTGCAGCCCTGACTTAGGGTGTCTGTAATGCGCCCCGGAACGACATAGACATCCTTTCCCTGCTCCATCGCATAGTCCGCCGTGATCAGCGATCCGCTCTTTTTCTTAGCCTCCGTCACCACCACGCAGTCGCTGAGCCCGGATATGATGCGGTTTCTCGCCGGAAAAAGCTTTGCGATCGGCATCGTCCCCGGCGGATACTCGGACAGCACGCCTCCGTCCGCCGGGATCTGCTCATACAGATATCGGTGCTCTGCCGGATAGCAGTAATCCACCCCGCAGCCGAGTACCGCATAGGTCGCACCTTTCTCCTTTAAAGCTCCCTTATGTGCATCGCCGTCCACTCCCCTTGCCATCCCGCTTATGATCTGAACCTGCTCCCGCGCAAGCTCCTGTGCAAGCTTCTGCGTCGCCTCCATGCCATACGCTGAGCGCCCTCTCGCCCCGACGATCGCAACCGTGTACTTCTTCTCGTCCGGCAGGTGTCCGATATAGTACAGTGCAAACGGCGGATCTGCGATGTTGCGAAGCTTGGCAGGATATTCGTTATCCAGATAGCTTACAAAAGAAATGCCCCTCTGCGTCAGCGCACCAAGCAGCTCATCCGGATTCGTTGTCCTTCTGCTTGTAAGGATTGCCTTGACATCCTCCTCCGTGATGCCCTCCAGCTTTTTGACTGCCTCATCGGAGCATTCAAAAAGCTCCGCCGGAGTCTCTACCTGATCCAGTATCCGGAAGATCTTTCCGCGCGATATCCCCGGTATATTATCCATCCAGTGTGCATATTTCATTCCACACCTCCCCAGTAATGTTCACTGATGCTCCGGTAGCACACCGCCTCCTTCAGATGACGCAGCTGAATGTCCTCCTGCTTCTCCAAATCCGCGATTGTCCGCGCCACCCGGAGGATCTTGTGAAAGCTTCTCCCTGTTAGTTGTTCCCGTTCAAACACCTTCTCCATAAACAGTTCTTCCTGCGTGCCAAGCCTGCAATATGTCTTCATCTTAGAGGCAGGAATCCGGCTATTGTGTATAAAGCTCTCCCCCGCATACCGATGTCTTTGTATCTGCTGGCAGGCGACCACCCGCGCCCGTATCGTCTCCGAAGCTTCGTTCGTCTTTGTGGCGACAAGCTCCTCGTAGCTAAGCGGCACCGTCTCTACACACAGATCAATGCGGTCAAGGATCGGTCTTGAGATCTTCTGGTAATATCTGCTTCTTGCAGACGGCGTGCAGCGGCACTTGTGCATATCCGGATAGTACCCGCAGTTGCAGGGATTCATTGCCGCAAGCAGCAAAAAGCCCGCCGGATACACCACGGAACGATTGCCCCGCACAAGGGAGATCACATGATCCTCCATCGGCTGGCGAAGCACCTCGATCGCCTGCTTCTGAAACTCCGGAAATTCGTCCAGAAATAAGACACCGGTATGCGCAAGCGAGATCTCTCCGGGCATCGGATTCGCACCGCCCCCCGACAAGCCGATGCCTGACACCGTGTGATGCGGGCTTCGGAACGGGCGCTCCTGTATCAGCTCCTGCGTCTGCGCCAGCTTTCCGCAGACGCTGTACACCTTTGACACCTCAAGCATCTCGCTCTCGGTCAGCGGCGGAAGGATGGTCGCAACGCGCTCCGAGATCATGGTCTTGCCCGCTCCCGGTGGTCCGATCATCAGCATGTTGTGCATCCCAGCCGCCGCGATCTCCGCCGCCCTGCGCAGCAGCTTCTGACCGTTTACCTCCGAGAAATCCTTCCGGTGTTCCCTTGTCCGTTTTTCTTCTATATAATATGTAGGATTCTTATAATTCATTTCTCCTTTTAGAAAAGAAATGATCTCTTTGATCCCGGAAAATGCAAACACCTCAACACCCTGCACCAGCGTCGCCTCCCGGTAGCTTGCAGCCGGAACTGCAAACCGCCGGATGCCCTGCTCCTTCGCGTCACACACGATCGGCAGGATACCGTTGACCGGAAGCAGGCTTCCGTTTAGGTTTAGCTCCCCGATAAAGAGCATATCCTTGCAGGCTTCCTCCTCGACAAAGCCAAGTGCCGCAAGCAGCGCCACCGCGATCGCAAGGTCAAAGCCTGTCCCGCTTTTTCGCATGTTGCCGGGCGATAAGTTCACCGTGATGCGCTTTGCCGGAAGAAGGATGCCGCTGTTGTGGAGCGCAGTCTTTACACGCTCGCGCGCTTCCTTTACCTCCGGTGCAAGATTGCCGACCATCTCAAACATGGGAAGTCCCTGACTGACATCCACCTCCACCCACACTGCAACGCCGCTGATACCGTTGAGCAGGGCTGTTCTTATTTTGCTATACATAGTACTCCTGTTCCGATTTCTTGGAAAAATGCATAGAATTATGCAAAGATAAAAAAGATGAATTTATTGTATCATAAAATCCATCTTTTTCCAGTCTATTTTGTAAGAAATTTTTTGAGTTTTTCCAGCGCATGCTTCTCGATGCGCGATACATAGGATCTCGATATCCCGATTTCATGCGCGATCTCCCGCTGCGTCTTTTCCTCCTCGCCGCAAAGCCCATAGCGCTTTGTGATAATCCGGTACTCCCGCTCGCTTAAAATATCCTTCATGTGACGCATAAGCTGCTCGATCTGGCTTCTCTTTTCCAGTTCAAGTGCCACGTCCTCGTCCGCAGTCTCTAAAATATCAAACAGATGGATCTGGTTTCCCTCTTTGTCCGTTCCGATCGGTTCAAACAAAGAAACCTCCCCGCGCGTTTTGCGTTTTCCGCGGAAATGCATCAGCATCTCATTGTCGATACAGCGGATCGCATACGTTGCCAAACGGCTGCCAAAGTCCGCCTTAAATGTGTTGACCGCCTTGATCAGTCCGACCGTCCCGATCGACAGCAGATCCTCCATCTCCTCCTCCGAAGAGCTATATCGCTTTGCCACATGGGCAACCAGACGCATATTGTGCAATATCAGTTCATCTTTTGCCATCTGGTCACCATTTTTCATCTTAATCAGGCATTCTCTCTCTTCCTCCGGTGATAATGGCGTTTGAAATATCATAAGGATGCACCGACCCTGCCGCTTTCTATATTCTATGAAACATCGGTGGATTAAGTGCTTTTCCCAGTAAAAAAGAGAGGCGCTTTGCCTCCCTTTGCCTAAAGTGCCTCTCTTCGTCTATCCAGTTCTTCCTTTTCATAAGGGACCTTGCCCTTTAAAAGCTCGTACTTGATGAAGGAAAATGTCTCCTTCTCACCCCGCTTTGCAAGCATGGTAAGCAGATAGACAAGAAGTGCCTCCGTATCCGGGTGGATCAGATAAGCCCCTCTTCCTCTCTCGTAATACTCCAGCGGACAGTTATCGTTGTACTGGTCGCCCTTGTAGTTCTTGGAAGCGCTCAGGCGGTCGATAAACATCTCTGCAACATAGCGGATCGGCATCTTCATGCCGCACATTCCCTTGTGTGATTCCGCATCCTTGCCGTCCGCCGCCGCGTAATCCACCCAGTATTCCAGATGGTGCTTGTTGCGTCCCTTATGATGCAGCCACGCCGTCGACACGCCGGTCTCCGCGCGCTCCACATTGTTCGGGCTCATATAGCCCCTGTAATATTTTGCCCCGACAAGGAACTCCGTCGGTCCGTACTTTGAAAGGTCGTGAAGCAGTCCCTGCTTATACAGTCCAACCTTAAAACAACCTACCAAAACAAGATTCTTATGCTTTGTAATCGTACAAAAATGCTTCCAAGCTTTCATGATCTACTTTCCTACCAAAACACAAATTGATTGCGGCTGCAATGCAACCGTCTGCTGATTCTTCGCAAGCACAGGCGCTCCGACCGGTTCACTGTCGTTTGCGCTGTCAATCACCAGATACCACTTTTTCTTCTTATCCAGCTTCGGCAGAGCAAGGGTGGAAACTGCCGAATAGAAATTGTATGCAACATACACGTCTTCCTCTTCCTTGGCATACGCACCGCAGTACATCAGTCCGAGATTCATCTTGCCAAGGTCAAAGCCGCAGATCCACGCATTCTCCCCGTGATAAGAAACATCCGGGAAGCCAAGCGTCCGGTAATCGGAAAAATGAAACGGCATCTCCTGCGATAAAATGGCATGTTCCTTGCGAAATGCGCTGACCGCCTTTACAAACTCCACATCCTTTTGATGGAGTTTTGCCTTTTTCCAGTTGATCCAGCCGATGGGATTGTCCTGACAGTACGCATTGTTATTGCCCTGCTGTGAGTTCATGAACTCGTCCCCGCTCCACACAAGCGGCACGCCCTGCGCCAGAAATACCATCAAAACAGCATTCCGCCACTGCTTATGCCGGATCTGACTTACATATCTGCGCCGCGTCGGTCCCTCGATGCCGTAGTTGTTGCTGAAATTCCACGCATCCCCGTCCACGTTATTCTCTCCGTTATCCTCGTTGTGGCGGTCATTGTACATAAATACATCCGCAAGCGTAAATCCGTTGTTGCTGCTGATGTAATTGACATATCCGACCTGCTGCCCCTGCTTCTTCTGCTGGTTCATAAACTCCGTCATATCCGCATTGATATGATTTAAGATCTTGCGCGCCGGATACTGGTACTCCTCCTTGTATACATACAGGTTCTTGTACTTCTTCGCCGGATCGATCATGGCTTCGTCAAAATCCATGTAAAAGATCTTCGTTCTGCTAAGCAGCGTGTCCTGCATGATCGCAGTCATCGGAAGGTTGCCCCCCAGCAGATGAAAGCCGTCCACGCGGAACCTTCTGACCCAGTATCTGAGCGCATCCAGGATCAGGTTATGGTTCTCCGTCTCCGGGAAATACATCTCCATGATGCATTCCATCCCGCGGCTGTGCAACGCCTCGACCAGATGCTTAAACTCCTGCGCAGCCTTCTGCGGGCGCTTGGCATAAGAAGCCTTCACCGCAAAATAATTGCCCGGTTCGTAGCCCCAGAAATTGATCTTTGTGTTCTTTTGAGCTTCTTCCTCCTCCGGCTTGATGAGGTCGCTCTCCTTTTTCTCCCAGGTAAGGTACTCCGGAAGCTCCTTTGGCTTTGGAACCGGCATCTCCTCAAACTCATAGACCGGCATCAGCTCCACCGTCGTCACGCCGAGCTCCTGCAGATACTCCAGCCGCTCCTCGACCGCGCCAAACGTACCCGCCAGCCGCTTTGATGCTCCTCCGTCCATGGAAAAACCGCGCACATGCAGCTTGTACATGACCATCTGTGACTTCGGGATCTCCGGACAGTAATCCTTGTCCGCACTGACACTCTCCGCCACGATCGCGCCATAGACCTTATAATCGCTTTCTGCGCGCTTTTTATCGTTCCACACTTCGCGACCGACGATCGCGCGTGCATACGGATCGAGAAACGTCTTTCCGTTGATCTCGTACTCATACAGGTACTTCTCCGGCGCGCCCAGCTCCACAGTAATTGAACGCAATGAACCCATGCAGTATTCGTCCGGAACTGGGATCTTTGTGACCGCTTTCGTGCCGCGATCCACCAGAACAACCGCGCAGGTGTCCTCCTTCTCGCCCCGGAACGTAAACACGGCCGCGTTCTTTCCGAGCACGGCTGCTCCCATATCTCTGTAATTGCCTTCTTTTACCGTATATTTCATTCTTCCTCCAGCCTACAACGTGATGCCTGTTAATTTTGTCATTCGCCGATCCTACACATAGATTGGCGGACTTTACATTTATTATATCTTTTTTTGTGTTCTTTGTATATACCAAATACATTTGACTTTACGCGTGCATGTTTTTATAATGATATGCATATCCACCGATATTCAAACGGATATCGGCAATCTACTACCTGACAGAGGAGAGCCTATGAACAAGAATGAAAAAGCCACACCGGTTACCGAGGATGAGATGGACGACATCCGCGTCACTTTAGATCTGGATGACGGCGAGGTTGAATGCCGTATCTTAACGATCTTTGATATGGGCGAGCAGGATTACATCGCGCTCATGCCGCTTGATAAGAACGGCAACGACAATGCCAACGGCGATGTCTATATCTACCGCTACTTTGAGGATGAAGAAGGACTTCCTTCCGTGGAGTTTATCGATGACACCGAAGAATACGAAGCCGTAGCAGATCGTTTTGATGAGATGTTGGATGATGAGCTGTTCGACAGCATGGATGACTGAAGCAAAACCTAACTTATGTACAGAAACCAGATAGGAACCGGTGATTAACCGCTATGCCGTCTTGGTTGCAATCTGCCCGGAAATATGATATAAACAAACAAAATAATTCCGAATTTACAGGTGAGAAAATGGGCATATACCGAATTGCTGTTTGTGATGATGACGATATAACACGAGAAAATTTATATTCTCTTTGCAGTGATATTTTAACCAATGACAATTTTGAATACAGGCTTGAATCTTTCCGTTCGGCCTGTGAGCTTGAACAACGGCTGGATATCCAAAGCTGTCCTTTTGACCTGCTGATACTGGATATTCAAATGGATGGTATGACAGGTATGGAACTTGCCCGGTCTTTAAGAGCGAAAGGAAATCGGGTGTCCATAATTTTTGTAACAGCCTGTGAGGATTATCTTTGCGAAGGGTACGGCGTCCAGCCTATCCATTTTCTCTTAAAGCCCGTGCGTCGAGAGGCACTGGCAAGCGCGATCCGCACTGATCTCAAATTGAATTATATACCGAAAACGGTTGTAGTTCACATCGGAAATAAACTGGTACATTTATCGCTTTCGGATATCCGGTATATCGAGAGCTGCAACCACAGCATTATAATCCATCAAAGCACCGGTAACAGCACTTATTATTTTTCGCTTTTGGATTTTGAAAAGCAGCTTCCGATTGGTCAATTTGCGCGCTGCCACAACAGCTATCTTGTAAATTTGAATGAAGTGCGGGAAATCGGGCGAACTACACTTTCCCTGCAAAGCGGCGAAACGCTCCCGATTGGGAGAACCTATTACAAGACCTTCCAAAGTGCATTAGTACGCTATATAAATCAATAGCTATGTAAATCCCAAAAGAAGGACACAAAGCGGTTTCCTTCTTTATTTTTGTTTATTTTTTTGGCAGCTTCAACGCCGTTTGAACGGTGAAAATTTGATTCTCCGAAGTAAAAATATCCAGTATGCTATGGTAACGCACTGCGACAGCGTTCATCAGCTTTAAGCCGAAGCCGTGGGTTTCGGCATCGTTCTTGGTCGTGATATAGATGCCGTTCGCATTCTGCCTGCGCCTGCCGGAATACGAATTCTCACATTTGACTGCAAGAAATCCTTTTTTTGTCTCAATCTGAAAACGAACAAACCGTTGTCCGGCATCTGCCTCAGCAGCAGCTTCCAGTGCGTTGTCCAGCATATTCATAAGCAGCTCGCACAGATCACATTCGGCAACGGTCAACTGCGGCGGAACAGAAACAAGCACTTCAAAACGGATATCCGACTTGGCAGCACGGTAAGCAGCATCCTGCAGGATCGTATTGACCGTGAAATTTTCGGTAAACTGTGTTTGTGCCAGATGATCGTTTTGCTGTTTTATATCCCCGATCAGTTGTCCCAAAGCATCAATATCGCCCTTTTGAAACAGTGCGTCAAGGGCGATTATTTTATGCTTCATTTCATGGCGGATAGCGGCGCTGTCGGTTACTTTATTTTCCATCGCACGATAGCTGTTCATGATTAGCTCGTTGCGCAGTCGAAGCGTTTGGGTTTCCATTTGCTGTGCGATAATTGAGCGCATTACGGCATAAGCGGAAATGACGGTGCACACCGCAACCATCCAGACGGTAACCCAATACAAAAGTTCTGAATAATCCGCAAGCTCCACAACATCCGCAAACAACCTGCCAATATATTTTGAAAAGTAGCTGCTTGTGAAGAATGATACTGTATATGCAATCCCCAATGCAACGGCACTAGCAGCGACAGAGATCCCGAAGTATTTCCAGAATTTTCGCTGTCGGCTCATCACAAGATAAACGACCAAAAGCACGAGCAACAGAATACCAATCTCCTGCCGGTTCAGAAAATCGACCGGTCCGTCACTAAGAAAATGATGTCCCATTCCTTTGGTGATCCATTGCATCGTAAGCCCCGCGGAAGCAAGAAAAAGCGGAATCAGACTCCAATCCGCTTTATTTCGCGCCAGCCCCAAAAGAAACAGTCCGGCGATCATCAACGATAGAAAAGCTGTTGCTCCGGCAGGAATGCCATAGTAGTTTGCATAAGCGTAGCTTTCGATTTCTTCTGCATCTACCGGAACAAAGCGCGGCAAAGGCGGGAAAATAAGGCTTGCCGTGTCAGTTACCGTTCCGGTAATCGTAAGACGGCACTCTGTGCCCTTCGGCAGAGGGATAATCGCCTGCGTCTGTCCCACAGTGTCCTCCGGCATCGTAGTTTCCGACTGCCACACTTCTTTACCGTCTATGCTGACGGTCATGTTCAGTCCTGCCGTTTCAAATACTAAATTTCCGTATTCGCTGCTTGCCGGAATAACTGTTTCCAATCGAAAATGGTCGCCCTTTTCTGCAGGTGTTGTATAATCCAGCTCCGTTTTCGTGCCGTCTGCTCCTAACATATAGGCGTTTTTCCATTCAAGATATTGTATGGATGTGTTGAGCTTGGTAAAATTCTGCAAGAAACATACTATGCCTATACAAAGCGCAAAAAACAGTGCTAAACATATCCACCGTAAATATTTTTTCATTCTACGAGGCACCTCCTCGTTTCATTTTTTCTACATTTAGTATGTGGAAAATTATCCGTACATTATCGTACTTGAAAATCCACGTTTTTACAAGAGGTATTCCACCCGAACTCACAGTTACAGCGTAAACGACCGAAATACAGCGTAAACGACAAAGTCAGAAACGCATTTGCTATGATAAAATCATAGTATAAGCATCGTGGAGAATTGTATCACGCTTGTTTACCTGCTGCTATAAATGGCAAATAGACAAAATTATAGAGGAGAGATGACTTATGAACAAAAATACCATTATACGACGAATTATATGTGCAGTACTTGCTATCGCAGTGCTAGCTGTCAGCTTGCCGTTTTCAGCTTTTGCCGAAGACTCCGACAGTCCTGCCTTTTCATCCGATGAAGCTAATTCGCTGATGAAAAATACGGTACCATCCGGATATGATAAAACTACTAACCCCTACGGCTACGACGTTGACCATCCCTTTGCCATGGTAGAACAAAGCGAGTTGATTTACTTTGAGACCTATACTGGTCATACAACCGGCAAAATAGCCGATGTAGGGACATCGGACAGTCTGAAAAGCTTTATATCCAATAGTAACACTGCCTCGGACGGCTCACTGTCCAATGTGGATATAAGTGCTTTCAGCAACTATGCTTATATGCAGTCTGTGGCATTTGATCCATACGGCACAGGACGGAGTGACCACATCGTATATGTTGGACTGAACCGCGACGACCGAAAGGTCTATGCCCATGTTTACGATGCGGTAAACAACAGTTTCGTCGGCTCACAGGTAGTCGGCGAAATGGAGTGGATCTATGACAACAAAGGTAAGCTTGTGATGGAAAACTTCTACTCCAACAACCTGATTACAGTTACAGCGGGTGACTTTGACAACGACGGCAAAGACACCTTTATCGTCTATGTACCGAACAGCAGTACCTCTATAGGAAAAATTAACAATGTAACCAGCTCCGAAAGCAGCAATAATCTTGGTTGCTTTATCAAAGAATATTCCTTTGACAGCGGCAGCCTCACAATGTGCAGCAACACATTGAACGATCAGGGATATAATGAAATCGGAGACAGATTACTTCACGATGAATATATCGAGCGGTATCATACCCAAAACGGTGGAGGTACTGCGGATTATATCAGATCAAGCGATTCCGATTACAACAATCAGCATAAACTATATGTTCGCATGTGCGTTGGCGACTTTAATGGTGACGGCATTGATGATCTCGCCGTTTTATCTCAACCTATCCTTACGGATTCGGCGGATCTGGATTATTTAACACCGCAGCTCAAGATAAAATATGGTACCCGAACTGGATATAACTCAAATTTATCTAACAGTATCGTCGATCAAAAAGCCGACGAAGTTTACAATGTAATGGATAAGACACAACCGGATAATAATGGCAAATATAGCGCTACGACCATCAGCGCCGTTTCACTCGTCAGCGGTGATTTCAATAATGACGGCTACGAGGACCTTTCTGTTGTTGGAATGGAAGATAGTGGTACGATAGCCCCCAATACCATATCTTTTGGAGTTATACAGAACAAGAAAAAATTCGCATACTCTGTGCTTCTCAATAATCAGAACAGGGGCTTTTTGCAAAGTGCTGTAAATACCATGACCTCCAACAAGTGGACGCAGAAAAGTGGCATCTACGATGGTGAGGGTGCAATTATGTATACAACCGCAGCGGCAGTTGCTTTTGACAGCAGTGCCGCAGCTGACTACCTCTTTCTCAATGGTTCGGTCTATACATACAACACTTCCACCGGTCAGTTTAATACAGTTTCTTCCAAGGGCTATTCGGTGAGTGGATTCCAGTTCACTGATGGGCTTGGCGGCAAGGAAGAATTGTTCCGATCAGTTGCTGTGGGCAATTTCGATGGAAATACCGTTGGTAGGGAACAGATTGTGTTTATTGCCTCCTGCCGAGATAAAGACGATGTTTATTCCTTCAAAAAGGGGATGATTACTGGCGTATATAGTGATTCTAACGATGAGTACGGCGCAGTGACCGGCTTTAATACCATAATATCTGATTGGGGGCCAAACAATGTGAACGGTGGTAACTACGGCTGTGGAGCGCAGGTGCTACTCACCTCCTGCGACCGTGACCAGGATGGCGTTATTGCCCGCTACAAGGGTGTAAGCTACGCCTACAGCGACCCGGAGGTCAAGGCAGTCATACAGGCGGCACCCTACTTTGCGGCACTAAGTGATTCTTCAAATAACGAGACCGACTACACCATAACTGAAAGTTACGAGTTGGAACAATCCTCCTCGAACAACGTTTCCTACAGTGTTGGCATGTCCTACAGCTACGGCGGACTGCTTGCGCCCTTTGAACTGAATATCTCGGCGGGCTATTCCCTTGAATGGAGCAAAACCTACTCTGAAGCGCTAGAAACAGAATACGCAATGACCGTCAAGGCCCAAGCATATAATACGGCTCTAGTTGCAAGAACACCGGTATTTATCTACTGCTATGAGGTGCTCGATGAAAACGGAGAATGGTCGGACGGCACGGCAATGACTCTATCAATACCGCAGCAGCCGGTATATCAGCAAATGAGCATTGATGACTACAACAGCTTTGCTGAAGAATACAACGCCTATATGGAGGAAAAGGGCAATCGTGCCATTACCAAGGAATCGGATAAAACCTCCAAAACCGAAGCCTGCTATTACCCCCTTGAGCAAATCAGCAAAGAGGAAAATTGGCTGGATGGCAATGAGGGCAACCCATATATGTACAATCAATTAGGCTGGGGTGCATACAGTGCAATCGGTGCAGAGCAGCTCAGCCAGAACACTATCCGTCTCGGCTACGCGGGCGGACTGAATGAGGTCTCCTATTCCAAGAGCAATATCAAATCGATCTCAGAAGATATATCGCACGGATTTTACTTTAACTTCTCCATCAGCTTCGGGGTACTCGGTGATGGCATACTGTTCTCGCACGATGTAGGCTTTGAAACCAGTCTGAGTTACAGCAACGGTTCGGGCGTTTCGACCACGAAAACCTCCTCGCAGGGGTGCATCGGCGCGATTAACGACATTGACGGCCCGTCTCTCGTCGAGGAAGGAATCCCGGCAAGCATTTACACACAGTATACCTTTGACTGGACGCTTGGACAGTGGTTCCGTCATCTCTACGGTGAGGAGGGAAACAAGACCGTCTTTATCGGCTACAGCCTGACAAACATCAGCACCCCTGCACCCGCTGTAAACGATCTGGAGGCGGAGTTGACCGGTGAGGAAGCGGTACATCTTACCTGGTCTCTACCCGACAAAACCCCCGGCTGGCCGGATGTAGAGGGCTATTATGTGTACCGTATAGAAAACGGTGAGTATACGAAAATCTCTGATCTGCTCTCTGCCAATACGACCTCCTATGAGATTGAAAATCTGAAAACCAATACCGACTATAGCTTTGCTGTTACCTCCGTTTGCAAGGTAGACGGCAAAGAAAAAGAAAGCACATGGTCGAATATTGCCGAAGTTACCACTGCAAAAAAAGACTATAAGGTAAACTACTCGATCGACAACGAAAATGCTGCCGGCATTAAGGTGCGCCATCTCGGTAATGTTGAGATCAAATCGGGAGATGAAATCAGCGAGAGCGAGATTATCAAGGTAAAGGTCACCCCACAAAACGGGCAATATGAACTTATATCCCTGACACTCGACAACGGCGGAGAAACGATGATTTTTACACCCGAAGAAAACGGAACAATCGTATGTGCCTTTACCCTGAATGGTGAAGCCAATATGCGTGTTTCCACCAGACGTGCAATAAGTTCCGCTCAGATCACATTTACCGATACCTACACGGCAGACGGAACGGTGATCGGTACGGTCAGCGCGGCGGTGGGCGCTATTCCTCTGAATACCCCCGGCGGCTCGGTTACCGATGATGTAACTTTTACCGCCGCACCCAGCAAGGGCTATGGGCTGAAAATGTGGAAAATCACCGACGCTGCAGGCAACATCGAAACTATAGACGCTGCAGGCTCTAACAGCTATACGTTGGGACTTGCTTCCGAAAAATACACTGTCGAGGCAGAATTCGTAAGTCTTTCTGAAATCGGCAAGCTTGTAAAGGTCAGCATACCTTCAGGAGGCGGTACAGTTGACATAACCGATGCCAACGGCGACAGCATTACTCTAAATGAGAATAACAGCGTATATGTTCCTGACAATTCCACACTGACTTTCACCGCCAAGGTGGACGCTGACTGCAAGTTCCGCGCATGGACAGCCGATGCCGAAGGGCAAAGCGGCGAAAGCTTCACCCTGACCATTACAAAAGACACCGAGATCGGTCTGGAATTTGATGTTCCCGTGCGTGTCAATTTGACCTATTCAGCCGCAAGCGGCGAACAGACCGGTGCTGTGGCGACCAAACAGGGCTATCAGTCAGGCGCAGACATTCCCGCCGGCACGAAAATCACTCTTACCGCACAGGCTACAGAAAATTACCGCGTGCAGAAGCTCGTCATTACCCGTGGCGGCAAGGTTGACACCATAATGACCGATGACAAGCAGTACCGCCAGTACGACTATGAGTTCGTTATGGAAACTGCAACCGATATTCAGGTGTATTTCACCGAAATCGAAGAGATACCAGAATATACGGTCACATTCCCAACGACTTTGGAAGGCTGTATCCTTTCGGTAAAGAACGGCAAAGAAAAAATCGCCAGCGGCGACAAGGTTAGCGGAGGAACTGTGCTTACCGCAACCATAACTCTTGATTCGACCTATATTCTCAAAGGCTGGTACATCGGCGGCGAACTGCTCTCCGAAGTCAATAAGACCGAAGTCACCTTTACGGTGGACAGCGATATACTCATTACCGTTATTGTAACCGATGTCAAGGGTGACAAAGGCGACCAAGGCGATACCGGTGTCGGCGTCAAGGATGCTGTTGTAGATGAAAACGGCAACCTCATTATCACCCTGACCAATGATGCTGTATACAATCTCGGTAAAGTTACCGGAGCCAAAGGGGACACGGGTGTCGCAGGCAAAAACGGACAAAACGGCTTGAACGGAACCGGAATTCAATCGGTAAATATTGACGATGAGGGCAACCTGATCATCACCCTTACCGACGGAGTTATTACCAACCTCGGCAAAATCGTCGGCACAGATGGGAAAGATGGGAAAGATGGTGCTGATGGTAAAAACGGTGCTGACGGGAAAGATGGCATCGGAATCAAGGGGTGCCGAATTGACGACGACGGCAACCTGATCATCACCCTTACCGACGGAGTTATTACCAACCTCGGCAAAATCGTCGGCACAGATGGGAAAGATGGGAAAGATGGTGCTGATGGTAAAAACGGTGCTGACGGGAAAGATGGCATCGGAATCAAGGGATGCCGAATTGACGACGACGGCAACCTGATCCTGACGCTGACAGATAACACAACGCTTGACGCGGGCAATATTACCGCAATCAGCGACAGAGTCAGCGTTTCCAAACCTCTAGCTACCGCGGCCGTATCCCTCTCGGGTACATCCCTACTCTGGAACATCGTAACCATTGTGATCGCCATCATCAGAAAAAGAAAGGTAATCTGATCGCGCTCAAAGCTTCTGATAAAACAGCGCCGCGTGTACGATAAGAAAATATGAAACAAACACCGCCGCACAGAGAACATTCTCCATGTGACGGTGTTTACTATTTGTTTTTGCTAAGATTTATTCCTTTCGACTCCTCCACAAAGCGCGATACCTGCATATCTTCCTCCCGCATGGACGCAACCGAACAGATATACAGCCGGTTTCTCGCTCTTGTCATCCCAACATAGAAAAGCCGCCGCTCCTCCTCGATGTCCTTATCGAGCACCGCCTTTTTGTAGGGAATGACATCCTCGTTGACATCCACCAGAAACACGCGGTCGAACTCCAGTCCCTTTGCGCTGTGGAAGGTTGCCAGCGTCACCGCATCCTTCACCTGCATGCGTTTTTCTATAAGCCGCTTCATTTCCTGTGTGTACGTCGCGATATGGTCAATCCACTCGTTATAACTTTTGTAGCCTTTTGCACTCTCCTGCAGTTCATCAAGTATGTCGATCAGATCCTCGGCACTGATGCTGCGGTACTGCGCATATTCCCGCAGATACTCCTCGTAGCCGATGCCCCTGCGGATGTAGTTGATCGCCGCATACGGGTTCATGGTCTTTATCATTTTAAGGTCATACTGTAACTGCTCGATCCGGTCTGCGATCCACGGCTGTTCGTCGTACATCTTGATCCACTCGTCAAACGCCACCTCCGGCTCGCATAGCGAATCTCTCCCGATATATCGCTTCGGGCGGTTCATGATCTGCAAAAAATCCGCTCTTTTCCTGCTGCCCGCCGCGATCCGTATGTAGGTCAAAAGGTCACGGGCGATCCAGTGCTCATAGATATTCGGGATCTGATCCTTCATCCGCACCGGGATGTTATATTCCATAAGCTGCTCGATCAGAAGCCGCGGCTGCGTGTTCGTGCGGAATAGTACCGCAAACTCCGAGAAACTGCCGCCCTCCTTAACCGCATCCTCTATGGATTTGATCAAGAAAAGGTTCTGCTCCTTCTGGTTCTTAAAAGAAAGATAGCGGATCGGCTCCTGTGCGCCCTTTGCGGCTTGGATTTCTTTTTCAAAGCGCTCCTTATTGTGACGGATCAGGTTCATCGCGCCGTCCACGATGTTCTGGTCGCAGCGGTAATTGGTATCCAGAAGGATCGTCGCGCAGCCCGGGTACTCCTGCGGAAACTTAAGCATGATCTCCGGCTTGGAACCGCGAAACCGGTAGATTGACTGGTCATCGTCCCCGACAACAAAGAGGTTGTTCTGCGGGCTGGCAAGCATACGAATGATATCAAATTGCAGTTGGTTGATGTCCTGAAACTCATCGATCAGTATGTATTGGTATTTGTTCTGCCACGCCTGCAAAATATCCGGTCGCTGGTCAAACAGCTCGTAGGTATACAAAAGCATATCATCAAAATCGAGCCTCCGGTTCTGCTTCATATACCAGTCATACTCCTTGTAGATTTGCCGGAATACCGCCTCCCCGCACTGGCTGGAATAGTAATTTTCCAGTGCGATCCGGTTGTTTTTGACTTTGGATATCTCTCCGAGTAGATTCCCGACAAACTCATTTTCATCCCTGTAATCGAGGTGATGCGAGGCAACAATCTGGCGCATGAGCTGATAGCGCTGTTCCTCCGGGATGATGTTGGAGGCATCAAAATGGTACGCCACCTTTAACACCATGAAAAAGACCGCATGGAATGTTCCAAATGTTACCCGCGTGTGCTCCTGCTGCATCATCTGCATAAAGCGCTGCTTCATCTCTGTTGCTGCCGCCTTGGTAAACGTGATGACAAGGATGTTGGACGGGTTGACCCCATGCTCCGTTATCAACTTTTGCGTTCGTCTGGTAATTACCGCCGTTTTGCCGGTGCCCGCCGAAGCGAGCACCATGCACGGTCCTTTGAAATGATTGATTGCCTGAATCTGAGAATTGTTATACTGCATGCAATTAGGCTCTTGACAAGAGCTCAATACCTTTCTTAATTCGAGCGATGGTCTCCTCTTTTCCGAGTACCTCCATCAATTCTGTTGCGCCGCCCGGTGTCATCTGCTTACCGGAAACAGCGGTACGGATCGGCCACATTACATAGCCGTTTTTTACTTCCTTCTTTGCCACATAATCGCACAATGCCGCATAAAGTGCATCGTTGCTGTAATCCTCCTGCGCCTCAAGGATCGGAAGAACATCTGTCAGAACCTCCAGTGAGGACTCTGCGGTGGTCTTCATCTTCTTGTGGGTGTACATCGCGATGTCATACTCCGGAAGTTCCTCGAAGAAGTCGATATGCTCCTTGATGTCCGGGAAGATCTCGATACGGGACTGTACCATCTTTGCGATCTTCTTAAGATCGTAATCCTTTGTGATGACTTCCTTGATATATGGCAATGCCTTCTCGTAGAATGCATCAAAGTCCATTTTCTTGATGTACTCGCCGTTCATCCACTTAAGCTTCGTGTAATCAAATACTGCCGGGCTCTTGCTCATGTGATGGTAATCGAACTTTGCAACAAGCTCGTCAAGGCTCATAATCTCCTGATTGTCTGCCGGGCTCCATCCGAGAAGCGCTACGAAATTGACAACCGCCTCTGTCAGAAATCCCTGCTCGATCAGATCCTCAAAAGAAGAATGTCCGCTTCTCTTTGAAAGCTTCTGATGGTTCTCATCGGTGATCAGCGGGCAGTGTACATAGATCGGAACCTCCCAGCCAAACGCCTCGTACAGGCGATTGTACTTCGGTGATGAGGAAAGGTATTCATTTCCACGGACAACATGGGTAATTCCCATCAGGTGATCGTCCACTACGTTTGCAAAATTGTAAGTCGGATATCCGTCGGACTTGATCAAAATCATATCGTCAAGCTCTGCGTTATCGACGGTGATATCTCCGTAGATCTCATCCTCAAAGGTGGTTGTTCCCTCGGTCGGGTTATTCTGGCGGATAACATACGGAACACCAGCCGCAAGCTTTGCCTCAACCTCTTCCTTGGAAAGATGCAGACAGTGCTTGTCATACACGGAAATCTCTTTTCCGGCTACGGTGCGCTTTAAGCCCTCCAGGCGCTCCTTGTCGCAGAAACAGTAATATGCCTCTCCCTTATCGATCAGCTGAGTGGCATACTTAAGGTAAATACCCTGCGCCTGACGCTCGCTCTGTACATACGGTCCACAGCCGCCGTCCTTGTCCGGTCCCTCATCATGGATCAGACCGGTCTTTTGCAGTGTACGGTAAATAATATCAACCGCGCCCTCCACATAGCGTTCCTGATCGGTGTCCTCTATTCTTAAAATGAAATCTCCGCCCTCATGCTTTGTCAAAAGATACGCATACAGTGCCGTACGAAGATTGCCTACATGCATTCTTCCGGTCGGGCTTGGTGCAAAACGTGTTCTTACTTTGCTCATTCTTATTCTCCTCTTTCTCTTATGGAGTCTCGTTGCCTCCATCCGTATCTTTTTATTATAAAGAGTAATTTTTGTACTGTCAATCTTTCCGTGCCAACCAGATGCGACGATTCCTCACTTTTTTCTTATCGGATGCCGGATAACCGTTTTCCACTTTTCCGGTGCAACTTTTTAAAATCAAATGCCATCGTTTTTGTCTCCGCCTTCTAAGATTTCTCTCTGCTTCTTTTTGCTGAAGCTCTTAAGTACCAGATCGTAGGACTTATCCAGCAAATCCTTAAGCAGATCATCCTCCACCCTGCTCTGCATAAGCAAACTCGTTTAGCTGTGTGCAGGGAAATTCGCTGCATTCGCCGCAATGCTCCAGCCGCTTTTCTTCGCAGCAGCTTTTTACCGGGCAGCTTCCCATATCTGCTCCTTTACACCTGTCATTATAGTAAAAGAAACACGACAACTATATGTCGTGTTTCTTTATCATACAACATTTTTTATCACAAGCACAATCCCTGACAATATCAAAAGCGCGATCACGATCCGCTTTACGATGCGTTCATCCAAAAGCTGGCTGCTCTTCATGCCGCAAAACAGTCCCACTAACATAAATGGAATCAGCGCAAGTGCCTGCTTTAAGCAGGATACATTTATGATGCCGAGCACACTATATACCACGATCCGAAAAGTGTTCTCCGCAATAAATACCACGCTGATATTCGCCTTGAACGAATCATTTGAATCTGTCACGCGGCTTACATACGCCGCCAACAGCGCTCCCACCCCGAAAAGTCCACAGAGAACACCGGATAAAACACCGACCACTATAAGAAACACTCTTAATCCCGCCGTGTTTTCTGAGACCGTGCCTTGCCCTGATGTGTTCTTCTTGGAATTTGTATGTATCTCATGGGAAAGCATCTCTATCCCGATTAAAATAACCGCCATGCCAAAAATAATCTTGATCAGGCGTGCGTCAATGTTTTTGAGCATAAACGCCCCAGCCACACTCCCCGCCAGAACAAGCGCGATAAGCGGCAGATAAACCTTGGTGCGCAGATATTTCCGGTTCTTCCAGGTCAGGATAAAGTTGGTCGGATAGCCAAGCACCAGTTCGACCGGCGATATATTCACGTTATTTGAACCAAATCCCAGAATCGAGGTAAACACCAATGTATTTGCAAATCCACACAAACCTTTTATAAAATAGGCAACCACTGTTGCGACGATCCATAACCATATCATTATCTCATATGCTCCATTTTTGTGATAAATTCTACCATATTTTATTCTCTAAGACTTCCCATACCCAAAATGGGCTTCGCACCTTGAAAATTCAATATTTCAGCTAACAAAATAACGATTTA